>MEIF01000015.1 GCA_001750645.1 Gammaproteobacteria bacterium AqS3
GCGGATACTGGCGTTGCTTGCGATCGGAGGAGACAGGCGGCAGCATCTTCCTCAGCGCCGGCGGCGGCAGCATCGCCTTCATCGGCGCCCGCAGCGACCGCCTGACCTTCCATGGCGACCTGACCGCCTTGGCGTCCGGGGATGTGCTGCGCCGGATATCGGACCTGGACAGCAACCCGACCGGTCCGGACACCACGCTGACCGCACAGGGCAGGGTGAGCATCAGCGCCGGCGGCGATATTCGCCTCGGTGTCGTGAAGGTGCAGAACACCCTGCATCTGCAGGCCGCCGATGTGATCGATCTCAAGAACATCAGCGCCGGCGCCCAGGCCGACGTCTCGGCCGGGGGAAGCATCCACATTTCCGGCTCGGCCAGCATCAGCCGGGCGGTGCGCATCAGCGCCTCGGTGCTGCGGTTTGACGAGCCGCTCGTCGCCGGGTCGGTTTCGATCCGGGGGCAGACCCTGACCGCCCAGCTGCTGAGTGCAGCCTCGGGGGATCTCTCGGTCGTCGCCAGGGCGGCATTCACGCAGGCGGGCGGGCTGTACGCGCACCGCAACATCGACATCCGGGTCGGGACGGCGCTCGACATCAGCTACGACCAGATCAGCGCCGGCGGCAGCATCTTCCTCAGCGCCGGGGGCGGCAGCATTGCCTTCATCGGCGCCCGCAGCGACCGCCTGACCTTACATGGCGACCTGACCGCCCTGGCATCCGGGGACGTGCTGCGCCGGATATCGGACCTGGACAGCAACCCGACCGGGCCGGACACCACGCTGAGTGCACAGGGCCGGGTCAGCATCAGCGCCGGCGGCGATATTCGTCTGGGCGTCGTGAAGGTGCAGGACAGTCTGCATCTGCAGGCTCAGGACGCGATCGACCTCAAGGGCGTCAGCGCCGGCGCCCAGGCTGATGTCTCGGCCGGCGGCAGCGTCCACATTTCGGGCTCGGCCAGCATCAGCCGGGCGGTGCGCCTGAGCGCATCGGTGTTGAGGCTTGATGAGCCGCTCATCGCCGGGTCGGTTTCGATCCGGGGGCAGACCCTGACCGCCCGGCTGCTGAGTGCATCTGCGGAGGATCTCTCGGTCGTCGCCGGGGCGGCATTCACCCAGGCGGGCGGGCTGTACGCGCACCGCAACATCGACATCCGGGTCGGGACGGCGCTGGACATCAGCCACGGCCAGATCAGCGCCGGCGGCAGCATCTTCCTCAGCGCCGGTGGCGGCAGCATTGCCTTCATCGGCGCCCGCAGCGAGCACATCACATTCCAGAGCGATCTGACCGCCCTGGCATCGGGCGACATCCTGCACCGAATATCCGACCTCGACGCCAACCCGACCGGGCCGGACACCACCCTGAGTGCACAGGGCAGGGTGCGCATCAGCGCCGGCGGCGACATTCGTCTGGGCGTTCTGCGGGTGCGAAGCGATCTGCATCTTCGGGCTCAGGATGCGATTGACCTCAAGGGCGTCAGCGCCGGCGCCCAGGCCGACATCTCGGCCGGCGTGAGCGCCCACATTTCCGGCGCCGCCAGCGTCAGCCGGGCGGTGCGCATCAGCGCCTCGGTGCTGCGAATGGATGCACCGCTCATCGCCGGGTCGATCTCGATCCGGGGGGTGACCCTGATCGCCCAGCGGCTGAGCGCATTCTCCGGGGACCTCTCCGTCGACAGCGGCGTCGCACTCAGCCAGAGCGGCGGCATGCACGCGCACCGGGACGTCTACGTCCACAGCAGCCAGGGGCTGACCGTCAGCTTTGCTGAAATCACCGCCGGCAGCAACCTCACGCTCAGCTCCGCCCGCAGAGACATCGTGCTCTTCGGACCCGCCAACGCCAGCCTGCTGGTCGGCGGCGACACCACTGTCCGGGCCGCCGGCGACGTTCTGCGCAGCGTGCCCCAACCGGCTCCGGGCCAGGTCAATCAGGACACCACGCTCAGCTCGGGCGGTCGCATGGGGATCAGCGCCGGCGGCTCCGTTCATCTCGGCGTGCTGCAGGCGCGCAAGGAGGTGCAGATCCTCGCCGGCGAGATCTCCCTCAGGGGCGTTTCCAGCGGGGCCGAGATTTCCCTCAGCGTGGCGGCCGCACTCAGCGTGCCCAGACTCTCCGCCGCCGGAACGCTTGTCTGGCTGCAGGCCGCCGGCGGAAACATATCCGTCCAGCAGGTCGACGCCCCCGGCGGCCTGGTGTCGGTGCAGGGCTGGGGGTTCACAGCCGGCAGGATTGCGGGCGAGCGGATGACCCTCAACCTCGACCGCTTTGCGGGGCGCTTTGCCATCGCCTCCTCCCGCATCGACGGGGCGGTGTCGCTGCACGGTCGCAGCGGGCTCATGCGGCATGCGGGCGTGCTGAATCTGGCCGGAGTCCTGCTCGACGCCTTCAGCCTCAGCAGCGACGCCGTCCGGCAGATCCCCGACATCTCTGCGGCGGTGAGCATTTCGCTGCTGCGCTTCTCCGGCGGAGATCTGATGCTCAACAGCCATTCAGAAAACTGGCTGCGGACGGTGCGCGCCAGCATCGTGCTGGGCGACATCGGCATCCACAGCGGGATCGATCTGACCCTGCACAGCGATGCCGCACTTGAGGGCGGTCTGGTCTCGGCCTCAGCCGGCGGAAACCTGGCCTTTGACGCTGCCGGGGCGGTGTACAACTCACGTCAGACGGTGCGGCTCAAGGAGCTCATCGCCGAGGGCGACCTGGTCATCGGCGGGGTGGACGACCCCGAAGTTCAGGCGCTTGAGTACGGAGGCGGAAGCATCACCCTGACCCGCAACCGCGCCCTGCCCGGACGGCTGATGGGCCGGGTTGACCGCACCTGGACGCGGCGGGTCGGCGACCTTAAGACCGGCTGGTTTGAAGTGGCCGTCGGCGGGGTGGTCAGCGCCGGCGGGGCGATCAGCATGGATGTTCAGGGCGGGGTTTCTCTGGGCGACATTCGCGCCGCCGGCGAGGCCGTGATCCGCACCGGCCGGACGCTCGCGGACGGCTCGGTGCAGGGCATAGGCGCCCACGGCGGAGTGCTGGCCGGGCACATCCAGGCCGAGACGCTGATCCTGGGGGTGCGCCAGTGGGGGGCGACGGTTGAGCATCTCAATATCTCGCAGAGCATTGAGCTCGACGCCGCCCGCGCCCGCATGCACGGGACGGTTGCCGGCGTCTTCGGCGAGAACGCCCAGCACTACGCCACCATTCCGAGCCCGAAATACATCGGGCCTTACCAGCTCAACGGAGCGCACATCTTTGGCCACCGCCAGCGGGGCCTGGACCGCACCGATTTGGCGGGTGCGGAGCAGGGCAGGGTGCGGTTCGTCAGCCTCTACTTCAATGAGGGCCTGCGCTTTTCCGACTACCGTCAGAATGTCCTGCGCCATCAGGGGCAGACCGGCAGGACGTTCCACCTGCCGAGCGAGGAGTCCAGGGCGCTCTGGCGGGTTCACAAAATCTGGGTTGAGCCCCAGTTGGCGCGCGAGCTGAACCTCAAGGGCGAAATGTTCCTCGTCAACCCCAGGCTGCCGGAGCGTTCGGAGCAGCTGCGGAAGCGCTTCGAGGACCAGGACGGGCCGGGACACTCGCCTTAGAACCAACCTGAGACACCCGTCCCAACCGCAGAATTCGGATGCAATCAAGTCAGTGCTTTCAAAAAGGTTATGGCTGACTGTCTGTGGCTACCTGGCAGTTTGGGTGCATTTTGCTATGAGGCCAGAGAGCGAGGCGCTTTCTGTGATGTTGTTTTGACCAATCAGCAGGTAGCGCCATTTTTTCTTGCCCTGTTCCTTCGCAAACTTATTTGCCAGATCAACCCAATGGCATGCAGCGTCGCGTTTTTTTTGAACATCGGAGTCTGCAAGGTCTTTGTCGGCTTTTATCTCGACAATTAGCTTTTCCGTCTTCGTCTCGACAATGAAATCCGGCTCGTATTTTTTCCCGCCTTCCCAGGTTATCTCAATGCTCCGAGAGGAGGGGCGCATCCACAGATTGACTTCCGAGGTGTGCTTGTCTATCAAAACAGCAAATTGTCGTTCCGGGTCAGAGTCAAATTTATAAAACAGGCTGCAGGCTTTGTCAGAGAAACCTTCGAATATATATTTTCGAGTCTCCGAGAGAGGTGCGACAGAATTAGAAAAATCTTGAATATGATCTTTGCTGGGAGCGGTCAGAATTTCACCTGTTTCCACTTGATAAGCACGCACCAAGTGCGTATCAAACTCGGTTTTTGTTTCCCATACATGCTCCTGCATTTGGCCGAAAACCTCTTTCGCCATTTGGGAGCCATAAGCCAAGCAAACGTTTTCAACTTCTTTTTTGGTATTGAGGTATGACTTTAAGTGAGCAATCATTTGGCCTGCCAGTTTATTTAGAAGTTCAGCGTGTGCGTCATAGTCGATTTCATCAAAGTCTATTAGGTGTCGGACGATGTAGTTTTCAAGCAGTTCTTCCTCTGATGTGCTTTCTGGCCGTGCCAGGTAGCTGCGCGCCTCTGTTCTGAGCTGCGTTATCTGAATATCATCGTCAATGGGCTGGAAGTTAATATGCTCGAGGTTTTCAAGATCAAAATTGTTAAACCCGAAGTTTACGTGATCTTTTGGCACGACAGTAATGTGTGGTATTTCGATGGTTTTTTGCACAAAGTGCTCAATCCCGCTTGAGACGATGGCGGCGATATCCGGTGTGCCTTCCAATCCCTCCAGGGTTCTCTGTTCTGGCATCGTGAGCTCGGTCACAGTCTGGGCAATTTCTTGCTGAACTTCTGGCTGAGTCAGATCCCTTAATCCTCCGCTCATGCGTGTTTCCATCTGTTTGAGCACGTCTAACAAAGTGCCATGAATTTTTTGTTTCTCGTTAAGGATTTGAGAAGAAAGACTGTCAGCTTGCGTCTCGTCTGAAGGCCCCTTTAATCGGTTTTCGAAAGTAGGTTTGGATTCTTTGACGATTGGATCGGTTGCAGCGATATCTCCACCATCGCCCACGGTTATGGCCTTTATCCGCACCAGTGAATCCGCTTCCCGAGCCTTGGCAATGACTGCGTCAAAACGGTCATGTGCAATGATTTTCAGGCCATCTACAGCCTCATCGCCAACCCGATGTCCATAGGGCAGCCTCAAGCCTCGCCCCAGTGTTTGTTCAGTCAGTATGTCGGAGGCGGAAGCTCGGAGCGGCACAATGGTGTATAGGTTGTTGACATCCCAGCCCTCTTTAAGTTTGTTTACATGGATGACAATTTCCGTATTCGGGTCTCGCTCCACTGCCAGCAGGCGCTCGGTTGCTTCATCGCTCTCCTCGCCCCTTGTTTTGGAATGCACTTCAATGACCTTGCCAGCGTATCGCCCGTTGAAAAACTGTTCAGATGTGATGAACTGGCGAAGATCAGAAGCATGATGGGTATCTTGTGCAACCACAAGGATGAAAGGATGAATCTCAGGCTGGCCAGTATTTCGAGCAAATTGAATAAGTTTCGCCTTGACATCCTCATGACAGTGAACCGCATCCTCCAGCTTGATCTTTTCCAGCTGCTCTGCACTCACCGATGAGGAATCAAAATTCTGCCGCGTGACAACGGCTGGTTCTTTCACGAATCCATCGGCCATGGCGTTGCCCAGGCCATATTCATAGATCACATTTTGGAAGGACTTTGATTTGCTGCCCACTGATTTTGGCGTTGCCGTCAATTCAAGGCCGAGTATGGGCTGCAGCTCCTTGATGCTATTGAAAGCGGCTTTGGCACGATATCTGTGCGCCTCATCCATCAACATGACGAGATCCGGCAGGCCGGCCAAATATTCGAAATAACTCTCTCCGATAATTTCGTGCATTTTGCGCATTTTGCCCTTGCCTTTGTTGATTTTGTCGATGTTGAAGATATTGATGATGACTCCTGAACCCAGCATATCCGAGCCCTGAACACCATGCCCCTGCTCCCAGGTATCGCCCGTGACGATCAAGGGCGGCTTTTGTGCAAATTCTGAAACGCCCTTGAAAACATATTTGGATGTGCCCTGGGAAAAATCTGTGATCAGTTTGCTATAGATCGTGGTGTTAGGAGCCAGAACGAAAAAGTGATTTGATTTTCTTGTCTGGACTAAGTAACTAATAAAAGCCCCCATCAGGCGAGTTTTTCCGACGCCGGTTGCCACCGCAAAACAGAGGGAGGGAAAACCACGCTCGAAATCTTTGACATTTTCATAGCGTGACTGGATGGCCGCAAGCTGGGCTTGTAGATCAGGTGTTTTGCTCAGCTCAATGTTATTAACCACCTGACCAAGAATGTCCAAGGACTTCTCCTGCGGAGAGCGGAGCGACATGCGCTGAGTCAATTGTTTGCGGATTTGTTTTTCATTGATTAGGTTCATGAGCTGTCCCTCTTGTTTCGCCGTGAAGATGCCAAGAGAGGCAAGTCGGCATGCTCATCAGCCATGGGCAGATTGGCCACATTCAGACTGTAATCATCGTGCGCCCATTCGCATTTCTTTAATACGGCGCGGGGAATCTTCTCTATTGTCAGATTGTGATATGCGTCTGCCTTTCCCTTAAAGGCCTTGCAGCAGATCTTCAGTGTGCGTTCAGCCCCGACATCGGCGGAAAGTTTTGTCAATGCACCCTGAGTAAGCGCACGAGTTGTCACATATATAAAGTCGTTTTCGGTTGAGTGCCCGTGCTGCCAATATGTGGCTTGATCAAGCGAGGGGGCGTAGGTGAAGCCCATCAACTTGCATACGGCCTCTGCCAGCATAACGGGGTTGTATTTTTTATTGATTACCCAATTGCCGTAAGCATCTTTTTCAAGCAGGGACGGTGCTAATGCGTAATAGCGGAATCCCCCCCCTTCCTCCAATTCGCAGTTTTTGTGATCCCGCCTTGATCCTCGCCGTCAATTACTTTGCGTAGGCGAGGGACAATATGTGTGTCACAGTGCTTACCCAGCTCCACCATAATCCAGCGTCGTCTCATTTTGTGGGCGACGGCACCGGTTGTGCCCGATCCTGCAAAAGAGTCGAGAATAAGATCACCTTCGTCAGAACATAGTTGCAAAATACGTTCAACCAGGTTCTCAGGCTTGGGATTAGTAAAAGGACTGCTTCTGAATAATTTTTTAGAATGTTGAGTTGCATTCGTTGTGGCATCTAGGTCGTTCCACAAAGTAGTTGAAACACGTCCTCTTTGAGATGCTTCCGATAGGAATCTTTTCCGTTGGGGGGCTGATTTGCCGTGTTTTCCGAAAACAATTCTATTGTCCTTTAATAATTTTTGAAATTTATTGAAATCATTTTTCCAACTGGATCCTTTTTTAGGTAAATAGACTTCACCTGTATTTGGATTAACTATTTCATATTGCTGATTTGGACGCCACCCTCCCACCTGAAACGGGTCGGCCTTCCAAGGCCCTCGGGGGTCATTATCTGGGTTTGAGAAGCCTTCTCCTGGCTCGGGCAACCTAAAATGTTCTCTGTTCTTAATCCAATATTGTTTTTCTTTAAAGTAAAGCAAGCAGTGAGTGTGAGCGCCGGAAATTAAGGCTGTATTGGTGACAGATTTAGTGGAATTCCAAATAATATCAGCCACAAAATTTTTTCTTCCGAATATTTCGTCACATAGCACCTTGAGGTAATGCGCTTCATTGTCATCTATGGTAATCCACAGCGAACCGTCTTCTGCCAACAGGTTTCTCAGCACCTCCAAACGGTCGCGCATAAGCCCTAGCCAGATGGAGTGCTCCAGGCCATCATCGTAGTGTTCAAAAGCGCTGCCTGTGTTGTATGGGGGATCAATGAAAATACATTTCACTTTTCCAGCGTAATCAGATTCCAATGCTTTGAGTGCCAAAAGGTTGTCACCCTTGATCAAAATATTGTCAAAAATATCGTCATCGCTGCAACGCTCGGCAGCATGGTAGGATTTCTCAGGGTCTTCAATCAGCACGCGCGGTTCTAGTTTGGCGCGCTTGTCTTTGCCGATCCACGTGAGTTCCAGTTTTTGTTTATTTGCCATGACTGCTACTTTACTGTCCAACGAAACTGCATAAGCGGCTCAAAGTCTGGTGTTGTATCCAAACTTGAGGCAATTTCATCCAGCATGGTTTCTACACCTTTTCTAATTTTTTTGCGTTCTTCATAAATATTAAGGCGCAACTTGTCGAGCTTTTTATCCTTGCGCCTAATATCTCGCTCGGCCTGGATTTTTTCTGGCAAGGTCAAGCCAAAAGAAGTTCTCGACCTGCGCCTATCCTCCTTAATTTCAGCTTCTAGCTCTTTGATTTGTTCATCAGCCGCTTTTGAAAGATCTTCTGCATAAGCGTCTAAACGCGCTGTTTCATCATCTAACCAACCGCTATTCTGCACATGCATATCTTTTATGAGTTGTTTGCGATGTGTCTTGGCAATTGTCTCGAGCCGCTTGGGAGGGGCTGTGCTTTCCTCCAATTTCATGACTTCCCCAGGCACTTGCATTAGACGGTCAGCTGTTCCAGGAGCAATTTGTGTGCCATCATCGGCGATGCAGGCCAGCACAAGTTCTTCGCGAGGTGCATTAAGTGTCGGCATTTGCAGCTTGGTAATTTGCATCCAGCCCGATTGACCTCTTAGCGGTGCAACATCAGCCAGCATGCCCGGATATTGGTTGAGATCGAATACAACATGCTGATCGTCGGTCAGCGAGCGTTCTTTGGCTTGCTCAACCAGTTTGGTCGCCAGATTATCGTCCACCAGTCGGAAAAATATCCAGCCTCGCTCTTCTGCCAAGGGCCATTCAGTCGTGTAGGTTTTCCCCTCATGATTAAAACGCGGGCTGTTTTCGCCATGAAAATTAGCATCCGGCAATTCAGCACGGGCCACATTAATTAGGCGCCGCGTGAAATTATCCAGTGTGGACTTGATGCTGTTCTCTCGAGTTCGCAGCTTTGCCACAACATTCTCGTCAAAACTTTTGAAGATCTGGTTGCGTGCATTCTGAATATCTTGGCTAATGGCATCCTGCAATTCTGCCTGTAGTTCATCAAAGGATGCTTTAATTTCTTCATTGGTTCTTGCGGATTGGACAATCTCCAAAACCTGTTTTTCAAAATCAATACCGTTTTCAATGGCGCCCAGTACTTCATCACTGACACCAAATACACCGCTGAAAAGATTGAACTTTTCATTTAGAAGCTCATAGACACGCTGTTCGGCATGATTGGTAAGGTTCAAGAAGTTGACCACTGTGACATCGGTTTTTTGACCGTAGCGGTGAATCCGGCCAATGCGCTGCTCCACGCGCTGTGGATTCCAAGGCAGGTCGAAATTAACCAAGAGAGAGCAGAATTGAAGGTTGATGCCCTCAGCACCTGCTTCGGTGGAAATCAGTATGGCTTTATCATCTGACTTGAAGGCATCGACAATCGCGGCCTTCATGTCCGCTGTTTTGGAGCCCGATATGATCTCTGTGCCAGCATGTTGTGATAACCAATCCTGATAGATTGTCTTGCTGTCACGATCATTGTTTGATCCGTTTAGTAAAACAATATGATCTTCAAAACCGTTGGCTGACAATAGCCTTTTGAGATACATCTGGGTTTTTACTGATTCGGTGAAAATAACAGCCTTTCTCTGGCTCCCCCGTGATTCAATTTCATCCAATACACTGGGTAGTTGATTCGCCAAGCTGTCGCCCTTGGCATTTTTCTTAATTCTTTCTGCCAAATCTCGCAGTTTTTCAAGCAGGCTGATCTCCTCTTCTAACTTTTGATTGCTGACAGGCTCAGATTGAGAGGAGGATGTGCTTTTTTCGTCCATTTCTTCCGCGAGTTCCTCTGCGGTATCAATGTCATCAAAATCTTCTGCGGTAAATTCGCTCTGTGATTTCAAGCGCATAACAATGCTGTCTAAAAATTTCGTGATCGCAAACGTCGATGATCCGAGTATTTTTCTGGCGATCAACAATATCAATTGGTTGGGTTTGTCTCCAAAGGCTATGGTGTCTTTTCTGAGAAGATAGGCCGATACAGCATCGTACAGCTCTTTTTCATTCTGATGGGGTTCAAAATCAAATGTTTTTGCAATGCGCTTGGTATAGTTGATATGCCCGGCTTCCTGAACCTCCTTGCGAAGCGAGCGTTTGCACATTGGGGCAAGGCGTTTACGTAAATCTGTGAGCATCACCGGAGAGGTTTTCGGGCCAGTGTAATTAGACTTGAAAGTTGAAGCATCTCCGAAATGCTTTTCGTCGATGATTGAAACCAGGCCGTACAGCTCCAGCAATGAATTTTGCAGAGGTGTCGCAGTCAATAGAATTTTGAAAATTCCTTTGAGCGCCTTCTTTAATTTCTTGGCGCGCGAGGAACCTTCTTGTTTGTAGACATTGCGCAATCGGTGTGCTTCATCATAAACCGCGAAATCCCACTCGATATCGGCCAGTTCTTTATGTTTATTTGACGCAAATTCATAAGAAGATATGACGATCTTATTTTCCTGTCGGAAGGGGTTTTCCTGACCCCCGCGCTTCAGGTCTTTAAATACTTTTGCGTCAATTATCAGGCTGGGCAGTGAGAACTTCTCCATTAACTCCTGCTCCCATTGCTTTCGCAGTGAGGCAGGCGTAATCAGAAGAACGCGACGTTTGCGTTCGGCCCATTTCTGTGCAATGACGAGGCTGGCCTCGATAGTCTTGCCGAGGCCAACCTCATCAGCAAGAATCACACCTTTGGCGAGCGGGGACTTTAGGGCAAACAGTGCGGCTTCAATCTGGTGAGGGTTCATGTCCACTCGTGCGGATGCCATTGATTTCGTGAATGCTTCCTCGCCATAGCCTGATCTAGTCAGGTAATGAGCCAGATACTTGCTTTGCTGATGTGAATACTGCATGTTCTCAGGAACCCTCTAAGGTGTAGGCTGATTGTTACAGGGCGGCATTATCCATATCTCTGCTCTGACTGCTCGCAGTGTCTCTGAGAGCGGAGATATTGCAGAAATTGCCGGCACACACCTCTCCTCAACAGCCGTGCACAAATCCAGATGCCTCAACTCAGGCAGAATGACATCCAGCTCAAGCCTCCTCGCAACCCCACTCATCACCTTCTATTCAGGCGGCAGCCCCTAAGATTCCAGCCTGAGACACGCATCTCAACAGCCTCGTTTCTATGCAATATAATGCGCCCCAATTGGCTGGGTGCGCACCCGTCCAGCATCCAAAAAGTACTGAGAGCAGCACTTGAAGACTTACAGTGCCAAACCTTCTGAATTAGATCCCCGGTGGCATCTGGTTGATGCCAGCGGGCAGGTGCTCGGTCGTCTGGCCAGCCGCTTGGCCGTGTATCTGCGGGGCAAGCACAAGCCCATCTATACGCCGCACGTTGACACGGGAGACTACGTGGTTGTGATCAATGCCGAGAAGGTCGTGCTCAGCGGCAGCAAGGAGACCGACAAAATCTACTACCGCCACAGCGGTTATCCCGGTGGCATCAAGGCCACCTCCGCCAAGGCCCTGCGCGAGAGTCATCCGGAGCGGCTGCTGCAGCTGGCGGTCAAGAACATGCTTCCGAACACCCCTCTGGGTCGGTCGATGCGGCACAAACTGAAGGTCTATTCCGGCACCGAGCATCCGCATCAGGCGCAGAAGCCCGAGCCGCTGGAGCTGTAAGAATGGCTGGGGAGGCGGTGAAGAACTACTACGGAACCGGTCGGCGCAAGACTGCCTCAGCCCGGGTCTTCCTCATCCCCAACGGCAGCGGGGAGATCACCGTCAACGAGCGTTCCCTTGAGGACTACTTTCCCCGCGATGTCGCCCGGGTGATTGTGCGCCAGCCTCTGGTGCTGCTCAATCTTTCTGATCGCTTTGACGTGCGCGTGCGCGTGCGCGGCGGGGGCAGTTTTGGCCAGGCCGGGGCCATCCGTCACGGCATCACGCGCGCCCTCCTGGACTGGGATGAATCGCATAGGCCCGTGCTGCGTGCAGCCGGTTTTGTGACCCGGGATGCCCGCAAAGTGGAACGCAAGAAAGTCGGCCTGCACAAGGCCCGCAAGCGTCCGCAGTACTCCAAGCGTTAAGCGAATGCCGCAGGAAAAGAATCAATCGAGGCGGCGGTTCTTGATTGGATCCGCTGTCGTGGTCGGTGCGGGCGGCGTCGCCGGAGCGGCCATTCCCTTTCTCGTCTCCTGGCAGCCCAGCGCCCTGGCGCGCGCCTCGGGTGCACCGGTCAGCGTCGACCTGACCAAGCTCGAGCCGGGCACCATGCTGGTGGCCGAGTGGCGGGGTCAGCCGGTCTTTGTGATTCGCCAGACCGAGTCCTCGCTGGGCGGGCTGGAAAAGCACCGGGATCGTCTCGCCGATCCGGATTCCGAGCAGCCCGATCAGCCCGAGTACGCCCGCAATTCGCAGCGCTCCCTCAAGCCCGAGTTCACCGTTCTGGTCGGCATCTGCACGCATCTGGGCTGCTCACCCAAGCCCTTCTTCGAGGTGCAGCCCGAGCCCTTTGACGCCCAGTGGCAGGGCGGCTTCTTCTGCCCCTGCCACGGCTCGACCTTCGACATGGTCGGGCGCGTCTACGCCGGCGTCCCCGCACCGACCAACCTGAAGGTCCCCCCGCACCGTTATCTCAGCGACGACGTGCTGGTGATCGGCGAGGAGGACGCCGCATGAGCGCCATCGCCGCCTGGAGCCGCAGCGCGATGGACTGGCTCAACGACCGCCTGCCGGTGACGCACGTCTGGCAGCGCCACATGAGCAAATACCCGGCGCCGTCCAGGCTGAATTTCTGGTACTACTTCGGCATGTTCTCGATGGTGGTTCTGGTCATTCAGCTGGTCTCCGGGGTCTGGCTGCTGATGAGCTACAACTCCTCGACGGTGACCGGGGCCTTTTCCTCGATCGAATACATCATGCGCGATGTCGAGCTGGGCTGGCTGCTGCGCTACATGCACTCGACCGGTGCCTCGGCCTTCTTCGCGGTGGTCTACCTGCACATGCTTCGGGGGCTGCTCTACGGCTCCTATCGCCGCCCGCGCGAGCTGGTCTGGATCATCGGCATGGCCATTTATGTGGTGCTGATGGCCGAGGGTTTTCTCGGCTATGTGCTGCCGTGGGGGCAGATGTCCTACTGGGGGGCGCAGGTCATCGTCTCGCTGTTCGGGGCCATCCCCGTCGTCGGGGAGGATCTGGTCACCTGGATTCGGGGCGATTTTCTGATCTCGGGGATCACCCTGACCCGCTTTACCGCCCTGCACGTCGTGCTGCTGCCGCTGGTGCTGATCTTCCTGGTGTTTCTGCACATCGTCGCCCTGCACGAGGTCGGCTCCGGCAACCCCGACGGCATTGACATCAAGCGCCACACCGACGCCGACGGGGTCCCGCTCGACAGCATTCCCTTCTACCCCTACAAGGTGCTGCCCAACCTGCTGGCGACTGCGGTGTTTCTGCTGGTGTTCTGCGTGATCATGTTCTTCCTGCCCGAGGCCGGCGGCTACTTCCTTGAGCACGCCAACTTCGAGGAGGCCAACCCGCTCAAGACCCCGGAGCACATCGCCCCGGTGTGGTACTACACGCCGTTCTACGCCATGCTTCGGGCGGTGACCTATCCGCTGTTTGGCATTGACGCCAAATTCTGGGGGCTGGTGGTGATGGCGGCGGCCATCGCCATTCTGTTCATCATGCCCTGGCTCGACCGCAGCCCGGTCGCCTCGATCCGCTATCGCTCCTGGCCTTCCAAGCTGGCGCTGGGGGTGTTCATCGTCAGCTTCCTGCTGCTCGGCTATCTGGGCGTGCAGCCGGTGACCGAGCTCTACTCCCTGCTGGCCCGGGTCGGCACGGTGCTGTACTTCTCCTATTTCGTCCTGATGCCGTTCTACACGAGCTGGGAGAAGGTCAAGCCGGTTCCGGAGCGCTTTGAATGATGCGCGCCGGGCTGCTGCTGCTGCTGGCCGCCTTGACGCAGCTGGGTGCGCTGTCGGTGCATGCCGCAGTCAGTGCGCCCTGCGGAACCTGGAAGGGCACCGGCGAGTGCGAGGATGTCTCTTTTGACATGTCGGACAGAGCCTCGCTGCAACGGGGGGCGGCGCTGTTCATGAACTACTGCCTGGGCTGTCACACGACCCGCTACGCCCGCTATGAGCGCTTCGCCGAGGACGTGGGCGTCGATATTGATCTGCTCAAGGAGCATCTGATTTTTGACGGCTCGCAGCCCGGCTCGCTGATCGTCAACGGCATGAAGGTGGCCGACGCCAAGAAATGGTTCGGGGCGCCGCCGCCCGACCTGTCGCTCATCACCCGGGCGCGCTCGCCCCAGTGGCTCTACACCTACCTGCTGGCCTTCTACCGCGATGAGACGCGCCCGCTGGGGCACAACAACCGGGTGTTCCCCAATGTCGGCATGCCGCACGTGCTTGAGGAGCTGCAGGGTGTGCAGCGCCAGGTGTGTGCTCCGGTGCGGACTTATGCAGAAAACGGCGGGGTGCGGCGGGATCCCCTCACGCGCGAGCTGATCACCGAGGAGAGCTGCGATGTTCTTCAGGTCGACGCCGGCACGGGGATGATGGGCGAGACTGAATACCGGCAGGCGGCCTACGATCTGGCCAACTATCTGCACTACACCGCAGAACCCTACCGCAGCCAGCGCATTTCGGTCGGCATTTACGTCGTGTTTTATCTGCTGCTGCTGATAGTGATTCTCTGGATGCTGAATCGCGAGTTTCAAAAGGACGTGGCGGACAAGCACTAGATGCATTGCACGGCATTACGGGAGGGCTAGCCTTGATTACCAAACTTTATTCCGACCCTGCGGTTCATTACAGCCACCGTGTGCGCATTGCTCTGGAGATCAAAGATGTCGCCTATGAATCGATCAATGTCAATTCCAGCAGCTCTTCAAGCGCCGTCACCGAGCGGCTGCTGGAGATCAACCCGACCGGGCGGTTTCCCTGCCTGATCGACGATGGCGTGCAGCTGGATGACCGTTCGGTCATTCTCGAATACATTGAGGAGCGCTTCCCGCACCCGCCGCTGCTGCCGGTCTACCCCAAGATGCGCGCCAAGTGCCGCCAGTGGACGAACCAGCTTGAGAATGATGTGATTCCGCGCGTCAACCGCCTGATGAACAGCAAGACCGCCGAGCGCAACCGAATCCAGGCGCGCAAGGAGGTGCTGGAGCGGCTGCTTCAGATCGGTCGGATGATCGGATCGCATCACTATGTGCTCGGCGGCATCAGCAACGGCGAGCGCGAGCACGATGTCTTCACATTGGCGGACTGCTGCCTGTTCCCGATTCTCTGGCGGCTTGAGCGCATGGGAATTGAGCTGCCCAGCACGAAGTCGGGGGCGGCGCTGAACGACTACCTGGCGCGGCTGCTCAAGCGCGACTCGATCCGTCTGAGCCTCAGCGATGAGGAGCGCAAGATGCGCAAAATCACGGCCGCCCAGGTCAAGTAGCCCGCCCGCCGGGGGCTGCCCGCCAATCAGAGGTATTCGTACAGGGCGACCACGTGGGTTGCGCCCTTGACCGCCCGCACCGTCTTGTTGACCTCGGCGGCCTCCTCGCGGGTCAGCAGCCCGAGCAGATAGATGCGCCCGTTGGTGACGATGACCTCGGTCTCGCCGCGTATGTCCAGCTTGCGCACCGCGCGGCGCGCCCGTGATCGCACCAGCCGGTCGCTGATGCGCGAGATCGAGGTGGTGGCCCCCGAGATTTCGAGAAAGTTGTGCACCTTGCGCACCAGCGGAATCTTGGCGGCGAAGCGGGCGGCGTTCTTGCTCGCCGCCTCGCTGGCGACCTGGCCGGTCAGCAGCACGATCTGGTTGAAGCTGAAGACATTGCTGCGCTTGAAGTCGTCAGAGTTTTTGTCCCGCTTGAAGCTCCGCTCGACGATGCGGACGATGTCGCGGTCGTTCAGTTTGGTCCCGCGGCTGCGCTCGTGGCTGCTGATTTCCCGGGCTGAACCGAGGGTGCAAAGCATCAGCAGGGAGATGATGAGGATGCCGCCCTGCGAAAATGGCATCACTGTTCCTGGTGCAGCCCCAGGACGCTGGCCTCCAGCATGACCGTCAGCGTCGTCAGCAGCAGCACCAGCACCTCGACATCGCCGTCGCGCACCAGCAGGTTGGACTGGCACTGCGGCGCCTTGATCTGACACCCGATGCAGGCGTAGCTGAACTGCTGGCGGGCGAGCGTCTCAAGCACCGCATGGCGCTCGGAGGAGGCGGGATCGGCATTGCTCCACAGCAGCAGCAGGTAGTCCTGCGGCCGTGCCTGGGCGTCCAGCGCCGCCTCATTGAGGTCCTCGGGGCGCAGCGACACGGCCGGCAGGGGAGGGCGTATGCGCTGGCCGTAGCCGCGCATGAGCTGAACCAGCAGATCAACCGCAAACTGGCTGCGCGCACAGCCGCTGATCAGCAGTCTGCCGTTGCGGGTGATGCAGGTGGAAATTTCGCTGGCGATGCTGGTCAGCGGGCTCTGGTAGAAGGCCAGGCGCTCGCGGTTCTGGGCCATCTGTTCGGCACGACCGACGATGGAGCACGGATGCGATTCGTTCAGCATTCATCCATCCGCCAGGCATCGGGCAGCCATTTTATATAAGGGCGCCGGGGAGGCCCGGAGAGGGCGACCAGATCAAAACGGCAGGCGCTGTAATTGCCCTTGTGCGTCTGCAGATATCGGGCGGCGGCGCGGGCGATGCGCCTGCATTTGTGAGCGTCAACCGAGGTCAGCGCGGCCTCGGATTCTTGCCGGTAGCGCACTTCGACGAACACCAGGGTGTCGCCCTGGTGCATGATGAGATCAATCTCGCCGCCCTTGACGGTGAAGTTGGATTCGATCAGCTTCAGCCCCGAGCGCTCAAGGTGCCGTCGTGCGGTGCGCTCCATTTTCTGGCCGAGCGCCTTTGAGGATGGGGTAGTGCCAAATCGGATGGTCAAGGCTGAGACGGCCCGCGTAGTAGCGCACCCAGACATTGTGCCCGCGGACGCGCCCGTCCGCAGCGATGCGCAGCAGCCCGCTGGCGCCGCGCAGCACCCGGCCCGGGTGCAGTCCGCGCGCCAGGCGCCAGGCGTCGATTCCCAGGGCTGTGAAGCCCCAGCCCTGGTCGTCGAAATCAATCGGGGCGTCCGACCAGTCGGGGTTTGCGGCGGCGATGCCCTCGACGGCGATCGGCAGCGCCAGGGTGCGGATGCCGTAGAGATCGCCCTCGCGCTCCTGATCGCTGTGCCGCAGCACTGCGGAGGCCGCCAGCACGGGCAAATCGGCGGCGAAGTTGTAGGCCAGTGTCGGGACGATGCGCCGGCCGATGTCGCTGGAGAGCAGCAGCACGACGACATCGACATCCTGCCGCCGGCGCGGCTCGAACTCGAGGCGGCCGCCCAGCAGCGACTGCACGCTGCGATGCCGCTGCTGACTCTCGCGGGTGCCGAGCGCCTCGGCGACCTGCCGGGTCAGCGCCGCATTGTTTTCAAGGGCGGGGCTGACGCGCAGCGCGTCGCCCCACTCATCCCGCAGCACCGACAGCTGCGCGCGCGCCCAGCCCTGCCTGCCCAGCAGCACCAGCGGGTGCCGCACTCCCAGATGCCTCAGGTGCGCCGAGATCTGCTCGCCCTCGCGCGCCGCCGAGGGCGCATAGGCGTAGGCCCTCTGGGGAAGGCTGATTCTGCGGTCCGGGCGGTTCAGCAGCAGCAGCTTGAACGGATATTTGCCCCTGCCGTACAGCTGCACCAGGGTGCGCGCGCGGGCCCGGAGCAGCGGTCCGATCAGCACCTCGGCCCCCAGCGACCGGGTGCGCTCGAGGATTTCGCGCACATCCATCTCGTCGGTGTCCAGGATGTGCAGACGCAGCTGCTGGGTGTCGGGCTCCGCGTAGAACTGGCTCAGCAGGGCGGACAGGACGCTTTCGGCAACCGCCGAGAACTTGCCCCCCAGGGGCAGGGCGACGGCGAAAATCTTGGGAGGGGGCTCATCGGCATCGCCGAGGGCGCCGGAATTCAGCAGGGCGCGGCTCCAGTTCGCGGCCGGGTGATCGGGGGTGCGCTCCAGCCAGGCGGTCAGCACGTCCCGATCAAGCTCGTTTTCGCTGAACAGCCGCACCCACTCCTGCCAGCGCTCTGGCAGCTCCTGGATTTCATCCCCCGAGAGGTAGGCCGGAGAGAGGCAGTACAGAAACTGCACCAGATGTTCGGTCAGCGCCAGTCGCAGGGACGATGGCGGCAGCGAATCGATGCCCGAGGTGGCCTCGACCAGGGCGCCCATCCAATCCTCTGCCGCCGCGCGCGCTTCAATCTGCTGCAGTGCGATCTCGAGCACCTCCCGATCCCATTCGTCCTCTATGGGCTTGGGCGTTTCGCGCCACAGCGACAGCCCTGCCAGCAGCGGGCAGGTCAATACAATGCAGAGCGTGTGACGCAGGTCGGGGAACACAGTTGCACGGCGACACCGAGGCGGGAAAATTGTATGTGGTCGCCACCCCCATTGGGAATCTGCGGGATCTCAGTGCGCGCGCACTCGACGTGCTGCGCAGCGTCAGCGCCATCCTCGCCGAGGACACCCGCCACAGCGCCAAGCTGCTGCGCTCCTGGGACATCGCCACCCCGCTGGTCAGCCACCATCAACACTCCGGTGCGCGGGCCGTTGATCGCGCCCTGCGGCAGCTGAACGCGGGCAAGTCGCTGGCGCTGATCAGCGACGCCGGCACCCCGCTGCTCCACGATCCCGGGGCTCCTCTGGTGCGCGCGGCGGTGCAGGCGGGCATCCGCGTGGTTCCGATTCCGGGGCCGAGTGCGCTGCTGGCGGCTCTGGTGGGAAGCGGCTTTCCGGCCGACACCTTTCACTTTGCCGGATTTCTGCCGTCCCGCCAGGGGCAGCGCCTGCACCTTCTGCAACAGCTCAGCCCCCTGAGCTGTGCGCTGGTTTTCTACGAGGCCCCGCACCGCCTCGCCAAAACCCTGGCCGATCTTCAGGCGGTGGATCCCGACCGTCCGGCGGTGATTGCGCGCGAGCTGACCAAACTGCATGAAACCTTCTATCGCGGGCGCCCCGACGAGCTGCTCACGCAGCTGCGGGAGGATCCCAACATGGCGCGCGGTGAAATGGTGCTGATATGGGCGCCCCGGGAGCCCGGCGATTTATCGCACGCCCCCGCGCGCATTGAGACCGACGAGCTGCTGCGGGCGCTGGTGCGGGAGGTCAGCCCCTCGGCGGCGGCGCGCATTGCCGCAAAGATTATCAGGGGATCAGCGCGCGGCGAGCTCTACGAGCGCGCCCTCAAGCTGGGTGCACAGGTCAAGTCCGAAGGCCCGAATCCGGCTGATTAGGCGACGCGGGTGTAGGGCTTGCTGAGATCCTCCCAGTTGAGCACGCCGTCGTTGTCGTACTCCTCAAAGCTCAGCACGCCGAGTTCCTCGTAGGGCTGGCGGAACTCTTCGGTCAGCAGGCCGATGCGCTTGAGGTTGGGGATGACGCGGGCGAACAGCAGGGTGCGGAAGGTCTGCGAGCCGGGGCTTTCAAACTGCCGCGCAATGCCCTCCTGGGGATCCAGGCCGAACTGCTCAAATACGTAGCCGCCGGCGCGCATGCGGTTGCGCATCACCACGCAGGCCTCATAGGCAAACTCGGCGCGGTCGGCTTTCTCCTCCTCGCTGAGGGTTTCGACGAACTCCTCGAGGTAGTTGACTCCGAAGGTCACGTGACGCGCCTCGTCCCGCAGCACGTAGTGCAGCAGATTTTTCAGCAGCGGGTCGATCGCGGTGGCCTGCAGCGAGGAAAACGCCGCCAGCGCCAGACCCTCGATGATGATCTGCATGCCGATGAACTTGAGATCCCAGCGCTCGTCGGTGAGGATCTTGTCGAGCAGCAGCTTGAGCGAGTCGTTGATCGGATACATCATCCCGCAGCGCACCTGCAGGTATTTGTTGAAGACCTCGACGTGGCGGGCCTCGTCGAAGGTCTGCGAGGCGGCGTAGAGCTTGGCGTTGTAGGTGGGGGCGCAGGAGACCAGCTGCGAGGCCACCAGCAGCGCACCCTGCTCGCCGTGCAGGAACTGGCTCAGCGACTGGGAGAGATCGCCCCAGGCGAAGCGGACTTTCTGTTCCTCGCTGAGGGCGTCGTATGGTTCCCAGCCCTCCAGACCGGCCATGCGTATCGGGTCTGTCGGGCGCTGATCGTGGCCGAATGGCGCCTCCCAGTCCAGATCGGTCTCAGCGTTCCAGTTGAGCTCCTTGCCGAGCTCGTAGAGTTTTTTGATGCGGTTGTCCTGGAGGGTGTAGTCCCAGTTGTAGGCGCCGGTCAGCGGGGTCTGAAAGATCTCGTTGATCTGTTCAAAGTCGCTCTCCCCGGGGGCGACTCCGCCGAACTCCTCAAGGACTTCTGTGGGGTGATGATCGATGTATTTGATTTTCATGGGAACACTGCATTGCCAACAGAGCGACGCATTAAAGACGCTCAGAGCCCGAATGTCAAACCCTCGGGCGCTGGGCTATACTCGCCGGCGAGTTGGTCGGGCAGCCGCTGGAGACAGAGGAAAGTCCGGACTCCGCAGGGCAGAACGCCAGAGAAATTCTGGGGGGCGCGAGCCTACGGAAAGTGCAGCAGAAAATAAACCGCCTCATTGAGGTCAGGGTGAAAAGGTGCGGTAAGAGCGCACCGCGAGCGCCAGCAATGGCGCCGGCAGGCAAACCCCGTTCGGAGCAAGGTCAAATAGGGATCCTGCAGTGCGGCCCGTACTGGATCCGGGTAGACCGCAAGAGGGTCGCAGCGATGCGGCTCCCAGGTGAATGGCTGTCCACGACAGAATCCGGCTTACAGGCCAACTCAATTTTCTGCACTTCCGGTCGTGCTGCCGCCGTGTTCGCTACCATAACCCGTCCGCAGAGACATCGGCCCTGTGCCGGGGCGATGAAAACAGGCCGGCTCGTCCGGTAAGGAGATGACATGCTCGAGGGACCGGATCGACAGATGCAGGGGGATGAAGTCCACGACGTGTTCGGCGTTGATGTCGACTGGAGCATTCCGGCATTCTCAGAGCCCGCCGAACACGTCCCGCCGGTGGATGCCGCCTACAAGCTGGACCCCGAGACGACGCGGGTCATCCTGGCCGGCTTTGCCTTCAACCGCCGGGTGCTGATCCAGGGCTATCACGGCACCGGAAAATCCACCCACATCGAGCAGGTCGCGGCGCGGCTCAACTGGCCCTGCGTGCGCATCAATCTCGACAGCCACATCAGCCGCATCGATCTGATCGGCAAGGATGCGATCGTTTTGCGCGACGGAGCCCAGGTGACCGAATTTCGCGAGGGGCTGCTGCCCTGGGCGCTGCAGCACCCGGTGGCGCTGGTATTCGACGAATACGACGCCGGCCGCCCCGACGTGATGTTTGTGATCCAGCGCATTCTCGAGGTGGAGGGGCGCCTGACCCTGCTGGATCAGAATCGCGTCATCACCCCGCACAGCGCCTTTCGCCTGTTCGGGACCGCCAACACCGTCGGGCTGGGCGACACCTCCGGCCTCTACCACGGCACCCAGCAGATCAACCAGGGGCAGCTCGACCGCTGGCACATCCTCACCCAGCTGAACTACCTCGAGGAGGACGCCGAGATCGAGGTGGTGCTGGCGCACCTCAAGGACTGGCAGATCCCCGAGCGCGAGCAGTGGGTGCGGCAGATGGTGCAGGTCGCCGAGTTGACGCGCCAGGGGTTCATCGCAGGCGACATCTCGACGATCATGTCGCCGCGCACGGTCATCGCCTGGGGTCAGAACATGAGCATCTTCAGAGACATCGCCCAGGCTTTTCAGCTCAGCTTTCTGAACCGCTGCGATGAGACCGAGCGTGCCACGATCGCCGAATACTTTCAGCGCTGCACCGGTGTCGAGCTGAAGGTGTGAGCGAGTCGCCTCTGCTGGAGCAGGCCATCGCCGGGGCGGTGCGCGCCCTGGCCAATCGCCCCGATCTGGAAATCGTCTACGGCAGCCGCCGGCCCCCGGCCGAGGCCCCCTCCGAGCGGCTGACGCTGCCGCGGCTTCCGCACAACCCCAAGCGCCACAGGGCCTATCGCGGCAGCGCCGACCTGGAGGCGCTGAAGCTGCTGCACCACGATGCCGACCTGATGCGCGAGCACAGGCCCCAGCAGGGCGATGCGGCCGAGCTGTTCTCGGCTTTTGAGACGGCGCGCTACGCCGCCCTGGGCCTGCGCAGCCATCTCGGGGTCTCGGCCAACCTGCGGGCGCACTGGGGCGACCGCGCCGAGAGCGAGGCGCCCCCCTCGGCGCCGCAGATGCGCGAGCAGCTCGGTCTGCAGCTGTGGATGGTGCGCGCCCTGTCGGGTGTCGAGCTGACCGGGCAGGCCGCCGAGCTGGCCGACGCCCAGGGCGCCGATCTGGCCAAGCGCTTCGGCGAGATCCAGCCGCAGAGCCTTGCATCTCTGTGCGAGCGCCTGGGGGATCAGCAGGCCTTTGCCGAGGCGCTGCTCGACCTGATGCACCGCTGGGAGCTGCTCGAGGAGCCGCCCGAGGAGGCCGCCGATGAAGATCAGGGCGCCGATCCCCAGGGCGCCGATCAGGACGGCGGCGACCCGTCCGCCGGCGAGGCCGAGATCGACGGCGAGGAGGAGGGCGAGCAGGTCGAGGTGTCCGCTGACCTGGGGGCACAGGCCGAGGTCGACCTCTCGCGCATGCAGCTGGCCGAGGAGGAGGACGAACCCCAGGAGCAGCACTGGGACGGCCAGGACGGCTGGCTGGAGAACCAGACCGACGGTGCGGTGCACGAGGGCTATGGCGTGTTCACCGATGAGTTTGATCAGATTGCCCGAGCCGGCGAGCTGGCCGAGGAGACCGAACTCAACCAGCTGCGCAAGCACCTCGACGAGCTGGTGCGGCCGCACCAGGGGCTGATCGGCCGGCTCGCCAACCGTCTGCAGCGCCTGCTTCTGGCACAGCAGCACCGCAGCTGGGAGTTCGACCTGGAGGAGGGCATCCTCAACACGGCCAGGCTGGTGCGCGTGGTCACCGATCCGGGGGCGCCGCTGTCGTTCAAGCGCGAGCTGGAGAGCCCGTTCCGCGACACCGTATTCACCCTGCTGATCGACTGCTCGGGATCCATGCGCGGGCGCTCGATGTCGATGGCGGCGGTCTGCGCCGACGTGCTCGGCTCGACGCTGGAGCGCTGCGGCATCCGCACCGAGGTGCTCGGGTTCACCTCACGCCACTGGAAGGGCGGCGACTCGCGCAAGCGCTGGGAGTTTTCCGGCAAGCCGCCGGCTCCCGGCCGGGTCAGCGATCTGCTGCACATCGTCTTCAAGGGGGCGGGGGACAACTGGCGCCGCAGCCGGCGCAATCTCGGGCTGATGCTGAAAGAGGGGCTGCTGAAGGAGAACGTCGACGGCGAGGCGCTGCTCTGGGCGCACGAGCGGCTGATGCGCACGCGCTGCGAGCGGCGCATTCTGATGGTGCTGTCGGACGGCGCCCCGGTCGATGACTCAACCCTGAACTGCAACCACAGCGGCTATCTCGAGCGCCATCTGCGCCAGGTGATCCGGGCGATCAACGAGCGCTCGCCGGTCGAGCTGGTGGCCATCGGCATCGGCCACGACGTGCGCAGCTACTATCGCCGCGCCGTCATGGTGACCTCGGCCGAGGATCTCGGGCGGGCGATGGCCGACGAGTTATACGATCTGTTCAGCATCAACAGGAGGGTGGCATGACCAAGGCGCTGTATCCGGGAACCTTTGATCCGATTACGCTGGGGCATACGGACCTGATCCAGCGCGCCCTCGGCGTGTTTGATCAGATCACCCTGGCGATCGCCAAAAGCGAGGCAAAAAAGCCGATTTTTTCGCTTGAGGAGCGCATCGAAATGGCCAGGGAGCTGTTTGCCGACAGGGAGCGCGTCGAGGTCGTCAGCTTTACCGGCCTGATGTACAAATTCGCCGAGGAGGTCGGCGCCAGCATCGTGCTGCGCGGGGTCCGCACCACGACCGACTTTGAATACGAGCTGCAGCTCGCCAGCATGAACCGCACGCTCAAGCGCGATCTGGAGACGGTGTTTCTGACCCCCGATGTCGGGCTCTCGCACATCTCCTCGACCCTGGTGCGCGAGATCGCCAAATTTGGCGGCGAGGTCAGCCAGCTGGTGCCGCCATCGGTGGAGGCGCGCCTCAGGGAGAAGCTCGGCTCCGGCTAGGGACTGCCGAGCGCTTCCCGGCCCCGGCGGTGCGCCGGGGGCGACCGGGCGGGGCATTTATTTATTCGTCGCGATTCAGACGCGATTCAGCGGCCCGGGCGTGGGCTTCCAGTCCCTCCAGCCGGGCCAGCACCGCGGTGGGTCCGGCCAGCGCCGCGGCGCCCTCGGGGGTGCATTCGATCACCGAGGTGCGGCGCCTGAAATCGCCGACCCCGAGCGGCGAGGCGAAGCGCGCGGTGCCGGCGGTCGGCAGCACGTGGTTGGATCCGGCGGTGTAGTCCCCCAGCGCCTCGCAGGCGTGCATGCCCAGGAATACGGCGCCGGTGCAGCGCGCGCGCTCGGCCAGCGCGCCGGGCTCCTGAACCGCGAGCTGCAGGTGCTCGGGCGCCATGCGATTGCACCACTCCACCGCATCGGTCAACCGCTCGACCTGGATCAGCGCCCCGTGATCCCGCAGCGACGCCGAGATGATCGAGCGCCTGGGCAGCTGATCCATTTCGGCGAGCAGCGCCGCCTCGATGCGGTCGAGGTGGGCGCCGCTGTCGCAGAACAGCACGGCCCGGGCATCGGGGTCGTGCTCGGCCTGGGCGCAGAGGTCGAGGGCGGCCCAGCGGGGCGGGGTGCCGGCATCGGCAATGACCGCGACCTCGCTGGGGCCGGCGAGGGAGTCAATGCCGACAGCGCCGTAGAGCTGGCGCTTGGCGGCCGTGACGAAGCGGTTGCCGGGGCCGACGATCTTCTCGACCGGCTCAAAGCTCTCGGCGCCGTGCGCCAGCAGGGCGATGCCGTGGGCTCCGCCGAGGGCGTAGATGCACCCCACCCCGGCCAGGTGCGCCGCCGCCAGGACCGCGGGGGCGATCCCGTCGGCGGAGGCCGCCGGGCTGATGGCGACGATCTCACCGACCCCGGCGATGCGCGCCGGGACCGCATTCATCAGCAGGGTCGACGGATAGGCCGCCCGCCCGCCGGGGATGTACAGCCCGATGCGGGAGAGCGGGGTCAGCCGCTGGCCGAGGCGAAAGCCGATGTCGTCCTGATACGACCAATCGGCCTGCACCTGGTGCTCGTGATAGGCCTGGATGCGCCGCTGCGCCAGAGACAGGGCCTCCCGTGCGGCGCCGTCCAAGGCATCCCAGGCTTGGCGGAGCAGTTCAGGGGGCGCGCGCAGATCCTCGAGACCCTCGGCGTCGGCGCCGTCCAGCTCCCTGGCGTAGTGCAGCACGGCCGCCGAGCCGCCCTCCCGCACGCGGGCAATGACCTGGGCGACATACTCGCCGGTCTCGCCGGCATCCGCCCAAGCGGCGCCGCTCGGGGCCAGCAGAGCCGAGATGGCCTCGGCGTCACCGGGATCTTTCAGCCTGCGGATCGGTGCGGCCACTCAGTCTCCGGCGCCGGTGCGCTCGGCCACGATTGTGCGCAGATCGGCGATGAGCGGGTTGAGCCGGGCGCCGTGCACCACCAGCGCCGCCTTGTTGATGATCAGCCGGGCGCTCACCCGGGCAATCACATCCTGCTCGACCAGGCCGTTTTCGCGCAGCGTGCGTCCGGTGTCGACGATGTCGACGATCTCCTCGCACAGCCCCAGAAGCGGTGCGGTCTCAACCCCGCCCCGCAGGCTGATGATCTCGACCTGGCGGCCGGCGTCGGAGTAGTGGCGCGCGGCGATGTGCGACAGCTTGGCGGCGACGCGCATCTTGCCGCCCGCAGCCCGGGCGCCCGCATCGGGACGCTCCAGGGCGGCGGTGACGATGCGGCACTGGCCGAGCCGCAGATCGAGCATCTGGTGCAGGTTGTCGGGTTCGTGCTCGAGCAGCAGATCGCTGCCGACGATGCCGGCGTGCGCAGCCCCGCGCGCCACCAGGGTCATGATGTCGATGCCGCGCCCGATCAGCACCTGGACGCCCTCGGCATTGGTCGGGTGGAGCATTTCCCGCTCGCGGGGGGTGTGCACCTGCAGCCCGGTCTCGGCCAGCAGATCCAGACTCTGCTGCAGCAGCCTGCCGCGCGACAGGCCCAGCACAATGCCATCGCCGGCGTTCACGGGGTGACGGCTTCGGTGCGCTGGATTTCGGCACCCAGCAGGTTGAATTTCTCCTCAATGCACTCATAGCCGCGGTCGATGTGATGCACGTTGTCGACCAGGGTCTGTCCGCGCGCCGCCAGCCCGGCCAGCACCAGGCAGGCCGAGGCGCGCAGATCGGTGGCCTCGACGTGGGAGCCGTGCAGCTCGTCGCTGCCCTCGACGTAGACGGCGTTGTCCTGGAGCTCGATCTGCGCCCCCATGCGCCGCAGCTCCTGGACGTGCATGAAGCGGTTCTCAAAGACCGTCTCCTGGATCCGCGCGGAGCCCTCGGCGACGCAGTTGACCGCGACAAACTGCGCCTGCATGTCGGTCGGAAAAGCCGGAAAGGGCGCTGTGGTGAGGTCGTGGGACCTGGGCCGGCGGCCCTTCATGTCGAGGCGCACCGAGTGCTCCCCCTCGTCGATCTCTGCCCCCATGCTGCGCAGGGCGTCGAGCACCGCCCCGGCGTGCTCGGGCTGGGCGTTGAAGACCTCAATGCACCCGCGGGTCATCGCCGCCGCCGCAAGATAAGTGCCCAGCTCGATGCGGTCGGACATCACGGCGTACTCGCCGCCGTGCAGGTGTTTGACCCCCTCGATCTCGATGGTGTCGGTGCCGTGTCCGCTGATCCGGGCGCCCCAGCTGTTGAGGCAGCGCGCCAGATCGGCGACTTCGGGTTCGCAGGCGGCATTGCGAATCACGCTGCGCCCCTCGGCCAGGGTCGCCGCCATCATGACGTTTTCCGTCCCGGTCACGGTCACCAGCTCCATGGTGATTTCGGCTCCCCGCAGGTGACCGCCGGTGCGCGCATGAATGTGCTCCTCGGTTTCGGTGATCTCGGCGCCCATCTGCCTCAGGGCGCGAATGTGCTGATCGACGGGGCGCGTGCCGATCGCACAGCCGCCCGGCATGGCGACCGTGGCCTCGCCGAAGCGGGACAGCATCGGCCCCAGCACCAGGATGGACGCCCGCATGGTGCGCACCAGATCCACCGGTGCGCTCAACTCGCGGACCGTGGAGCTGTTGACCTCGACGCTCATGTCCTCGTCGTGGATGACGTCGGTTCCCATGCGCCCGAGCAGCTCCAGCATCGTGGTGACGTCCTGCAGGTGGGGCAGGTTGCTGATGTGCACCGATCCGCGCGCCAGCAGGCTGGCCGCCAGGATCGGCAGCGCCGAATTTTTTGCCCCCGAGCAGCGAATGTCGCCCCGCAGCTGGCAGCCGCCCTCGATGATCAGCCGGTTCATCCGGAGTTCTCCCTGCGCGCGGCCTCCTCGGGCGTGTGCGTGTGCAGGATGACGGCGTGGATCTGGCCCGAGGAGATGGCCTCGGCGAGGTGGGCGTTGACCAGCTGCTGGCGGCGGACGCGGCTGAGGCCGGAAAAGCACTCGCCGACGATTTCAAACACCCAGGCGCTGCCCTCGCTGCGGGTCTGCACCTGCACCCCCAGATGGGTGCGCAGCCGCTCGCAGAGTTCCTCAACCACGGCCTCGCTCATGGCCGTTCGGACATGCTGCGCTCGAGCGAGTCCAGGGTCGCACTCAGATCGCTGCCCGAGGCACTGAAGGCCAGCTGCATCTGGCGCTGGAACAGTTTGACCAGGTTGATTTTGCGCCCGCTGTCGGTGACCGTCTGGATGTTGTGCAGCTGCCACTGGTCCTGGCTGTCGGGGCGCATCAGAAAGTTGATGTCGAGCAGCATGCCGCTCTCCAGGCGGACCTTGGAGCGCACCACCGCATTGCTCTCCTTGGCGTCCGACTTGCCCATTGGCAGCAGATGGATCTGGCTGCGCTTGACTTCCCTGAGCAGCGAGACATAAGTGCCCAGCATCAGGTCGCGCACCAGCTGAACCGCGCGCTCGACCTGTTCGGGGCTGGCGCTTTCGAACTGCTTGCCGAGTATGCGCCGGGTGATGGCCTCAAATGCGATGTTGCGGCTGAGCTGCTCGCGGATGGTCCGGTCGACGGCCTCGTCCGGCTGGCCGGAGCTGCTCTCAATGGTGTCAAAGAGCTCGTCGACCGCCTGGCTCATGACCTGATAAGCCGGATGCTCCTGGGCGCGGCTCGGGCCGGCTGCGAGCGCCGCAAACAGCAGCAGCGCCGGGAGACAGGTTCTTGCGAATGGGGAGAGATGCGTCATGGAAAGGCGGGTGGTGGACGGAATCACGACCGACTGAATCCGGCATGCCCGGAGCGGTCGGCGGCTGGGGATTATAGTCAGCGCTCTTGCGGGGGACATCAATCTGGAAGGGGAAACTCAGCGGCTCCGGGACACCAGGGGGACGCGAATGGAGAGCACCTGACCGCCCCGCAGCAGGTCAAACTGGATGGTGTCCCCCGCCTTGGCCCGCAGTACGGTGCGGTTGAGGCCGTCGGCGTCAATGGGCATGCCGTTGTAGCGGATGATGACATCGCCCAGCCGTATGCCCGCGACCGACATGGGACCCGCCGGATCAAGCGCCTGCACCAGCAGCCCCCGGCTCGGCTGCCCGGCCTGATCGTCGGCGTTGACCCAGGCGACCGGGTGCAGCCTGAACAGCCCCAGCGAGCCCCTCCGGACGCGCCCCTCGGTGATGATTTCGGAGGCGATGTCCATGGCGATCTCGACCGGGATGGCGAATCCGAGGCCGTCCGAGCCGCCCGATGCACTCACAATAAAAGTGTTGATGCCGACCAGCCGCCCGCGCGTGTCGATCAGAGCGCCGCCGGAGTTGCCGCGGTTGATCGCCGCATCGGTCTGAATGAACCAGGCGTAGGGGTTGCCGGTATTGCGGTGGGTCGCACTGACGATGCCCTGGGTCACCGTCTGCCCCAGGCCGAGCGGGTTGCCGATGGCCAGCACGGTCTCGCCCAGGTGCAGGGACTCCGCCGAGCCGATGGCGATCGGGGAGACGGGAAACTCCCCGGGCGAAATGTGCAGCACGGCCAGGTCGGTCTCCGGATCGCTGCCGATGCGCCTGGCCTTGGCGGTGCGCCCCCCGGCCAGCTCGACCTCGATGTCGGTGGCATTGCGGATGACGTGCTCATTGGTCAGCAGGTAGCCGATCGGATCGATGATGACCGCAGAGCCCAGCGAGGTCTGCAGATGCTCAATGCGGCGCTGCTGCCGGCCGAAAAAGTGCGCGAAGGGGTCCCAGACGGCGCGCTCTGTGCGGTGAATGCTGCGGATGTTGACCACCGATGAGGCGGCGCGCTCCACGGCGTCGGTGAACCCGCCGCCCTGCTGCATAATGATGTTTGTGCCGCCGTGCGGGCCGTGCATCAGATAGTGAAGTGCCCAAGTCGTCAGCCCGATCAGAAGGCCGACTATCGCCGCCAAGAGCAGGGGTGTCGGGCGTGACTGGATCGGCTTCATGGCTGCTGCGGGGTGCGGGCTTGGGGCATGTCGGCAAGTGTATTACTTGCGTTCAATTCAAGGTAAAGCGTTATGAGTGATGTTTCTGGTCAGCGAGTTCCGCTGCAGCGGGTCTGCGGTGCATTGGATGAACTGCTCAAACCCGGACGGTTTCGCGACTACGCACCCAACGGCCTCCAAGTCGAGGGGCGAGATTCGGTCGGGCTGCTGGTGACCGGAGTGACGGCCTCGCTGGAATTCATCCGCCGGGCGGCCGAGGCGGGCGCCGATGCGGTGCTGGTGCACCACGGCTGGTTCTGGCAGAACGAGCCGCGCGTCCTGACCGGTCCCGCCGGGGCGCGCGTCAGGCTGTTGATGCGGCACGACATCAGCCTGCTGGGATACCACCTCCCGCTGGACGCCCACCCCGAGCTGGGCAACAACGCACAGCTGGGACGGGTGCTGGGGTGGCGCACAACCGGGCCGCTGGAGGACGGCGAAAACCCGCTCGGATGCACCGGCGAGCTGCCCGATCCGCTTGATATCTCGGCTCTGGCCGATCACATTGCCGAGGCGCTCGGACGCGAACCGCTGGTGGTCGGCTCCGGTCCCGAGCGGGTCCGCACGGTGGGCTGGTGTACCGGGGCTGCACAGGGCTGGCTGGGGCATGCCGTGGCGCGCGGCTGCGACGCCTTCCTGACGGGCGAGATTTCCGAGCAGCACTACCACGCCGCGCACGAGGCCGGCATCCACTTCATCGCCGCCGGGCATCACGCCACCGAGCGCTACGGCGTCCAGGCCGTCGGAGAGCGCCTGGCTGCTCAGCTGGGTCTGCGGCACCGCTTCATCGAGGTTGCCAATCCGGTTTAGCCGGATGTCAGGGGGCGCAGGGTCTGCTCGGATTTCGGCAGCTTGAGGAGCAGTTCCCGGTAGGGGATCCGCAGTGTGGGGTGCAGGCCGGCCGGGGTGAGGTCGCACACCGGCACCAGCACGTAGCCGAACTGATGCAGCTCGGGGCGGGGCAGCTCAACGCCCTCGATGCGGCCGTGCGCATCCCCCCAGGTCAGCAGATCGATGTCGAGTGTGCGGTCCGAGAAACGCTCGCCGCTGCGGATGCGTCCCTGCTCGTGCTCGATTTCGCCGAGCCGCTCGCTGAGCTCCGCCGGACCGAGCTCGGTCTGCAGCAGGGCGGCCGCGTTGATGAAGGTCGCCCCGTCGAAGCCGACGGCATCGGCCCAGTACAGCCGGGACATGCGCAGCGATTCGCCGAAGCGCTCGCGCAGGGCCCTGGCCCCCGCCTGAATGTGATCTTGCGGGTCGATGTTGCTGCCGAGGCTGATCAGCGCACCGGGCATGGGCGCTCCGGAAATTGCGGCGATCAGATTGTAAATCCGCATCGAAATATTCTTGCCCTGGTGCAATAATGTGCGCCGCCGAATTCGACCGCCTGAACAGATCTGCATGAATCGAAACACAGGACTTTTCGTTTCCGGCGGTTTTCTGGGGCTGATTTTTCTGCTGCTGTCGGTCGCCCCCGCAGTGTGGGCGGAGCGTTTTTATGCGGGCGTTGGCATCGGCAGCTTCTCCTCCGAGAGCTACTGCGGCAGCCTGCGGACCGCGCTTTCCCCGAAATTCAGGGCGGTCGCAGGATCCAGCGCCCCGAGCCGGGTGGTGTTCTCCGAATCCGGCACGGTTCAGCAGAGGCAGGTGCTGTCCCTGAATGGCCCGCCGGACAAAATCACCGAGACCCGAGTGCCCAACCCCAAATACAACCCCCTGTTTGAGCGCACCAGAGAACCGTATCAGCAGCCGTTCATCATCAAGAGGACCGTGACCTCCCCTTACGATCCCAACACCTCGCTTCGGGTGGTGGCCGAAGTCAGCACGACTGGCTATGCCGAGAGCAGCCCAGAGGTCTCCGGCAGCAGCTGCGAGGAGCGCCAGAGCGTCGGCAATTTCTTTCTCGGCTATGTCATCAATGAGCGCTTCTCGATTGAGGCGGGGCGCAACAGTGATCAGGTGTTCAGCGGTCTGCACACCTACTCATCGCCCGAGATATCCGCCCGAGCCGAAATCACCGCCCTGACCCAGCCCCGCTATGAGGCGGCGCTGGCGGCCAATGCCATCGCCCCGGATTTCAGCCCGGCGGATCCCGCGCATCGCACGATGCGGGTGACCACCATTCGCAACGACTATCAGGTGATCACAGAGGGCGAATCCAACAGCAACTGGCTGGCCGTGGCCTATCGCTGGAGGGCTCCTGAATCCCGCTGGGCGCTCCTGGTGCGCGCCGGCCTCAATTTTTGGAAGGGCAGAAGCCGGTTTCGCGTCACCCGCACCGAGGTCATCAATGCCAGCAACAAGATTTACCCCGCACTGCCGGACACCATTGACTCCGGGTGGAGGACGGCCGGCAACGAGCCCAGTGACGAGGCCAAAAAATTCATCGACGGCGTCCCGGACAGCGCCTCGGATGACGACAGGAGAACAGCCCTGTGCCTGCGGGTGACCGCCTGCGGAGTCGACAACTACTACTCCAATCCGGCTGTCTCGACCAGCCGCTTCAATGTCGCCTCAAACTCGCTTCGGGACTCGGCCGGGGATGACGGCATTGCCGTGCGCGGCGGTCTGACCGAAGCACGGGATCGGAACGAGAGCGGCACTGCGGCTCTGCTGGCAGTCGGGATTGAGTTTGAGCTCTCCAGGGACATCGGGCTGCGCATTGAATACGCCAGCTACGGCGCCGATGCCGGCTTTGATGTCGAGGGGCTGCAGTTCACCTCGGTGCTGAGATTCTGAATTCTCAGGGGCTTGTGATATAGTGCGCCCCGCCAGACAGGGCCAGCGTCGTTCAGACCGCTCTGTTTTGGCTCAGGGGGACATTAATCATCGGCAGAATTCGTTTGAATTCTGTCGTTTTTTTGCTGTGCTTTTTTATTCGGAGAACAAACTATGAAAGATTTCGGGAAGTGGATCCTCTCGGGCGGGCTTGCACTGGCGGGCATTTCAGCGCCGATGGCAGCGGCCTTTGACGATCCAGGCTTTTACGTCGGTGCGCACTTCGGCTCCGCCTCTGCCGGCGACTGGTGCGGCGAGACCAACAAGACGCTGACGGGCGCCATCAATCCGACTCTGATGGGTGCGGCTGCGGTCAAAGCCACTGCGGGAACACCTGCGGCAGTCTCTTTTGCCGGCACTACTGCCCCGCTGGTCGGAACTGCGACCCACTTGACCAAGGGCACGTCCACAACCGCAAACCAAAATCTCCGCATGTTCGCAGATTCCACCTACACCATTGCAACAGGCAAAGTCACTGCCTTGAATGGAACTGCCGCGACTGGCGCTGCCTGCGGCGAGGACAGCGGGACTTCCAGCGGCATCTTCTTCGGCTATCGCATGAATTCAAACTTTGCCTTTGAATTCGCCACCAACAGCGGCGTTTCAACCGACACCACGGTCACTTCGACTTTTTCGACCACTCCGGGAGAAGTCACGGCCACGGCTCGCATCGTCACTTCAGATGGCAGCGTGAATACCCAGCCGACCTCGACTGCCGCCAACACGGTCACCCGCGTTCTCGCACACACCAAGGGCAAGACTGACTACAACTACAACATCTCCTCCGAAGGCGAGACCTCCGGCATGGTGATCAGCGCCCTCGGCTTCCTGCCGATCGGCTCCGGCTGGCAGGTCTACGGTCGGCTGGGTCTCAACATGTGGGACGGCAGCACCGACCATACGGCAGTGCTCAGAGGCACCACGGCTGCTCCGACGGCGGATTACACAGCCTATCGGGGTGCCGGAACCGGCGGCACCGAGATCATGGACGATACATCGACTGCCAATGTGGATGAAAGACAAACCACGCTGCTGGGAAGCACTGTTCCCTCAACGGTTGACACTGACCTCACCACAGCTGGCAACCAAAACTTGACCGACGCTGACAAAATGGCTCTCAATACCCACATCAACGGTCACTTGGCCGGTTTGGGAGCCGATGCGCTCTACTTCACCGGCCTGACCCCCAATGGAACCGAACTGGCGGGAGCCTCAGGTGTTGAGAAGGGCGGCGAGACTGTTCCGACCTCCACGACCTGGAAAGAGGAAAGCAGCGGCACCGGCATCGTCATCGGCGTCGGGGTTGAGTGGATCGTGAGCGAGACCCTGGGTCTGCGCGCCGAGTACACCCAGTACGGAGCTGACGACGGCTACGACCTTGACGGCCTGTTCTTCAGCGCCATCTGGAAGTTCTGATCCGAGGCATTGGCACTTCGACAATCCATCCTGTCGTTCTGCGGCAGGATGGATTTTTTTAGGGACTCTCGGGTGACTGTCTGCTCGGGGTTAAAATAGTCGCCATAAAAATTAGGGGGACAAAGATGCGAGTTGCAAGCTGTATGGCGGCGACCTCTGCTCTGGCGCTGGCAAGTCTCCTCTCGCTGCCGCTCTCGGCTCAGGAAGACGGGCACGACAATAAGTTCTACTGGGGTGCGTTCGGGGGTCAGTCACTGGACGGCGGGGAGTTCTGCGGCCAGTCCCGCCGGCTGGTTTCAAGCATTGTCAGCTCCGTGCAGCTGTCCTCGGCAAGACCCGCCGGCATTGCATCGAGCTCCAACAGCGTGGCATTCACGCCGGGCGCCAATAATCCGGATAACAGAGATTTGAATCAGGCCCAGGGGGTCACCCCGATCGGCTCCTACACGCTGGACATGCAGGGGCACAGTTTCAGGACCGACATCTCAGACAATGGCGTGCTGAAGGGCTGGGCAGTCGTCGATGTCAATGCCTCTGCGGGTGTCGGCATCTCCGCAGTTGAATCGGGCAGCGTCCAGTGCGAGGAGAGGGGCTCGCCCCTCGCCGGACTGTTCATGGGGGTGCGCATGGGTCCGCTCTGGGCGTTTGAGGTCAGCGGGACGAGCGAGGTTGAGAGCGAGGCGCTGGATGCCCCGCTGTCCTTCAGCACCTCGGTGGACGGCGGCGCCTCGGGCAGGAGCACGATCTACAGCGGATCGGGAAGTGCAAATGTCACCGCCAGGCCGGCGGCCACCACCGATAACGCCGTGGTGCGCTATTTCGATGCCGGCAGCACCACCGTCAGGCACAGCGTTCGGGTCACCGGCACCAGCACCAGCCAGAGCAGCACGGCCATCAGTCTGGTGCGCAATTGGAAGCGGGGCCCGAACTGGGGGCTGTTCGCGCGCTTTGGGCTGAATTTTTGGAAGGGCAGCACCACCCACACCGTTGCGGTCACCAACACTCTTGACACCAGCCGGCTCGGTGCGCGCGACGCCAACGGAAACCTGATTCCCCAAGCCTACTTTGGTGATCGCGACAACGGCGGTGAAGCGCTTTCCGCCAACACCGAGCGGGGCGGGGTCAACCGCGTGCAGTCCAAGACCCAGCCCGCCGGAACACTGAATGATCGCTGGAACATGCATCCGGAGCACGTCGACCGAGTCAGCGCCGTGGTCAACCGGCAGACGCACGAGCATCTCTGCACGGCAGCCGGCGGAACCTTCTCCACGACCTCGGGGGTCTGCTCGGGGACAGCCACCGTCCAGGATGTGGCCAAGCTCAAGGGGGTGCTGCCCTGGGCGCCGGATGAGGAGGTGGACGGCTCCCAGGAGGGCACGCAGACCTATGCGGGCGGCGATACGGCGAGCGGGGTCGATGCGGTTCTCGGCGTGGGGGTTGAGTGGCAGGCCAATAAAAACATGGGGGTGCGCGGCGAGTACGTCCAATACCGCGCCGATGTCCCCTACGCGATAGAGGGGGTCTTCGTCAGCTTCGTCTGGAAGTTTTAATCCGGATCGTCTGCCGGATATCGCCGGGGCGGGCGCTAAACTTGCCCGGTCGACTTCGGTCGCCTTGAGGGGGGAATTCAATGGGCAATCGTGTTGTTCTGGCGAACATTGTCGGGGCGGTGTTCTGCTTCTTCTTCGGCTGGGGCGCCTTCGGCATTTTGATGATGCCGCTCTATGAGCAGTATGCGACGATGGAGGCCTTCCGCACAGAGAGTGATTTCTTTGACCATATCTGGGTCATGGTGCTCGGCTATCTGGTCGGGTGCATCCTTGTGAACCGGCTGATGCACTCGGGTGTGCTTGAGGAGGGCGTCAAGGCCGGGCTCATCGTCGGCCTGGCGCAGTGCGCCCTTGAGATGGTCAATTTCACGTTGTACAACGGGGGCTTCCCCCTGCTGGCGGCGACGCTGCTTGCGGGGTTGCTGCAGTGGGGGCTCGTCGGAGCCCTGATGAGTCTGATCCGCCGATAGGAGCGGGTGATGTCTTGGCAGCGGGAAGTCGATGAGCTCAACAGGCGGGCACAGCTGGCCGAGCAGATGGGGGGTGAGGAAAAGGTCGGGCGCCAGCTCAGCCGAGGCAAGCTGACCGCCCGGGAGCGCATTCGCCGGCTGCTGGATGAGGGCTCTTTTCAGGAAGTCGGCAAGCTCGCCGGGCGCGGCGAGTACGACGCCGACGGCGCCCTGACCGATTTCACCCCCGCCAATTTCATTGCCGGGAGGGGGCGCATTGACAGCCGCCCCGTGGTGGTGGGGGTCGACGATTTCACGGTGCGGGGCGGGGCGGCGGATGCGGCCATCGCCGGCAAGCAGATCATCGCCGAGCGCATGGCGAAGGAATTGCGCCTTCCGCTGCTGCGGCTGCTGGACGGCACCGGCGGCGGCGGGTCGGTCAAGAGCCTGGACGCCCCCGGTGCGCGCACCTACGTCCCGGCCAACCCGGCGTGGGATCTGGTGGTCGACAATCTCGTTGAGGTTCCGGTGGTCTCGCTGCTTCTGGGCCCGGTGGCCGGCCTGGGTGCGGCGCGCGCGGTCAGCAGCCACTACTCGATCATGGTCAAGGGACTCAGCCAGCTGTTCGTCGCCGGCCCGCCGGTGGTCGCCCGCCTCGGCGAGGATCTGAGCAAGGAGGAGCTCGGCGGATATCGGATACACACCCGCAATGGCGCCGTCGACGACGTGGTCGAGAGCGAGGACGAGGCATTCGGGCGCGCGCGCCGCTTTCTCTCCTATCTGCCGGCATCCGTGCACGCCCTGCCCGAGCGGACCGCCTGCGACGATCCGGCACAGCGCAGTTCCGACTGGCTGCTGGAGGCCATCCCGCGCGACCGGCGCCAGGTTTTTGACGTGCGCCGCATCGTTGAGGAGATCTGCGATGCCGGCAGCGTCTTTGAGATCGGACGCTTCTTCGGCCGCTCGCTGATGACGGCGCTGGTGCGGGTCAACGGCTGGCCGATGGCGCTGATGGCCTCCGATCCCTACCACTACGGCGGGGGCTGGAGCGACGCCACGTCGCAGAAGGCGATGCGCTTTGTCGAGCTGGCCGAGACCTTTCACCTGCCGGTGATCAACCTGGTCGACAACCCCGGCTTTGTGATCGGACTGGCGGCTGAAAAGGCGGCCACCATCCGCCACGGTGCGCGCGCCCTGGCGACCATCTACCGGGCCAGCGTGCCCTGGTGTTCGGTCATTCTGCGCAAGGTGTTCGGGGTCGCCGGCGCCGGGCACAGCAATCACTCCCGCCTGCAGTACCGCATGGCCTGGCCCTCGGGGGACTGGGGTTCGCTGCCGGTCGAGGGCGGCATTGAGGCGGCCTACACCGCCGAGCTGGCCGACTCCGACGACCCCGAAGCCCTGCAGGCGAAAATTCTGGAGCGGCTCAACGCCGTGCGCTCGCCGATGCGAACGGCCGAGGCCTTCATGGTCGAGGACATCATCGACCCGCGCGAAACCCGCGCCCGCCTGTGCGAGTTCGCCGAGCTGGCCGCACCGCTGCGCACCCCGCAGCCGGGCGCTCTGCACTACCGCCCGTGAACTGCCCCGCCGCCTTTGACATCGGCATCAGCAATGGCGATGCCGTATGCGGCGGGGAATATTTCAGCACCCCCAGACGCGCCAGCGCACAGGAGACGATGGAGTCCCTGCTGCGGCGCTGCTCTGATCTGCCCGAGGGACTGCCGCTGGCCGTCACCGGGGTGGGCTCCAGCGCGCTGCCCGATGAGGTGCTCGGCCATCCGCTGCTGCGCATTCCCGAATTTGAGGCGGTCGGGCTGGGCGGTCAGCTCGCCGCGCAGGGCGAATTTGCGGACAACTGCCTGGTGGTCAGCGCCGGATCCGGCATTGCCCTGGTGCACGCCTCGGGCGAGACCTACACCCACTGCGGCGGCACGGGGGCGGGCGGCGGTGCGCTGTTCGCCCTCGGTCGCCTGCTGCTTGAAGCCGACAGCCCGAGGCAGCTCGCCGAATGGGCGGGCGCCGGCGACGCCGGCGCTTTCAACCTGTGCATCGGCGACGTGTTCGGCGGGCCGCTCGGCAACCTGCCCGCCGAATTCACCGCAGTCAATTTCGGCAAGCTCATCGCCTCTGAACTGCCCGCCGACGGAACCCGCCTGCTGGACGGGGCGGTGCGCGAAGATGTCGCCGCCGCCCTGACCGTGATGATCGCCGAGGTTGCCGCAGTGCTGGCATCGGCCGTGGCGCACGCGCTCGGGGTCAGCCGTCTGGTGGTGATCGGCAATCTGGTTCGCAATGCGGTCTGGGTGCAATCCCTCAGCCGCATCGCCGAGAGCTTTCAACTGCAGCTGTTCATCCCCGAAAAACCGGGCTCGGCGGTCGCGCGGGGGGCGCTGGCCTCGGCACAGAAAGGCGGCTAAGTCTTCCGGTCGACAGCCTCGCGATCAGCCGCCGCCTCATCCGCATCCTGTGCATATTGCTCGTCTTCGAATTCAGCGTGCTTGAACTCATCCTCGGCAAACGCCTCCCCTGAGAATTCAGCCTCTTCGAATTCGGCCCCGGCAAATGCCTCGCCCTCAAGCTCTTCGTCTTCAAATTCAGCCTCTTCGAACTCATCCTCGGCAAACTTCCCCTCTTCGAACTCCCCCTCTTCGAACTCAGCCGCTTCGGTCTCGGCCTCCACAGCGGCAGCCTCGGCAGACGCCGGCCGCAGCAGCCAGTCAAGCAGCGCACCGAACATCAGGCCTGCCGCAAAAATTCCGCCCGGCAGAGCCAGATGCTGCCAGGTGATGGCGACATCATCCCGCAGCATGGCGGCCAGAACCGACCAGGCGGGCGCCCATTCCGGGGCAGCCGGGCTCCACGGCAGCGGAGTCAGCAGCATGCACGCCAGCGGCAGCACCAGAATCCAGCAGACCCGGCGGCGGTGCAGAACATAGAGCAGCGCCCCGCACAGAGCACCGGCGCTGAGCAGATAGAGCATCCAGAGGGCGATCTTCACGCGGACTGCTTCCCAGAGCGGCGGGGCATTATGCTGGGCGGTGCAGACTGCATAATAGGCGCCCTCAAAAACACGCCAAGTGCGCACTCTGTTGAATATCCGCCCGCCGCGCGGCAGCTTGGTCGCCTTGGTCACCCCGATGCGGGAAGACGAAACCCTGTGTCTGGACAGCCTGGAGAGGCTGATCGAGTGGCACATCGCCTCGGGGACCGAGGGGCTGGTTTCGGTCGGCACCACCGGCGAGTGCTCCACCTTGGCGCTGGATGAGCACGTCAAAGTGATCGAGCACACCGTGCGCATTGCCGCCGGCCGCCTTCCGGTGATCGGCGGCACCGGCGCCAACGCCACCGCCGAGGGCGTTGAATTGACCAAGCGGGTCGCCGATGTCGGGGTCGACGGGTGCATGCAGGTCTGCCCCTATTACAACAGGCCGCCGCAGGAGGGTCTGTACCGCCATTTTCTGAAAATTGCCGAGGCCGTCCCCCGGCTTCCTCAGATCCTCTACAACGTCCCGGGGCGCACCGGGGTCGACCTGCTGCCGGAAACGGTCGCGCGCCTGGCCCAGGTCGACAACATCGTCGGCCTGAAAGAGGCCGTTGCCGACACCGAGCGCATGGATGCGCTGTTTGCAGCCTGTTCCGAGGCGATATCGGGCGGATTTGCCATCCTTTCGGGCGATGATTTCAGCATGCACGAGCTGATGATCCGGGGCGGGTCGGGGTGCATTTCGGTCAGCGCCAATGTCGCCCCGGCACAGGTGCGCACGATCTGCGACCTGGCGAGCTCGGGGCAGTCCGATGAGGCCGTGCGGGCCGCCAACGAAAGGCTGATGCCCCTGCACCGGGTGCTGTTCGAAGTCGCCAGCCCGATTCCCTGCAAGTGGGCGCTGCACCTCATGGATCTGATCCCCCCGGGCATCCGCCTGCCGCTGGTGCCCCTGCCCGATGCCGATGCGGACCTGGCCGCAAAGCTCGGGGCAGTGATCAACGACTTGGAAAAATCCCCATGAAACACGCAAGAATGCTCTGGCCCGCACTGGCGGCGGTTTTGTTCCTGGCCGGCTGCGGCAACAGGGTGGCGCCCTACATGGAGGCCGAAGAGGGCGAGGCCTTGCAGGTGCCCGAGGAGCTCAAGCTGCCCGAGGCCAGCGAGCTCTACGACATCCCCGATATTCATCCCGACGCCGGCGATCCGCTCGGCGAGATCGTTCGTCCGCGTCGGCTCATCAGCGATCTGGAGAGCGAGCGCGTGCGCCTGCTTCGCCTCGGGGAGGTCTACTGGCTGGCGATCGACGGCAGCACGCCCGAGCGGATCTGGTCGCTGGTCGAGCTGTATCTGCACGGGCAGCCCTGGGGCATTGGCGACTACGACGCCGAGTACGGGACCATTCGCTCCGGGGAGCTCGAGGATGGCAGCGTGCTGGAGTACGTGGTTGAGAGCGGCCTGCGTCCGCTGACCAGCGAGGTGCTGCTGCGCCATCTGGCGCCCGGCTCGGTCGGCAGGGTGGAGGCCAAGGACGTGGCGCACGAATCGAACCGGAGCAGTGAAGTCCTGCGCGAGCTGGCCGAGTTCATCGCCGCCAACCAGCACCTGTCGGTCGAGGCCTCCCTGCTGGCGCAGAACATTCGCTCAAGGCCGAAGGCCCGCCTGGTTCCTGGGCGTCCCTCCCGGCTGCTGGTCAGCCTGCCGTTCGAGCGGCTCTGGGCGACGCTTGAGCGCGCCGCCCCGGGCATGGAGCGCTCCGGCGTCGGCGTCGTCGACCGGGACCGCAGCACGCGGCAGATGTACCTGAGCGTTGCGGGCAAAAAGCTCACCGGCGAGAAGGATCTTGAGCTGACCCTGCTGCTGGAGGTGCGCGCCGACACCGACCGCTTTGAGATCGATCTGAGCCTGACTGAAATGCCCAGGCACTTCTCGGACAAAGACACCAAGCAGGTGATCGATCGCGTCGTCAACATTCTCTACCGCCACCTGGTTTGACATAAGGAACAGCACATCATGAGCAACACGCACCGCACCGCCCCGGAGCGCGGGGAACTGATCACCACAGGCAAGGCCAAATCGCTGTACGCCACCGATCATCCGGATCAATTGATCATGGAGTTTCGCGACGACACATCGGCATTTGACGGAAAAAAGACGGCGCAGCTGGCCAACAAGGGCGAGGTCAACAACCGCATCAACGAGATCGTCATGCGCTCGCTCGAGCAGAGCGGCATCCCCACCCACCTCATCGAGCGCACCACGGCGACCGAAAGCCTGGTGCGCAATCTGAAAATGCTGCCGCTCGAGGCGGTGGTGCGCAACATCGCCACCGGCAGCCTGTGCCGTCGCCTGGGCGTCGAGGATCGGCTC
>MEIF01000150.1 GCA_001750645.1 Gammaproteobacteria bacterium AqS3
AGACGGCATTCAGAATCATCTGATTCCATTCCTTGCTTCCAGGCACTCAACCCATGAAAGCGAACATTCGAGAGGCCAGCATATGTTCACGGCAGCAGTTGTTGCTGTTGGCCGGCATTCTGTTTCTGGGGCTGGGGATTTCTGCTCCGATTTATGGACAGCTGAATAATCCGAAAATTTTCGTGACAAACGAAAATCCTGATCATTTTTGGGAAGAAGGTTCTGATTTGATAGAGACAATTAGTGTTAGGTTGTCAACACGGCCGACGGCAAACGTGACCATCACCGTCACATCAGACAACCCCGATGTGTTTTTCGCATTGACTATAGGTCAAACCCGACACACGCTGACCTTTACGCCATTGAATTGGGACAAATCTCAGAAGTTGCCGTATATTTCTGCTCTCATTGATGCCGATTACACTGATGACATTGCCACTCTCCGGTTCACCGCAAGCGGCGGCGGTTTTGATGGCCTGAGAGTAACCCGGAGATTTACTGTTCGGGATAGCAGCATCATTGACATCCAGCCGAAGCGTTCGAAAGTCTACGAAGGGTTTTTTGACACCAGTTTCCAGGTCAGACTGCATCAGCAGCCCTCTCAGGATGTGGTTCTTAAATATGATTTAACTCTAGAACTTAGTGCTTATTTAGTAGTTGATATGAACTCGAATGCTGCCGGAATCCAGGAAACTTTGACTTTCACCCCCACGAATTGGAACGAGTTTCAGACTGTGAGATTAAAGGCATCCAGATATCAGGTCGTTACCAGTGACTGGTCGGAGATCTTTACATTGGTCTTGCCGAATGGCGCATCCAGACGATATGACATTGTTGTGAAAAACATTTCACCGGCGCTAATCCTGTCAAGGGACAGCCTGAACGTCACCAAAGGCGGCAGCAGAACATTCACGGTGAAGCTGGCGACCATGCCCCGCCCGGGAGCGTCGCACCTTCCCCGACCCGATGTCAAGGTGAAGCTGACCCAGCCAGACAACGCCGATGTGAAGGTGGACGTCGATCCCGACACCGACGGCTACCAAACCACGCACATCTTCACGACCGACAACTGGGACGAGGAGCAGACCGTGACGGTGACCGCCGCCGAGGACGAAGACCCCACCCCCGGCACCGCGACCATCAGACTGACCGCATCTGGATCGGACTACGAGGGTGTGACAGGCGAGGTTGAAGTGACCGTGAATGACAACAGCAAGCCGGGTCTGTCGCTGTCGCCGGCATCGCTGACGATATTGGAGGGGGACGAAGCTATCTTCAAGGTGGAGCTGGAGGCGCAGCCCTCAGATGATGTCATGGTGACACTGAGGCAGCCGGACAACATCAACGCAATGATCGACAAGACCTCGCTGACGTTCACGGAGGACGACTGGGACGAGGCGCAGACCGTGACGGTGAGCACGATCTGGGACGACGACACCCTAGACGACAGCACGGAGATCTTGCTGAGTGCATCGGGTGTGGGCTACCGGAACATCACCAACAGCGTTTCGGTGACGGTGACCGACAGCCAGGGGGTGGAGCCGGAGTTTTGGGTGTCAGGTTATTCAGGCTTGGATGATATTGAAGGATTTGGTGGGTCTAAATATGCATTTTCAATTTACTTGACAAGACAGCCGACGGAGAACGTGACCATCGTCGTCACATCAGACAACTCCGATGTAGTTTTCAGAAATTTACGGACCCGAATCACGCTTACCTTCACACCATTGAATTGGAACAAAAAGCAATATACGGGGATTAAGACTTTCGTTGATGCCGACTACGCTGACGACATTGCCACTGTCCTGTTCACAGCAAGCGGCGGCGGTTTCGACGGCCAAGTGATCGCCCGGACAGTGACGGTGCTGGATACCAGCATCCTTGACATCCAACCGAAACCTTGGCAAGTTGACGAAGGATTTATTGACACCAGTTTCAGAATCAGACTGCATCAGCAGCCCTCTCAGGATGTGGTTTTAACAGCCGAGCCATATGGCAATGCTCATCCTAGTCAGATGATTGATACTGATCCGAATACCGACGGAAACCAAGACACTTTGACTTTCACTCCAACAAATTGGAACGTGTTCCAGATCGTGACACTGAAGACATCAGAACATATCAACGTTACAAAGTACTACGGCGCGAGTGGTTTCGGAGTAGTGCTGATCTTGCCGAATGATGGAATAGCATTTGCTGATTTAAGAATTTTGAACATAAAGCCGACGCTAATCCTGTCAATGGACAGCCTGGCAGTCACCGAGGGCGGCAGCAGAACATTCACGGTGAAGCTGGCGGCTCAGCCCTACCTGAATGTTGTCCACGAACCCGATGTCAAGGTGAAGCTGACCCAGCCGGACAATGCCGATGTGAAGGTGGACGTCGATCCCGACACCGACGGCTACCAAACCACCCTCACCTTCACGACCGAAAACTGGGACGAGGAGCAGACCGTGACGGTGACCACCGTCGAGGACGAGGATGCCGCCCCCGACACCGCGACCATCAGACTGACCGCAACTGGTTCTGACTATGAGGGCGTTCTGACTATGAGGGCGTGACCGGCGAGGTTGAAGTGACCGTGAATGACAACAGCAAGCCGGGTCTGTTGCTGTCGGCGAAATCGCTGCAGGTGGATGAGGGCGGCGATGAGACCTTCACGGTGAAGCTGTCGACGCAGCCGAGCGAGGAGGTGACGGTGACGCTGGGGCAGGACGACGACATGACGCTGGACAAGGCCGTGCTGACCTTCACGACCGACGACTGGGGTCAGGCTCAGACCGTGACGGTGACCACCGTCGAGGACGAGGATGCCGCCCCCGACACCGCGACCATCAGACTGACCGCAACTGGTTCTGACTATGAGGGCGT
>MEIF01000151.1 GCA_001750645.1 Gammaproteobacteria bacterium AqS3
CCCCAAACAGCCGAACCAACCCCAACCCAACCCCCCGCAACCCCAACCCAACCCGCCACGATCCCAAGCAAACTCGCCACGATCCCAAGCAAACTCGCCACGATCCCAAGCAAACTCGCCACGATCCCAAGCACAACCAGACCCGCCCGCATCGTCAAAACCGTCAGCCTCGCCAGATCCGCCCTAGCCAGAGCAGCTGAGTTGGCCAGGGCTGCGGCAGTCATGGCCGGACTCGCGGTCGCCGGCAGCGCCTCTGCCGAAACGGTCGGGAGCGACGCGGTCGGAGTCGTTGAGTCTCCCGCAGATCCGGCCGCAGAGAGCGTTGCAGCCCCGGCCGCAGACCCCGCCGCCCAGACTGCCTCAGCCGCCCCAGTCGAAACCGCCCCGGTCGAAACCGCCCCGGTCGAAACCGTCGCCGATCAGGTTCAGACCCTCGGGGAGGCCGTCCATACGCTGGGGTCGGCGGGCGACACCATGTTTGTCCTGATCGGCGCCATCCTGGTCATGGCGATGCACTCCGGCTTCGCCTTTCTCGAGGTCGGCACGGTGCGCTACAAAAACCAGGTCAATGCACTCAGCAAGATCCTCGCCGACCTCTCGCTCTCCGCGCCAATGTACTTCTTCATCGGCTATACCGTCGCCTACGGCGGGCATTTCTTCGATTCGGCGCAGAGCCTGGCCGAGAAAAGTGGCTACGAAATGGTCAAGTTCTTCTTCCTGATGACCTTTGCCGCCGCGATTCCGGCCATCATCTCCGGCGGCATCGCCGAGCGCGCCCGCTTCTATCCGCAGCTGCTGGCCTCGGCGCTGATCGTCTCGCTGATCTACCCGCTGTTCGAGGGTGTCGTGTGGAACGGCAATTACGGCCTTCAGGACTGGCTCGAGGCGGCCTTCGGTGCGCCCTTCCACGACTTCGCCGGCTCCATCGTGGTGCACGCAGTCGGCGGCTGGCTGGCGCTGGCGGCGGTGCTGATCCTCGGCGCCCGCCGGGGACGCTACCAGGGCGACCGCATGCTGCTGTTCGAACCCTCGAGCATCCCGTTCATGGCGCTGGGGGCGTGGATTCTGACGGTCGGCTGGTTCGGCTTCAATGTGATGTCAGCACAGTCGCTCGACGGCATCAGCGGCCTGGTGGCGGTCAACTCGCTTATGGCCATGGCGGGCGGGGCGCTGGCGGCGCTGATCATGGGGCGGGCCGATGCCGGCTTCCTGCACAACGGCCCGCTGGCCGGTCTGGTCGCCATCTGCGCCGGGTCGGATGTCGTCCACCCCATTGGCGCGCTCGTCATCGGCGCCGTCGCCGGCGTGCTCTTCGTCGGCCTGTATCTGATCGCCCAGAAAAACTGGAAAGTTGACGACGTCCTCGGCGTTTGGCCGATGCACGGTATCTGCGGGGTCTGGGGCGGCATCGCCTGCGGGATCATGGGGCAGGAGCTGCTCGGCGGGCTTGGCGGAGTGTCGCTGCTGTCGCAGCTGGTCGGCTCGGTGCTGGGGGCGGGCTACGCCCTGGTGATGGGGCTGGCGCTGTACGGCCTGCTCAACCGCTTCATCGAGCTTCGCCTCAGTCCCGAGGACGAATATTCCGGGGCTGACCTGAGCGTTCACCACATTGCGGCCAGCGGTGTTTCAGGTGACCGAAACTTCGAGTAGCCCCCCGGGTGAGCCGGTGCGCCTGACCGACGGCATCGGCAGGGAGCGATACGGTCTGCAGTTCAACCCCGGCGGGAGACAGCGGGCGCTGCTGCTGCACGCCACCGGCTTCAATGCGGTCTGCTATACCCGGTTTCTGACCGAGCTGACTGAGCGGCGCCCCGAAATCTCAGCGGTCGCCGTTGATCAGAGAGGGCACGGGTTCTGCCCGCTGCCCGCCGACCCCGACCGGCTGAGGAGCTGGGAGGTGTTTGTCCAGGACCTGCTGCGACTGCTCGAGGCCGAGCCCGAACCGGTGCTGCTGATGGGGCATTCCCTGGGCGGGGCGGTCGTGCTGCAGGCCGCCGCCGAGATGCCTGACCGGGTCGCCGGCGTGGTGGCGCTGGATCCGGTGCTGGTGCCCGGCTGGCGCTGGCTGCTCAACCTGGGACTGATCAAAAACCCGATGGCCGCTGTCGCAGCCCGTCGCCGGCGGCACTATGACTCCGCCGATCAGGTGCTGGAGTCGTATCGGGGCCGAGGGGCGTTTGCCGACTGGCCCGAGGCGGTGCTGCGGGATTACCTCGCCGGCGGGCTGCGTCCGGTGTCGGAAGGGAAGGGGGGCGAGGGGGGCGAGGGCGTTGAGCTGTGCTGCAGCCCGGCCTGGGAATCGCAGTGCTTTCAGAAATCCGGGGTCTTTGCCCGGCGGCGCTGGCTGCGGCGGCTGGCCTGCCCGGTGCGGATCCTCAAGCCGGAGCACTTGTCGACCATGCAAGTCCCGTCGGTCGAGCGGGCGCTCAGACGCCGACCCGAAACCCGCATCGAGATCATCCCCGGAGG
>MEIF01000152.1 GCA_001750645.1 Gammaproteobacteria bacterium AqS3
GGATTGAGCAACATCCTTTCTGTAATTTCGGTTATCCCTAGATCGCGCGTTCTTTGTTGAAGACGACGTAGCGTTTGCCGGCGCTCTGCCAGTCTTCGGATATTGCCATCAGTATCGCCGACACCAACCGCAGGCAGGCGGCCTCATTCGGGAACAGTCTGGCGACACGTGTACGTCGTCGGATTTCTTCGTTGAGTCGTTCCACCAGGTTCGTCGTCCTGAGTTTGCGGCGCTGGCTTTCCGGCAAGGAGAACACGGCAAAGCCCTCCGGGATCGCTTCCTCGGCCCAGGTGACGAGCGGCGGCGCCGTCTTCTCATATCGCTTGAGGAACTGGTCGAGCAGATGCTCGGCCTCGTCCTGGTCCGGTGCGTTGAAGATCGCGCGGATATCGGCTGCGACCTGCGTACGCATCGCCATTTTCGGCACGTAGTGGCCGGCATTTTGCTGCAGGTGGAACTGGCCGCGTTGCCAGGGCACGCTCGGGAACACCGCCTTCCTGGCGGCCTTGAGACCCTCGTGGCTGTCGCTGACGATCATCTCGAGCCCGTGCAGGCCGCGATCCTTGAGCTCGGACAAGAAGCCACGCCAGTGTACCTCGGCCTCCGACAACGACACTGAGCCGCCCAGGATGTCACGGTGGCCACTGTCATCGACGCCACAGGCAATCGGCACCGCCGCATCCAGTACCTGGCCGGTTTGCCGGACCTTCTCGTACTGGGCATCGAGAATGAGGTAGCGATAACAGCCCAGATCCCGGCTTCGCCAGGCCTCGAGCATGCCATCGAGTTCGGCGGCCGCCCTGGAGACCTGCGTGGAACTGACGTCCATACCGCACAGTTCTTCGACGATCTTCTTTACCCGACGTGTGGAGACGCCCTGCACGTACCTCTCGGCGATCGCCAGCAACAGCGCCCGTTCCGAGCGCAGGCCGCGGGTCAGACTTTGCGGATACAACTCGCCGTCGCGCGTCTGTGGCACCGAGAGCTGCAGCGTCCCGAGACGCGTCTTGAGGGACTTGCCCTTGTAACCGTTGGCATAACCGCGGCGATCTGAACTGCGCCCGCATAAGCCGGCGCCCAGAGGTTCGCTGCGTTCGGCCATCATCGCCGAGTTCAGCAATACCGTCACCGCATCGGCCAGCCCGTCGAAGCCATTCGTCTTCAGCCGTTCCACTGCCTCGTCAATCGGTCTATCCTCATTGTGCTGAGCCATTCTGTTTTTCCTCTTGTCTGCAATTGGTCAAATCGCTTTCAAAAGGATAACCGGATGGCTCGGCACTTCCAGCCATCAAGAATTTACAGAAAAGACGGTACACCACCTACAGGCGGTCCTTTGTGTTCTTGGTCTTCTTCGGCAAGGTCTCGCCGGCCGGGCAGGTGTAGTGGTCGCCCTTTGCGTGGTAGGTGAACGCGGACTTGTCGAACAGCTCACCATCGCCCCGGTTGTTGATGCTGCGGTTCACCGGCACGTACGGTGTTAGGTCATGCGCCTGGCAGCGCTTCAAGTGCCGGCCACTGGAGTAGCCGGCGTCAGCCAGTACGTGAAGTTGCTTTTTCTTGAGTTGCCACTGACTACGCCGCGCCATGCGGTATAACTGCTCTTGATCGGCAGCACTCTGCACCACGTCCACATCAACGATCAGGTGGTGCTTGCCATCCACCGCCGTCTGTACGTTGTAACCGATGTGGCCGCGCCGCATTACCCGCGCATCGGGATCCGTCATTGGCTGGGCTGCCAGGCGCTTGTCATCCAGCGACTGGATCTGTTCTGTCAGACCTTCGCGCTCGGCCTTAAGCGCCTCCAGCGCCGCCTGAGTATTACCGCCCTCGGGCGGCTCGTCCTCATCGTCGTCATCCAACTCATCCAGCCAGGCCCCGATCTTCGCATCCAGCCGGCCCAACTCCTTCGCCAGGTCTTTCCTGCGCAGCACTCGCGAGGGCGCGTTGTCGGCCGTGAACTTGCTGCCGTCGATGGCGATCCTGTCACTGCCGTACAAAGACTGTGACCGGCAGAACTGCACGAAGGCCGTGCACACGCGCAGTAACGCTTTGCGGTTGTCTACCCGGAAGTTGGCAATGGTCTTGAAGTCCGGCGCCAGGCGGTTCAGCAGCCACAGCACCTCGATGTTCTTGTGGCATTCCCGCTCCAGGCGCCGGCAGCTGCGGATACGGTACATGTAGCCGTACAGATACAACTTCAGCAGATCCCCGGGGTGGTACGGCGGTCGCCCCGTCCCTTGGGGCTCGATGCGCGCAAAGCCCAAGGCCTTCAGGTCCAGCGAGTCGACAAAGGCGTCGACCACCCGCACTGCATTGGCCTCGACGATCAGATCATCCAGTCGTTCCGGAAACAGCGTTGCCTGATCCCGATTCTGTCCCTGTACATGCATAAAAAAATACCCGCAGCGAACTGCGGGTATTTTCT
>MEIF01000153.1 GCA_001750645.1 Gammaproteobacteria bacterium AqS3
GTGATGCGGCGGCGCACGTCGGAGGGGTGGTAGCACTCGTTCATGCACAGCTCGGCGATGCGCTCGGGGCTGAGGCCGTCGTGGACGTGCTCGGGGCAGCCGGGCTTCTGCTCGAAGGCGCCGACGGCCTTGACCTCGAAGGTCGGCGTGGTGCGCAGCTCGACCTTGGAGCCCATGGGCGCGCGGCGGGGGCCCTGGATGAGGTTGAACCAGAGCAGGATGCGATCACCCGAGGTGGCATAGGTCTCGCGGCGCTTGAGGGCGTCCCACACCGCTCCGCGCGAGCGGTTTTCGGCATGCACCACGGCCAGCCCGCCGGTGGTGAAGAAGCTGGCCTGGCGCTCGGTGTCGAGACGGGCAAAACCCGGGATTTCCAGCGGGTCGATCTCAACGGCGCTGCTCTGCGGCGGTGCGGGGGGCGGCTGCAGGATCTGCGGGATGTCGGCGCTGCGGGGGCCGTTGGCCTCGGTGTTGCCGCGCCGGCCGTATTCCTTGTAGCCGGTGCCCGGGCGGGCGAAGTGATTGTCCGAGGAGGAGATGAAGCCGAAGTGGAAGTTGTTGGCCTCGGCGTTGTCGAAGTCGGTGATCGCCAGGGCGTACTGCGCCGAGCCGCCGGGGCGATAGGAGAAGGCCGGCAGGAAGCAGTCGCGGCACTGCCCCGAGTCGCCCCAGTCAACGCCCTCGGCGCCTGGAACCACCAGCCGGCCGGCGACCCCGGCGCGCAGGTGCTTGGCGCGGGCGTCGGCGGCGCGCTCCTCGCAGGTGGCGGCGTCCTCGTCATCGGCCAGGCAGCGCTCCTGGATGATCTGCCCGGCGCGCCAGCAGTCGGGCAGGTAGTCCCTCGTCGGCGCCGGGCAGACCGGCTCGCCGGCGTCGCTGTACACGGCGGCGCGCCAGGGGCGGTACTCCTCGCTGTTGCCGTGGCCCGAGTGCATCTCGATCAGGGTCTGCAGTTCGGGATCGTTCTGCGACTCGTCCAGCTGGGTGTCCCACTGAATGCCCGGCGGCGAGTAGAACCCCCAGGTGTTGCCGTGCGGAATGACGATGCTGTCAAAGCCCCAGTCGTTGAGCTTGCCGAACAGCTCGGCCGGGGTCGCGACATTCTCGCGGCAGTCATCGGGGAGATCGCGCACCGGAACGCCCTCGGTGCAGGGCTTCAGGTTGGCGACGCCCTCGCTGAAGGCGGCCCACTCCAGCCAGCGCCTGCGGTCGCCGCCCGGAGCGGTGATGTAGGCCCCGATGCGGGACAGCAGCGGCGTCCCGGCAAAGGTTGACGAGGCAATGCCCAGGGCGCCGATGGCGCGGCGCGGGACGGCGTCCTCGGCGGTGTCCCTGAAGATCACATTCTTGTGGCCGTAGTGCTCCTTCGGAGACTGACCGACCTGGGTCCACTCCCAGCCGAGGAAGCTGACCATGTCGGGATTCTCCTCCGGCCCGGCGACGGCGTTGCACTGGCGGATGGCCTGCTTGGCCTCGCTCCACTGCTTGGCGGTTCCGACCTCGGCATGGTCGTTGATCGACCAGAAATCCAGGGCGGCACAGTAGCGCGCAAAGTCGCAGGCGTCGGCGACCGGGTGGGCGCCCTCGGCGCCCAGCACCGGCAGCGAGAGCAGAAAGGCGTCGAGCGAGATGGTGGTGTGGACGTGCAGGTCGCCGAACAGGATCTGCCTGTCGGTGCCGGCCTCAATGGCCTCGGCGGCGGCGCGCTGGGCGTTCTGGATGTCGGCGGTGATCTCCTCGGGCAGCATGGGCCCCTCGATCTGACCTATGCCGTCCAGCTCGACGAACCAGCCGACCCCGATGCCGTACAGCCCCGCTCCGATAAGCAGCAACAGCAGCCCGATTCCAGCTCCCAACCACTTGATCATTGCACCCTCCCAAGCACCTGACCGACGCATCATACGCGCGAATAAGCCCGGGGATGACGAACAGTTATGCGGGCGTTCAGCGCCCCGCCGTGCGCCACTCCGGCGGGGTCAGGTAGATGGGCGAGGACCAGGCGCGCTCCTCGACCTCGACGAGGCAGTCGTCGTCAGGGTCGGTGCGCCAGTCGCCGTGGCAGAAGTTGGGCCGGATGCAGTTGCCGGCCTCGTCGTACTCGCAGCGCGCCCCGCCGCCGTTGACCGCCGGGGTCGGCTCCTGGATGGCGCGGGCGTAGTAGGTGGCGGGCCGCCCCGAGCGGGGATATTCGCCGTCCTGGAAGCGCGCGCTGCAGCCGCTCGGGTCGTCCTCGCACTCAAAGGTTCGCCAGGGATCCTCGATCAGCCCGGCGACGTCCTCGTCGGGCGAGATCTGCGGGCGGATGCGGACGATCTCGATGCGGGTGATGCGGCGGCGCACGTCGGAGGGGTGGTAGCACTCGTTCATGCACAGCTCGGCGATGCGCTCGGGGCTGAGGCCGTCGTGGACGTGCTCGGG
>MEIF01000154.1 GCA_001750645.1 Gammaproteobacteria bacterium AqS3
ACGGCCAGTCCGCGGCCGCCGCCGTCCTGGCCAGGCAGGCCTTGGATCACGAGCCGCCGATGGGGGCGTACGAGCGCGTGTTGGCGATGGTGGAATACGGGGAAATTCTTTGGAACCTTGGATATGAGGAGGCGGCGCAGGGCGCTTGGGAGAGGGCTTGGAATGACGACAGTAACCATGTGGACGTGCTCGAGGCAGTGGAGAAGTACGACCTGGCGTTTCAGGATAGATCGGAAGAGAACGACGAGCGGGCTGAATACACGGCCGAGGTAATAGAGCATGCTGCGTACATAGACGAAGAAGAAGGCGCGGAAAAAGCCTATGAATACCTGACGGCTTTGAACTGGCTGGGATACGGTCTCACCGAACCACTTTTGTACCAGCAGGCCTACTACGCCAAGAAGGCCGGCATGAACGAGGAAGCCGAGAACATTTACCGCACGCTCATTGAACTCAATCCGGAAGAGGCGCACTATCTCGATCATCTGGGTTTCCTGCTAGCCACCGAAAGCGACAGGCTGGTCGAGGCCAGGCTGATTTTGAGAGAAGCCCTGGAGCTCTCGCCGGAAGATCCTTCAATCATGGATTCTTACGGCTGGGTGCTCTACAGGCTGGGGCGATTGGAAGAAGCGAGTGAATTGCTAGGGACTGCTGCAGAAATCGTCATCTCATACGACAATCCGGATCTGCAGGTTTCCATTCTCACCCGCTACGGAATAGTTCTTTGGGAATCAGAGATGTATGAAGACGCGATAAACGCATGGGACTACGCTTGGAGAATTGATTCCGAAAACGAGTTTCTGGCCCAGACTTTGGTCGAATATGCAGAAGTGTATGGCTACAGCTTCTTCCAGGAACGCTTCGAGGAGGAGCCGGGCATACTGCGTTGAGAATTGGCCGGCGGGCCTTTGGGGACCCCTGCTCGTCGTGGCTGAAGCGATTGTCCTCGTGCTGTGAGTGATTAGTTCAAGGCCCGCAGACTCCATGGCCGCGCCTCTTCAGTTCTTAGCCAGACCGTGCTGCGAGGCTCCTGTCGAATTGACGCTCTGGCTATCCGAGCCGCGAAAGGCGCTGGCGGGTCAATTGGGAGGGGAAACCTGAAAATTCTTGAGCCTTTGCTTGGCTTTAGGGGAAGAGGCAAGCTAAAATATCTGCCGCGGTCGCAGAAGCGCAAGTGTGAAAGATTCGCCTTCCGTATTAGAATATGCCCCGTAGAGAGGTGTGCGATATGAAAATCAAAGAAATCCTGTCTTGGCTGAAAGGCGCGTCGATCGTCGCGGTAGTGATGGGGGGGGGTCAGCAGCCTTAGCCGCCTCGCCCGCTCCTTGGGAGATTGAATATAGTCCGGATGAGCGCCGGGCTGGTGTGGACACGGAGTTGAAAGACTCTGAGCGAGAGTACAAGCTCAGCAAAGATGCGCTGGCCGCCTACGAAAACCTAGGCAATCTGCGAGCAACTCTTAGCAACAACGAAGAAATCAAGTTCTGGCGAGCCTGGTACGCAAGCGAAGCCGGACTGCTTGACGAAGCTGAAACAATCTACGAAGATTTGATTTTGCGGAATCCAGAGAATGTCTGGAGCTATAATGCGTTAGGCTATCTGCTTGCCAAAAATGATTATGAAAGGCTTGCGAAGGCCGTTGAATTGCTGGAAAGGGCAGTTGAAATATCCGAGGAGCCCGCGACAATCCACTCGCTCGGCTACGCCCTCCACAAAAGCGGTGATTTGGAAGCTGCTGAAGTCCATTATATAAAGGCCGTCGAGTTGCTGACGGCCAATCAAGAACTATCGGCTGACGATGAAACTGCACAAGAAATATTTGGAAGTTACGGAAGGATTTTGCTGTCCTTGCCAGACAGGGACAGTAACTTTGAGAGGCTTCTTACCTATCTACGAAACAAGCGCCAAGACGATCCATGGAGGTCTGCATACAATGAAGTTCTGTTTTTACAGGCGTTTTATAAAAATAGGCCCAGCGAAGAAATAGTTGAGCACTTTAGTAAACTGTCAGAAAACTCTTCAAACAGCTCCAGACCCGTTATCATCTATGCCCTGATGCTGCAGAGGATGGGGGATCAGCAGGATGCGACAATACTTTTGAACAGGGCGGGCAACTACATAGATGAGGAATCGTCAAACGACGCTTTAGATTTTTACGCCTTCGCCTTGAACGAAGTAGGCATGATGGCGGAAGCGGAGGATGTGCTGAGGACTTTGATAACAAGAGAACCGAATAATCCCTGGTTTTACGGAAGGCTGGGGTATCTGCTAGCGAAAGAAGGCGTGGACATCGAGGAAGCTTTGGAACACTTGCAAAAAGCTTTGGAACTAGCGCCCGGACGGCCTGAGTTCCAATCTTTTTATGCATGGGCCCTGCATGAGAGCGGCGA
>MEIF01000155.1 GCA_001750645.1 Gammaproteobacteria bacterium AqS3
CATCGACGGCCGATTCTCGACTCACTTGCTCGATCTGGCGGTGAGGAAAAAGACGGCTGAATATGCTGAATAACGCTTGACAAAAAATCGATTCTCGAGTATAATGCACTCGTCGCCAACCAACCAGGAGAGCGCAATCATGAACAGAGCACCGAACCTCGCAAAGCGCGCGGTCATGACCCCGAAGTTTCGATCCCGCATCGCCAAAGCGAAAAAAGGCAAGGGATCGTATTCGAGAAAGTCGAAACATCGTTGATCCGACGGGGAGATTAGTTCAGTGGCAGAACTTCCGGTTGTGGCCCGGACGAGCAGGGTTCGATTCCCGGTCTCCCCCCAATCATAGGAGCAATCGCATGACCGACCCCCAGAATAACATCATCTGCACCATGTCGGAAACCGACATTGACCGCCTCGCGCTAGCCGTGTACACTGCGACCGCCAACGCTCTGTATCGCGAGATGTACGCACCCGAAGTCGAAGAAGTCGATGACGGGGTATATCGCAATCATAGCATCGAAAGAATCACGGACGCGGCGCGCACCGCAGTGAAAACATGGTTTCAAAACGGAGAAAATCAAGATGAAACATGATCTTTGGCAAGTCGTTGACGAAAGCGGATTGGCACTGTCATACACAGACCAAGATTCCGCAGTCCAAATCGCTTACGGAATGATGGATAGAAATCCAAGAGAACAAGTCGTTATCCGCCGGCCGAACCAAAGAGCGGCATGGTGGAAAGGCGCGAACGGATGCGGGAATGAAATGAAGCCGAACAACGGCGAAGTGGTGCAACGATTTTGTCGTTATGAACCCGTCGATGCCCATTGCGACGATTGCCCGTTTTACAAACACACAAAACCAAGGGCGAGAAAAGGAAAAAAACGATAGGGGGCGTAGCTCAACTGGGAGAGCACTCGGCTTGCACCCGAACGATCGCGGTTCGATCCCGCGCGCTTCCACCATGCCCATCCAACTCGACCAACATGTCACATCAACTCGACCAAGCGGAAATGATCGCCGTATTCGAAGAGCTAGGCTTCACCGCCATTCCGCACCCGTATTATCCGGGGGCGATCGCGATGCCGCTGCATCATAAAGTCGATGCCGTGCATCTCGCCGACCATCACGGCTGGGAACCGATACCGATGGGATGGAAGCCGAAGCAACCGGTCAAGCGCGCATCGCTTAGGGGGGCCGCGAAATGAGATACCATGTCCGATTGTACTGGGAAGAAGTCGGTCTGTTCATGACGATGAAAAAGTACAATACGAAAAAATACGCGATCAGATTCAGCGAGGATCTCGAAAAAGAATTTCCGAATCTGATCGGCGAAGTCGTCGACGCGGAGCATCATCGGTACAAAGACAGATGGGAGCCCATGATCATCAAAGAATGGGGGCTGAAATGATGAAGATGACCCGCAGCGCGATCAAATCCCGACGCCGATATTGGGCCCGCCGAACAACCCGCCGGATCATGTTCCGATTGGCTTGCATTCGCGGAAACTTCACGCGTATCCGATGCGAAATCGGAAGCGCGATCCGCCAATACAGAAGCAAAGGCGAACTGGACGAATATTGCGCGCTGACCCGCCGATCGATCGGATACCGGCTCCAACCATGGCAAAAAGAAATCGTGTCGAATATCTTCGACAGGATCGACCCCGAAGGAAAGTCCGTCTATTGGCGGGAACGATCCCGACCGATTGGCAAATCGAAAAGGAAACCATCATGATGATCACATACAAAGAACTCCTCACCATGATATTCGAAATGCAAAATCACATGCGCAACCATGAAGAAGTCAAGCGGTTGGAATGTCATGTCATCCAACTGCCGAAAAATCCGTGTTTCGAATTCCATATCGTCTATTCCGACACCTATCGCCCTTCGTCGTCCCCGCAAGCCGATCAAAAACACCCGTTGTTCGATGTGTTTCGGTTGCTCAAAGAAAACTATCCCGACATCTACGAAGCCGCGACGGTCGATTATCCACCTTTGTCAGAAAACGGCAGATTCGTTTTCAGAATGAAATGGATCAGCCAACCCCCGAAGTGGCATCATCGGATCATCGCATGGTTCAAAAATCTTCGACACGATAAAGCCCCGGACGATTCAAAATAACCCGATGTCTTTTGAATCCGGCGAGCGTCGGTTTCAAGTTTTTATTATCCATATACCAATGGATTCAAAATACGCGGCTCTTTTTTGAATCCCCGATATTTTAGCTATCTTTTTCCGGTTCAAATATTATCATCGATATAGCCTGCATTGTCCGACTCGACATTGCGGCTATTTTTTCATGTATGATCACCGACCCCGCCAAATGAC
>MEIF01000156.1 GCA_001750645.1 Gammaproteobacteria bacterium AqS3
AACACCCCGATTCACTCCCTCATTCCCTGTTCCCCGACCGCTGATGTCCCATTGCTTGGCTGATATTTTTTGTTTGTGTCAGCGGCTGCTGCTGCTGGTCGGCGTGCTGTTTCTGGGGCTGGCGTTTTCAGTGCCGGTGCATGGGCAGAATCATAAGTTAATGATGGATACATACGACGGTTGCGAAAGAGAAGGAAAATACATTAACGAGAATTCTTCTTATTTTTTGTCATTGTGGTTGAGCCACCAACCGACTGCTGATGTGACTGTAACCGTCACATCCAACAACCCGAAGGTCCGTCTTGTAAACAGGGACAGGTCAGAGCGGGACTACTCAGAGCCTCGCCTCCAAATAACGCTTACACTCACCCTGCAGAGTTGGAAGAGACTATGGAACCTTGTGTATTTGGAGACTTATGACTCCGACTATGAGGATGAGATTGTCACCTTCTCAGCGACAGCAGCAGGCGGAGGCTACGACAACCAGACACGCACTGTCACATGCAAGGTAGCGGATAGAACTCTCCTTGTTGTGCTGTCACACGGGATGCTAATGGGAGAGGGGGCTAATGGCACTTTCCCAGTCCGTTTGCGCGGGGGTCCAGATCAGGAAGTGGTTGTTAAAGTGGAGTCTCTAGATCCCCATTTACTGACAGTTGATACCAATGCAAGTATTGAAGGCAATCAAGACACCCTGACGTTCTCACCTGCGAATTGGTACATCTATCAGGCTGTGACTTTCAAAACAACCGACGACATCGGCTACCAAAGAGACGGAAGAACCACAGGCACCATACGTTTGACATTACCGGGCGGTGGATATCGAGATCGTGATGTGACCATAGTCGATAATTGGCGACCTCTTGGGATAACATTTTCACCGCACGGCTTGGCTATAGCCGAGGGCGGCAGCGGGACGTTCACGATGAAACTGGCGTCTCAGCCTGCTTACAACTACAGCGTGGTCGTGACGCTGACGCAGCCGGACAACACGGATGTGACGGTAGACGCCGACCCCGACACCGCAGGCACTCAGATGTCGCTGATATTCACGCCTTCAAATTGGAACCAGCCGCAGACGGTGACGGTGAGTGCGGCCGAGGATGACGATGCGATCTTCGACAGAACGAATATCAGACTGACGGCCGATGGGGGGCCCTATTCACAGTTGTCCCAGTTCATGCCGGTGACAGTGGCAGACGACGATGCGGGCTTGAAGGTTTCCTCGCCTTCGCTGACCATTGCCGAGGGCGGCAGCGCCACCTTCACCGTGCAGCTGGCTGCAGAACCCGCAGACGATGTGACGGTGACGCTGGCTCAGAGCGGCACAGTCAATGACGACGTGAGCTTTGATGCCGACGAGAACACCGACGGCAATCAGACCCGACTGACCTTTACGGTCGACAATTGGAACCAAGATCAGACCGTGACGGTGAATGCAGCCGAGGACGTTGATGTCGCAGACGAAAGCGTGACGATCCGCCTGACGGCATCGGGCGGGGAGTACGACGCTGTCAGCGGCAGCGTGTCGGTCAATGTGACGGATGATGATGTCGATCTGGAGGTTTCGCCGACCGCGCTGGATGTGACCGAAGGCGCCAGCGGCACATTCACGGTGCAGCTGGCGAGCCGTCCCTCGGACGATGTGACGGTGGAGCTCGTGCAGAGCGGCACGGTCAACGACGACGTGACTTTTGATGCCGACGGGGACACCGACGGCAACCAGACCAGGCTGACCTTCACGACCGAGAACTGGGGCCAAGGTCAGACGGTGACGGTCAGCGCCGCCCAAGACGATGACGCCGTCGACGACAGCGCGACCATCAAGCTGAGCGCATCGGGCGGGGGCTACCGCAACATCACCGGCAGCGTGGAGGTTGAGGTGGAGGACAACGACACGGCGAAGCTGGTTATCACTGCGGACACGGATCCGCTGGCTGTGGAGGAGGGCAAGAGCGCAGCCTTCCAGGTGAAGCTGGAGACCCGACCGAGCGGCGAGGTGACGGTGGAGCTGTCTCGGTCCGGCGACACCGACGTGACGGTGAATCCGACCTCGCTGACCTTCACGACCGACAACTGGGACGACGAGCAGGCCGTCACGGTCAGCGCGGCTGAGGACGACGACATCCTGGACGAGAACGCAACGATCAATCTGACCGCAGCCGGCGGGGACTACGGCGGCGTGACCGGCAGCGTGTCGGTGACGATCGACGACACCGACGAGGCAACCCTGGTCATCACGCCAGCTGAACCGCTCAAGGTTAAAGAGGAGGACAGCGCACCCTTCAGGGTGAAGCTGGCGGCACAGCCGAGCGG
>MEIF01000157.1 GCA_001750645.1 Gammaproteobacteria bacterium AqS3
TTGCGGCTGGGTCGCCAGCACCACCGTGAAGATGGCGCTCGTGCCCTCGTCTAGCTTCCGCTTGTTGGGTGACAGCATCAGGCCGGGGGTGTCGTTGTCTTTGACCGTGACCTTCACGCTGGCGGTGATGTCTTTATAGCCCCCGCCCGAGGCACTCAGGCCGATGGTCGCCTCTTCGTCCTGAGTGTCAGGGTCATGGGCGGCTCTGACGGTGACGATCTGATCGGCGTTCCAGTTGCCGGCGGTGAATGTCAGCGTGGCCTGGTTGCCCGGTGCATTGGGATCGACATCGACCGTCACATCGGTGTTGTCCGGCTGCGTCAGCTCCACCCTGACATCCGATGCAGGCCGGATCCCCAGCTGCACCTTAAAGGCGGCGCTGTCCTCCTCGTCGATCTTGAATGGATCAGCCACCGTGATGATCAGGGTTGCCTCATCGGTGTCATTCACCTTGACATCCACGCTGCCGGACACGCCGCCGTAGTCGGCACCCGAGGCGGTCAGCCTGATGGTCGCGCTGTCGTCCACGATGTCGTTGTCCTCGGCGGCACTGACCGTCACGGTCTGGGGACTGTTCCAGTCGGATGCCGTGAAGGTCAGCGAGTTCTTGTCCAGCGTCACGTCGGTGTCGCCGGACCGAGCCAGCTCCACCGTCACCGCCTCGCTCGGCTCGCTCGCCAGCTGCACCGTGAAGGTCTCCTCGCCGCCCTCGTCCACGGCCAGCGGATCCGAATCCGCCGCGATGACCAGCTTCGCCGTGTCGTCGTCCTCCACCTCAACCTCCAAGCTGCCGGTCACCTCGTCGTAGCCCCCGCCTGAGGCGCTCAGCGAGATCGTCGCGCTGTCGTTGACGGCGTCGTCGTCTTGGGCGGTGCTGACCGTCACGGTCTGCCCGTCGTCCCAGTTGTCGACCGTGAAGGTCAGCTGTGTCTGATTGCCGTCGGCATCCCCGTCGGTGTCGAAGGTCAGATCATCGTTGGCCGTGCCGCTCTGCACGAGCGCCACCGTGACATCGTCCGAGGGACGCGACTCCAGCTGCACCGTGAAGCTCTTCTCGCCGCCCTCCTCAACCGTCAGCGATGTCGCCGACAGCACCAGCGCCAGCGTGCCGGTGTCCTCCACAACCACGTCAACCTTGTCGCTCACGCCCTCGTAGTCCCCGCCCGAGGCCGACAGGCTGATCTTCAGGCCGGTTTCGTTGTCCGCATCGTCGTCCTCGGCCGCGCTCACCGTCACCGTCTGCGCCGTGTTCCAGTCGTCCGCCGTGAACCTCAGCGAGGTCTTGTCGACCCGGATGTCGGGATGATCCGGCCGACCCAGCGCCACAGTGACATCGGCCGAGGGGCGCGTCTTCAGCTGGACCTTGAAGCTCGCGCTTTCACCCTCCTCAAAGGACAGGTGCCGATCCGACAGCACCAGAGCAGCCTCGTCGTCGTCCTTGACCGTCAGTTTCACGCTGCCGCTCACGCCGGCGTAGTCGCCGCCCGCAGCTGTCAGGGTGAGCGTCACGATGTCGTTGACCGCATCGTCGTCCTGGACTGCTCTGACCGTCACGGTCTGGGGCGTGCCCCAGTCGTCCGCCGTGAAGGTCAGCGAGGTTTTGTCCAGCCTCACGTCGGGGTTGGCCGTGTCGCCGTCCTGCCCCAGCGTCACTGTGACCTCGCCGCTCGGTTCGCTCTCCAGCTGCACCGTGAATGTGGCGCTCCTGCCCTCGGCGACCTCGAACGGCTCTGCCGCCGTGATGACCAGGGTGGCCTCGTCGTTGTCGTCAACCGTGACCTCCACGCTGCCGGCCTTGCCCTCGTAGTCCCCGCCGGCTGCGGTCAGGATGATGGTCGCGCTGTCGTTGACGGCGTCGTCGTCCTGGACTGCCCTGACCGTTACGGTCTGCGGGGTGTCCCAGCTGTCCGCCGTGAAGCTCAGCGAGTTCTTGTCCAGCGTCACGTCGGTGTCGCCAGACCGAGCCAGCTCCACCGTGACCTCCCCGCTCGGCTCGCTCGCCAGCGCCACCGTGAAGGTCTCCTCGCCGCCCTCGGTGACCTCAAATGGATCATCCGCAGTGATGACCAGCCCCGTCTCGTCGTCGTCCTCCACCTCAACCTCCACACTGCCGGTCACCTCGTCGTAGCCCCCGCCCGATGCGGTCAGCTTGATGGTCGCGCTGTCGTCGATTGCATCGTCGTCCTCGGCGGCGCTGACCTCGACCTCCTGTGCCTGCCTCCAGTTCGAGGTCGTGAAGGTCAGCCGGGTCTTGTCGACCGTCACTTCGGGGTTGGCGGCGGCC
>MEIF01000158.1 GCA_001750645.1 Gammaproteobacteria bacterium AqS3
CCCAGCTCGAGTACAAGCACCTGCTTTTGAGCAGAAACAGCCTGTATGAGGGTGTCCCGGCGACCCTGCGGGCGCTGCGGGAGGAGGGCTGGCAGCTGGCGATCGCGACCAACAAGCTGGAGATGTTCACCCGACCGCTGCTGGAGCGTTTCTTGGGCGACGTGGGCTTCGCCTGCGTCCGCTGCCGGGATTCGCAGCCTCAGGCCAAGCCCGATCCCGCGATGGTCCACGACATCCTGGCGCAGCTGAGGCTGACGCCGGCGCAGGCGCTGTTCGTCGGGGACACGCTGGTGGACGTGGCGACCGCCCGGGCGGCCGGCGTGAAGATGGTGGGCGTGAGCTACGGCTACCACCTGGGAGAGGACGCCCGTGAGCTGGGAGCGGACCATCTCATCGACGGCTTCGTTGATCTGCTGCCGCTGGCTAGGCGGCTGGCGCCAAGAAGTAGTTGAGATAACATTCATTGCTGCCTAAAATAAAGGTGTGCCAAAGATGAATATTGAAGAATCCAACAAACTTGTGGGGCCGCCATGCCCGTGGCGTCACTTGCCAGAAATTGGCGAAATCAATCCCAAAACGGGCAAGCCATACACGCGCAGCAAGGCATGGAGGTGGAGGACGCAAATCTCCAACAAAAAGGCATATGCCAACGCTGAGATAAGGGCAAAGCACAAGGCATCGGTGAACCGCCCCGATGTCAAAGAGAAGCATAGGCTCAGCACCATAGCTACGAACGCTTTGCCAGAGACAAAGCAAAATAGGAGCAGGGCAGCGAAGGAAGTTCATAGCCGTCCAGAAGTAAAGAAGAGAAGGGCAGAGAGCCTGAAGAGGTCTTGGGCTAAACCAGGGGCGAAAGAAGGCCGGGCCGCGGCGATTAAAGAAGCTCTAGCTCGCCCGGAGGCAAAAGCAAGGCAGAAAGCCGCGTCAAAAGCAGTGCACGCCCGCCCGGGACATAAAGAGAAGCACAGAAAAAGTGTGAAAGAGGCACTCAACCGCCCGGAAGTCAAAGCAAAAATTTCAGCATCTTCAAAAGAGGCGCTTAGCCGTCCGGAAGTCAAAGAAAAGCTAGTGGCTGCGCAAAAAAGAATCCTTGCACGTCCGGGCTTCAAGGAAAAAAGAAATGCTGCAATAAAAGCCGCGCATGCCCGCCCTGAGGTGAAGAAAAAGCTCCGTTCTTCCCTAAAAGAGGCTTTTGCTCGACCAGAAGTCAAAGAAAAGCTGTCCAATATATCGAAGGAGATGTGGAACAAACCCGGCTATAGGGACAAAATAAAGCAAGCACAGGAAAAATACTGGAGCCAGCCTGGTGTCAAAGAGAAGCACGCTGCTGTGCTGAAAGAAACTCTTTCCCGGCCTGGAGTACAGGAAAAGAAATCAGCTTCCTTGAAAGCGACCCTTGCTCTTCCCGAAGTCAAGGCCAGAAGATCCGCGATGGCGAAAGCTTACTTAAATCGTCCTGAAGTCAAAGCGAAGATGTCTGCTGCGCTGAGAACTCGCTGGAAAGACCCCGACTACAAGAAAAAGGTTTCTTCAGCGATAAAGGCCGCACATGCTCGTCCAGATGTAAAGGCTAAGATGAAGGAAGCCTCGCGGGCTTCGATGAAGGGGCATTCCCCGAAGCTGCTGCGGAGATTCAAAACAGCATGGATCTACGTTTTCATGCACCCAATGGGAAATCCTGGCGCCAAGCTGGGGTTTGCATCAACAGATAAATCCCTCGACAGACGAGCAAATACGTACAAGAGGGACGGTTGGGGGACCATTGCTTGCGAAGGTGGATGGATGCAGCCGGAAACATTCCGGGAGTTTGATTACGCTGTCAAAGTGAAAGCGCAAAATGGCTTCACACCCTTTGATGTCGAACAAGCAGCACTCGCTAGCTTCGGGTACCCGGATAACGAAATCATCTTCGGCGTAGAGTTGGAGGAGATTATTACGGTGATACAACAGATCATTGAGGAGAATGCGGCGTATGCTGATAACTAATTATTGTTAGTGATGATAACTAGGCATGAGGAAGCCAAGAGGCTCTATCCGGAAAAATATTAGTAGAATCAATGCTTAATATATTTTGCTGATCTGATTGAATAATTCAACAGGTGATTGGATGTGGAGTCGGACGCTTTTAAAATAAAATAGGCCTATGAGCGACAAAGAACTGGCCATCGAGGCGCGCGGCGTCCACAAGAAATATCTCCAGAACCACGTCCTGCGGGGCTTCGACCTGGAGGTTCCCGCCCAGGTGTCCTTCGGCTGCGCCGGGGTCAACGGCGCCGGCA
>MEIF01000159.1 GCA_001750645.1 Gammaproteobacteria bacterium AqS3
GTGTCCTGTCCGGCGCTGACCGTCACGGTCTGGGCGGTGCTCCAGTTGGCCGTCGTGAAGTCGAGCGAGGTCGGGCTGACCGTCACATCGTCATCGCCGTCGACCGTCAGAGTGACTTTTCGGGCATTGCCGGGCTGGGCGGCCAGCGCCACCGTGAAGGTCTTTGAGCCGCCCTCGGCCAGGGGCTCCAGATCGGTCAGAGTCAGGCCGACGGCGGCATCGTCGTCGTCATCGACCGCCACCGAAACCGAGCCGGCCGTGATGCCGTCGCCGGTCAGGTTGACGGTGGCGGTGTCGTCGGCCTGGTCGGCGTCCTGTCCGGCGCTGACCGTCACGGTCTGGGCGGTGCTCCAGTTGGCCGTTGTGAAGTCCAGCTCCTCCGGTGCGACCGTCACATCGTCATTGCCGGTGACGGCAAGCGTGACTTTTCGGGCATTGCCTGGCTGGGATGCCAGCGCCACCGTGAAGGTCTTGGATCCGCCCGCACCCTCGGTCAGGTTCTCCAGGGCGGACAGCGTCAGCCCGACGGCGGCATCCTCGTCGTCATCGACCGTCACCGAAACCGCACCGGCGGTGATGCCGTCGCCGGTCAGGTTGACGGTCGCGGTGTCGTCGGCCTGGTCGGCGTCGTCCCCGGCGCGGACCGTCACGGTCTGGGCGGTGCTCCAGTTGGCCGTGGTGAAGTCCAGCTCCTCCGGTGCGACCGTCACATCGTCGTCGCCGGTCACCGCCAGCATGACCTTGCGGGCATTGCCGGGCTGGGCGGCCAGCGCCACCGTGAAGGTCTTCGATCCGCCCTCGGCCAGGGTCTCCAGATCGGACAGCGCCAGGCCGACGGCGGCATCGTCGTCGTCATCGACCGCCACCGCCACCGAGCCGGCCGTGATGCCATCCCCGGTCAGGTTGACGGTGGCGGTGTCGTCGGCCTGGTCGGCGTCCTGTCCGGCGCTGACCGTCACAGTCTGGGCGGTGTTCCAGTCCGAGGTCGTGAAGTCCAGCTCGGTCGGGTTGACCGTGACATCGGCATCGCCGATGACCGCCAGCGCCACACTGCGGGCATTGACGGGCTGTGCTGCCAGCTGCACCGTGAAGGTCTTCGAGCCGCCCTCGGTCAGGGTCTCCAGAGCGGACAGCGTCAGGCCGACACTGGCATCGTCGTCGTCATCGACCGTCACCGAAACCGAGCCGGCCGTGATGCCGTCCCCGGTCAGGCTGACGGTGGCGGTGTCGTCGGCCTGGTCGGTGTCGTCCCCGGCGCGGACCGTCACGGTCTGGGCGGTGCTCCAGTCGGCCGTGGTGAAGTTCAGCTCCTCCGGCGCCACCGTCACATCGTCATCGCCGGTCACCGCCAGCATAACTTTTCGGGCATTGCCGGGCTGGGCGGCCAGCTGGACGGTGAAGGTCTTCGAGCCGCCCTCGGCCAGGGTCTCCAGATCGGAGATCGTCAGTCCGACATCGGCGTCCTCGTCGTCATCGACCGTCACCGAAACCGAACCGGTCGTGATGCCATCCCCGGTCAGGCTGATGGTCGCGGTGTCGTCGGCCTGGTCGGCGTCGTCGGCAGCGCTGACCGTCACAGTCTGGGCGGTGCTCCAGTCGGTCGTGGTGAAGTCCAGCTCGGTCGGGTTGACCGTGACATCGTCGTCGCCGGTGACGGCCAGCGCCACGCTGCGGGCATTGACCGGCTGTGCTGCCAGCCGGACGGTGAAGGTCTTCGAGCCGCCCTCGGTCAGGGTCTCCAGAGCGGACAGGGTCAGGCCGGCATCGTTGTCGTCGTCGTCATCGACCGTCACCGAAACCGCACCGGCCGTGATGCCGTCACCGGTCAGGTTGACGGTCGCGGTGTCGTCGGCCTGGTCGGCGTCGTCCGCAGCGCGCACCGTCACGGTCTGGGCGGTGTTCCAGTCGGCCGCAGTGAAGTCGAGCTCCTCCGGTGCGACCGTCACATCGGCGTCGCCGGTCACCGCCAGTGCGACCTTGCGGGCATTGCCGGGCTGGGCGGCCAGCCGGACGGTGAAGGTCTTCGAGCCGCCCTCGGCCAGGGGCTCCAGATCGGACAGCGCCAGCCCGACAGCGGCATCGTCGTCGTCATCGACCGTCACCGACACCGAAGCGGCCGTGATGCCGTCACCGGTCAGGCTGACGGTCGCGGTGTCGTCGGCCTGGTCGGTGTCGTCCCCGGCGCTGACGGTCACGGTCTGGACGGTGCTCCAGTCGGCCGCAGTGAAGTCGAGCTCC
>MEIF01000016.1 GCA_001750645.1 Gammaproteobacteria bacterium AqS3
ACGTCGCTAGGCCGAGCCAATCCCTTAAAACACTTCGTAGTCCGGATCGCAGTCTGCAATTCGACTGCGTGAAGTCGGAATCGCTAGTAATCGCGAATCAGAATGTCGCGGTGAATACGTTCCCGGGCCTTGTACACACCGCCCGTCATACCATGGAAGTGGGTTGCAAAAGAAGTGGGTAGTCTAACCTTCGGGAGGACGCTCACCACTTTGTGATTCATAACTGGGGTAAAGTCGTAACAAGGTAGCTGTAGGGGAACCTGTGGCTGGATCACCTCCTTACGAACTGCTGATGATCGTCCGCATCTTTTTTGGGTCCTAGGCTGTTTTAGGCCTTCTTGAAAAAGCCGGTGATGTTAATTGATACATCACCGGCTTTTTTTATTGCCTTTATTTATTGAACATCCATCATCGGATTTTTTTGATCCTGTTTTGATCCAGAAAAACTGCATGACAAGACATGACATGAACTTTATTGATTGAGTCATCGACTGGATTTTTCTTGAATTTTTTATAATCGCCGCCGAGCAATCGGGCTGTTTTGCGGGGAGCCCTCGTGCAGAAACTCATCATTCTCGGTTCGGGTCCGGCTGGGTATACCGCAGCAGTTTATGCCGCCCGTGCCGCACTTGACCCGCTGCTGATCACCGGCTCCGAGCCGGGCGGTCAGCTGATGACCACGACAGACGTTGAAAACTGGCCCGGCGGCGCTGAGGGTTTGCAGGGGCCTGAGCTCATGCAGCAGATGGAGGAGCAGTGCCGCCGTCTCGGGGTGCGCATCGTCAACGACCACATCGTGCGGGCTGACTTGTCTGCACCCGGGCGTGTCGAGCTGGTCGGCTCTGAGCAATACCTTGCTCGCAGCCTCATCATCGCCACAGGCGCCTCGGCCAAATATTTGGGTCTGGATTCTGAACAGCAGTTTTTGGGTCGGGGGGTGAGCGCCTGTGCCACCTGTGACGGTTTTTTCTACAAAAATCAAGAGGTTGCAGTGGTTGGCGGAGGCAACACCGCCGTTGAGGAGGCGCTTTATCTCAGCCGCATCGCCAGTCGGGTGACCCTGCTGCACAGGCGTGATGCTCTTCGGGCGGATCAGACATTGCAAAAACGGCTGTTCCGGCGTGTCGATGAGGGTGCGGTGGCCATCCGCTGGAACACCGTGCTGCGGGAAGTGCTGGGGGATGCAGCCGGCGTCACGGGCATGCGAATTGCCGATGTGCCCACCGGAGAACAGGCTGACATCTCAGTGCACGGCATTTTCATTGCGGTCGGACACTTGCCCAATACCGGTATTTTTTCCGGGCAATTGGATATGGATGAGACCGGCTACATCCGGGTGAAGGCCGGGCAGGGAGGGGCGGCCACCGCCACCAACACTCCGGGGGTGTTTGCCGCCGGCGATGTCAGCGACCCGGTCTACCGCCAGGCAGTGACCTCGGCCGGGCTGGGCTGCATGGCAGCCCTGGATGCGGAGAAATATTTGGCGGATCTGTCTGATTGATTGTCAAGCGCTGCGCCATCGCACTGCCGGTCTCACAGAATAAGTTTTTATTTCTGCCGGTGCGCAGCGCTTAAATCACCGAGGATAGGTAATGTCCTCAATCCGCATCGGGAAGCGGTTTTCACCGGCGTGCAGGTCGGCGAAGAAATGTTTCAGTGTGCGTTTGATCACCGGGAAGGCCAGCTCGTCCCAAGGGATTTCGTCCTCGGCCAGCAGCCGGACTTCAAGGGTTTCCTCGGTCGGGCCGAAATTCAGATCCTCCAACCGACCGAGAAAGAACATGTAAACCTGGCTGATGTGCGGCAGGTTGAACACGGTGTAGAGTTTTTCGATATCCACGCCAACCCGGGATTCCTCTACGGTCTCCCTCAGAGCCCCCTCCTGCAGCGTTTCGCCCTCCTCCAAAAAGCCGGCGGGCAGGGTCCACAGTCCATAGCGGGGCTCAATCGCGCGTTTGCACAGCAGAATTTGGCTGTCCTGATAGACCGGAACAGTTCCGGCGACGATTTTTGGATTGCGGTAGAAGATCGCTCCGCAGGCTTCGCAGCAGTCGCGTTCGCGGTTGTCTCCGGATGGAATTTTGGCGACCGTCGGCCCCCCGCACTGGCCGCAAAATTTCATCGGCCCGGCTCCGGGAACACAGAGGCAGTCAGTATACTGACCGCCTGCGACACCCCGGGCGATTGGATGGTGCAGCAGGATTACCCATTGCATCCGTGGACGCAGGCGCTGCAAAGGCATCTGGATCAATTCAAACCCGAACCGCTGTCGTCGGAGCAAGTCTCTGAAGCAACCGAAGCCGCTGTTCTGGCGGCATTGACCGACACGCCCGCACCGCAGCTGCTGTTCTGCAAGCGCACCAAAAATATGCGCACCCACGCCGGCCAGGTCGCCTTTCCCGGGGGGACGCGCGAGTCGGATGATGCGGATCTGATCGCCACCGCACGACGCGAGGCGTATGAGGAAGTCGGTCTGCGGGGATGCCTGATTGTCGGCGAGCTGTCACAGCGGATTTCGCGCCACGGCAAGCGGGTCACCCCGCTGGTCGGCCTGTACGACCCTGATCACAAGCTGCAGCCAGACGGGGTTGAAATTGACGAGGTGTTTTCGGTTCCGCTCGACTGGCTGCAGCACGAGTGCAAGAAATTTGCGACGAACTTCAGTCGCGCTGAAACCGAGCCGTTTTATTTGCCCGCATGGTGCTATGAGGGGCGCTGGATCTGGGGCCTGACGGCTATGATGACCGCCGAACTGCTCAATGTCGGCTTTGGCAGTGATATTGATTTCTCCGACGCACCCCGGCAGCGCATTGTTTCGCTTGAGGAGTTGAACGCATGAGCATTTACGCCCTGGGCGAGCACACCCCTGAAATCGCCGATGACGCCTACATCGCCCCCGGAGCCCACGTGCTCGGCCAGGTGCGCCTCATGGCGAAATCCAGCGTCTGGTTCAACGCGGTGCTGCGGGGCGATGAGGACTGGCTGACGGTGGGGCCTGAGACCAACGTTCAGGACGGTGCGGTGCTGCACGCCGATCCGGGCGGGCCGCTGGTTTTGGGCACCGGAGTCACGGTCGGGCATCAGGCGATGCTGCACGGCTGCCATGTCGGCGATTACAGTCTGATCGGCATTCAGTCGGTGGTCTTGGACGGTGCGCAGATTGGTCGTTTCTGCATCATCGGGGCGGGGGCCGTGGTGGCGGCCAATGCTCAGATACCCGACTACAGCATGGTGGTCGGGGTGCCGGGTAAAATTAAGCGAACCCTGGATTCCTCGATTGAGCCGATGCTCCGCACCTCGGCTCAGCACTATGTCGAAAACGCCCGCCGCTTTTTGGCGGAATTGAAAAAACTGGACTGAATACAGGAGGAGTTTCCCATGACTGCAACCCGAACATTAAATTACAGCGATGCCGGTCTTGAATTCAAAGGCTATCTGGCAGCACCCGATGAGTTGTCGGGATCGGTTCCCGGGGTCTTGGTCTGCCACGCCTGGGGCGGACAGAAGGAGCTGGAGCGGGAGTATGCGGAGCGTCTGGCCGGTTTGGGGTATGTCGGCTTGGCGGTCGACATGTACGGCGGCGGACGAACCGGCGACAGCTATGAGGAGAATGCCGAGTTGATGAATGCGGTGCTCTCAGATCGCGGTGTGCTGCGCGCGCGCATTCAGGCTGCACATGAAGCGCTCGCCGGGCTGGACGAGGTGGATGCCAGCCGAACCGGATGCCTGGGCTTTTGCTTCGGCGGGCTGACCGCACTGGACTTGGCGCGCAGCGGCGCCGGGGTGCAGGGGGTCATCAGCTTTCACGGCGCCCTGGCAGCGCCCGAGGACATGCGCTGCGTCAAAAATCCCGAGGCGCGCTTTTTGGTTTTGCACGGCGATGCCGATCCCATGGTGAGCGGCGAGGATGTCTCGGCGCTGCAGCAGGAATTGCGGGATGCCGGCGCCGACTGGCAGATCAACATTTACGGCAATGCCATGCACTCCTTCACCAACCCCGAGTCCCAAGCCCCCGACATGGGACTGCAATATGACAAGGCGACCGCAGAGCGCTCCTGGCGCGCCGCGCGGGATTTCTTCGCCGAGCTGTTCGGCTAACAGTTGTCCGGTCAATCAACGCAGCAGCAGAAGGCCGAACCGAACGGTCGGCAGCAGAATCCGTCCGAAATTGAGATTGATGCCTCCAATTGGGACGCGCGCGAGGACTCCGGCGGCTGGCGCCCCTCCCTAAAAATTCTCATCGGTGCGGCGCTGGGGGTCGTGGTCGCACTGCTGATGTCGGCCTGGGGCTGGGACTTCGAGGGCGCCGCCACCGGCGGCGTCGGTGCAACGGTCGCCTTCTGGTGGCTCAGCGATGCGGCGGCCCCGGCAATCCCGGCGCTGCTGCCGATTGCCGCACTGCCCCTGCTGGGGGTGCTGAGCCTCGACGACGTCGGCGCCGCCTTTGGTCGCCCGGTGATCTGGCTGCTGCTCGGCGGCTTTGCCATTGCCCTGGCGATCCAGAACACCGGTGCGCATCGGCGTCTGGCGCTGGGACTGGTCTCGCTGGTGCGTCGGCGCAGCGATTCAGGTGCGGTTGTGGTGGCGGCCTTTGGGGTGACGGCGGCGCTGATCAGCATGTGGCTGGTCAACACCGCCACCACCGTGATGCTGGTGCCGGTGGCGCTGGCGGTCTGTCAAAGCCTGCCCGAGGAGCAGCGCCGGATGATGGAGGGGCCGCTGCTGCTGGTGATTGCCCACGCCGCCACGATTGGCGGCATGGCGACGCCGGTCGGCACGGTTCCCAATGCGCTGTTTCTGCAGCAGTACGAGCTGGCCAGCGGCGTGCAGTGGGGCTTCGTCGACTGGATGAGTTACGGCCTGCCGATCGTGCTGCTGGCGCTTCCGCTGCTGCTGCTGTTCATGGTGCGCAATGTCCGTCAGAAAGCCCCCGATATTCCCGATGTGGGCGCTTGGCGGATCGAGGAGAAGGTCGCCCTGGGGGCGCTGGCTCTGGCGGCGCTGATCTGGGTGACGCGCAGGCAGCCCTTCGGGGGTTGGAGCGCCTGGCTGGACGCCACCTGGGTCAGCGACGGCGTGATCGCGATTGCGGTGGCGCTGCTGCTGTTCCTGATTCGCATTCGTGGTGCGCCCATTCTCAAGCCGGCCGATGTCGCTCATCTGCGCTGGGATGTCACCCTGCTGATGGTGGGCGGGCTCTGTCTGGCGAGCGCCCTGGCGAGCACCGGCATCAGTGCGGTGATCGCCGAGCCGCTGAAGATACTGGGGACTCTGCCGACCTTTGTCCTGATACTGGGAATCTGCCTGCTGGTGACTTTTCTGACGGAGATTTCCAGCAACACCGCCACCATTCTGCTGTTCCTGCCGCTGCTGGCCAGTGTCGCCGCCGAAATCGGGCTTGACCCGCTGGTGCTGATGCTTCCGGCCGCCTTCAGTGCGAGCTGTGCCTTCATGATGCCGGTGGCGACGCCGCCGAATGCCATTGTTGCCGGCATCAGCCGGGAGGCGGCGCACATGATGCCGCGCAAGGGCATTGTGATCAATTTCGGCATGGCGCTGCTGATCTCGGTGTGCATCTACTTCCTGATCTGATCGTCGCTGTTCCGGTTTGCCGGCCCCTCCTGAATGCGGCGGCGCAGCGCCCAGTCGGGTTCCAGCCTGAAGTTGTGCGCCAGGGCGGTGCAGGCCAGCAGCAGATCGCCGAGTGCGGCGCTGCGTCCGGGCTGGTCCCCGGCGGATTCAACGCACCGCACCAGCGAGGCAATGTGCTCGGGGGAGCATTCAATGGCGCTGGCGTCGCCTCGGCGCAGTGCGCGAACGGCCAGCATCAGGCCGGGCAGATTGTGTTCCGGCGCCCGCTGACCGCCCCGACTGCGTCGCTCTTCGGCCTTGACCGCTTCCCAGTCGGGATCCTCGGTTTCGGGATCGGCCAGGCTGGGATGCCTGCGCAGCAGTTTTTCGCAGGTGGCACGGGCGATGTCGGTGAGATTGAGGTCAAAATCGCGCTCGGTTAGCAGGGCGTAGTAGAGCAGGTGGGTCAGCAGATCGGCCAGTTCATCGGCGATGGCGCTGCGCTCGCCCGAATCGATGGCGTCTGCCAGCTCATAGGCCTCCTCAATGGTCAGCGGGGCGATGGATGCCGGGCTCTGGCGCCCCATCCAGCTGCCCGGCCGCTGCATCAGGCGTTTGATGAGTTCGTGCGCCTGGGCGAACTCCTCGCCTCCCGGTGCGGCGCTCACAGCAGCGGGGCGATGTGGTCGAGCACCGCGCGCATCAGCAGCGGCTGGGCGGATTCGGTGGGATGGATGCCGTCATCCTGCAGGTAGCCGCCGGCGCTGGCCTGCTCGACCGAGATGATGTCCTCGATGCGAATCAGCGGGCAGCCGCAGACCTGCTGAGCGGCTTGAAACTGTTCGGCAAACAGTCTCTGGTAGCGGCGCCCGTAGTTGGCCGGCAGCGGGACCTGCATCAGCACCGGCTTGGCCCCGCTGCGGATGATGTCGCCGACCATTTTGATCAGATTTTCCTGCAGCATCTGCATCGGCAGGCCTCTGAGGGCGTCGTTGCCGCCGAGTTCGACAATGACGACATCGGCGGGGTTCTCCTCCAGCAGCTTGGGCAGGCGGTTCAAGCCGCTCTGCGAGGTGTCGCCGCTGATGCTGGCGTTGATCACCCGATGCGATGCACCCAGTGTCTCCTCAAGCAGCCCCACCCATACGGTTCCGGCTCTCAGGCCGTAGCCGGCGCTGATGCTGTCGCCCAGGACAATGACGGTTCCGGCACAGGCCGTCGGCAGGCTCAGCAGTATCGACAGCAGCACCGCTGCGGAGCGTATCGGAGGGTTTTTGACGCGCATATCCGACCCCTCTGGCGTCCGGCGATTGTATAGAATTGCCGCCCGCCGCCCTCAGCCGGTTTTTTTGCAGTGGCCCAGATCGATCCCGATATCGTCGTTGAGGCCCGCACCGTCAGCAAAAGTGTTGCCTTGGAGGACGGGGAACTGCAGATCCTCAGCCAGGTTGACCTGCTCGTGCGACGCGGTCAGTCTCAGGCCATCACCGGGGTTTCGGGATCGGGCAAATCGACCCTGCTCGGGCTGCTGGCAGGGCTGGATCGCCCCACCAGCGGGCAGGTGCTGCTGTGCGGACACGACACCAGCCAGCTGGATGAGGCCGCCGCCGCCGAGTTGCGCCGCCGCCATACCGCCTTTGTGTTTCAGTCCTTCCAGCTGCTTGAAGAATTGACTGCCCTTGAGAACATTCTGCTGCCGCTTGAACTTCACGGCGGCATCCCCGATGCGCAGGAGCGTGCCCGCGCGGCTCTTGCCGCAGTGCAGCTTGAGCACCGTGCAGGTCATTTTCCGGTGCAGCTCTCCGGCGGGGAGCAGCAGCGGGTGGCGCTGGCGCGCGCCTACGCCCAGCACCCCACGGTGCTGTTTGCCGATGAACCGACCGGCAACCTTGATCGAGCCACGGCCGAGACCGTGCGCCAGCTGATGTTTGACCTGGTCGGGCGCGGCCGCATGGCGCTGCTGCTGGTCACGCACGATGAGGCGCTGGCGGGACACTGCGACAGCATCCTGCAGCTCGATGCACTGCCGCAGGGGGCGCCGGCGTGAAGCTGGCGCTGCGGCTGCTGATCAGTCACCTGCGCCAGTCGACCGGGGCGCTGTTTCTGTCCCTGGTCCTGGTGGTCATCAGTGCGGTGGCCGTCACCGTGCTGACGGATCGGCTGGATCGCGCCGTGCGTTTTTCGAGCAATGTGCTGCTGGCGGCCGATGCCGTGGTTTCCTCGCGCAAGCCGCTGCCGGATGAGTTTCGCAGCGGCGCCGAGGCCGCCGGTCTGCAGAGCGTCGGCATGGTGACTTTCTCCAGCGTCCTGTTTGGCGAGACCCAGGCCATCACCGCCTCGGTGAAGGCGGTTGAGACCGGCTACCCGCTCAGGGGCAGGGTCTGGACGAGCGATGAACCCTTTGGTCTCGGAGCCCCCGACCAGGACGGTGCACCGGCTCCGGGTGAGGTCTGGCTGGAATCGCGCCTGGCGGCACAGCTGGGAGCCAGGCCGGGGGATGCCGTTGAACTGGGCGAGACCGAGCTGAAATTTGCCCGCATCCTGGTGCGCGAGCCCGACCCGGCCCAGGGGTTCGGCTACGCCCCCCGAGCGCTGATCAACCTGGCCGATCTGGAGCGGGCCGACGTGCTGCGACCCGGCAGTCGGGCGACACGCCGTCTGCTGCTGGCCGGGGCGCCCGATGCGGTCGAGGCCTACGTCGGCACCCTGCAGCTGGCCTCCGGTGAAAGGCTCTGGCGGGTCGGCGATCAGCAGCCCAATCTGGCCCGGGCGCTGAACAACGGCAAGGTCTTTCTGCTGCTTTCGACTCTATTGGTGGTGCTGACCTGTGCTGCCGCCAGCGGCATGAGCGCGCGCATTTTTGCGCACCGCCAGGTGCGCGCCATCGGGCTGCTCAAGGCCGAGGGCATGACGCCTGCGCGCGTTCTCGGCCTGCTGCTCTGGCAGATCAGCGCACTCGGGGCGGGGGCCTGGCTGATCGGCGGCGCGGTTGGCTGGGGGGTGCAGACGCTGCTGGGCGAGATGGCCGCCCGCTGGGTGCAGATCGAGCTGCCCGCAGCGAGTCCGCACCTGTTGATCAGCGGCGGGGTGGCGCTGCTGGTGCTCTACGGCTTTGCCCTGCCGCCGCTGCTGAAACTCTACCGTCTGACGCCGATGGCGGTGCTGCGCCCCCAGACAGACCTCGACACCCAGCCCGCCCCGCTGCAGCGCACGCTGCCGCTGCTGAGCCTGCTGTCGGTGTTCCTGCTGGTGCTGTGGTACGGCGGACAGTGGCGAATGATCGGCATCGTGCTGGTCTCGACGCTGGGCATGGGGCTGTTCTGCTATGGCGCCGTACACGGCCTCGGCAGGCTGCTGCGCCGCTCCGGAAATCTGACCGGCGGCTGGTGGCGGCTGCTGAGCGCCAACCTGCGCCGGGGTCAGCAGCCGCTGCAGCTGGCGGTGGCGTCGCTGGTGCTGTTTACCGGACTCCTGCTGGCGGCGGTGCGCTTTGATCTGCTGCAGGACTGGACCCGCGCCATTCCCGACGACGCCCCGGATCATTTTCTCTTCAACATCTCGCCGCATGAGCGGGATGCCGTGCGCGATCACCTGGTCGATCAGGGCTGGGCGCACAGCGATTTCTTCCCGCTGGTCAATGCCCGGCTGCTCGAAGTCAATGGCGAGGTGCTCGAAGAGCGGACCTCGGAGGGGGAAAGCCCCCGGCGCCGTGCCCGCGACATCAATCTCAGCTGGGCACAGGAGCTGCCCAGCTCCAACCGTCTGCTGCGCGGCGCCTGGTGGGACGGGCCTCCCGCACCCGAGGGGGCGGTGCGCATCTCGCTTGAGGCCGAGTTTGCCGGCCGCTACGACATCGACGTCGGCGGTGTGCTGACTTTGAAACTGGCCGAGCGGCGCATCCAGGCCTATGTCGCCAGCATTCGCAGCGTGGACTGGAACGCCATGCAGCCGGGGTTTTGGGCCATCCTTGAACCCGGCGTCATCGACGAGACCACGGGGCTCTACCTGACCAGCTTTCGCCTCGGCGAGGGCGGCGGGGCGGCGCTCTACGACTTCCTGCGCACCTGGCCGGCGCTCGGGCTGATCTCGATGAATGCGGTGCTGCAGCAGATCAGGGGGCTCATTGCCCAGCTGGGCTGGGCGGTCGGTGCGATCTACCTGCTGGTGCTGGCGGCGGCGGCACTGATGCTCTACGTCATCGTCGTCAGCAGCGACGCCGAGCATCGCCGCCAGGTGCTGACCCTGCGCGCACTCGGGGTCTCGTCGCGCACACTCAGCCGCATCCGCCGCATTGAATTTGCCCTGAGGGGCCTGATCGCCGGTTTGCTGGCGGCGGCATTCGCCGAATTGACCCTGGCCGGCCTGCAGCTCTGGGTCATCAATGTCGAGATCCGCCTGCATCTCTGGCTGTGGCTGGCGGGGCCGCTCTCGGGGGCGCTGCTGCTGCCGGCGATTGGCGCACTCGGCGCCGGGGATGTTCGCAGCGGGCAGATCGCCGGTCTGCTGCGGGGGGCGCGCAGCGGCAAAGTGATTTGGATTGAGCGGTTGCTGCAGCGTGTCAACTGAGAACAGCATTCGTCTGGGGCTCTGGGTGCTGTGCATCACCGCAGGGGTCGCCCTGGTTGGGTGTATTGCCCTCTTGATTCTGATGTTCAGTCGGGGGGTTCAGGACGGGCTGATTGAGTCAGCCGTGCAGAGTCAGCTGCAGTCCGTTCAGGAGAGGCGGGAGCGCCTGGATGCCGAGGCCCTGCACGTATTCGTCTGCGGTGCGGGCACGCCGCTCAATCGCGAGATGGCACAGCAGTGCCTGGCGGTTGTCGCCGGTGACACCACGCTGATCTTTGATGCCGGAGCGCGCTCGGTGGTGCGGCTTCTGGACATGCCCGAGATCGATCCCGGCGGCATTGATGCGGTCTTCATCACCCACACCCACTCCGATCACATTGCCGGTCTGGGCGAACTCAATCTGATCTCCTGGATCGGCGGCGGACGCACCGAACCGCTGCCGGTCTACGGTGCACCCGACGTGACCGACGTGGTTGAGGGGTTCAATCGCGCCTACTCTCCCGACGGCGACTTTCGCACCGATCACCACGGCGAGGGGATTGCCCCGCCCCAGGGTCGGCCGATGCGCCCCCATCCATTTGAGCCGGGCATTGAGATGCAGCCCGTCTATGAGTCTGGCGAGGTCTCTGTCGAGGCGATGGAGGTGGTGCATCCGCCGGTTCGGGGTGCGGTGGGCTACCGGGTGCGCCACCGGGATCGCTCCATTGTGATCAGCGGCGACACCGACCTGTCGGAGGACCTGCTCAAAGCCAGCGACGGGGTCGATGTGCTGATTCACGAGGGCATGCTCAAGGATGTCGTCGCCCTGATGTCGCGCATTGCCGCTCAGGAGGGAGCCGAGCGCCTCGCCAACATTTTCACTGACATTCTCAACTATCACGCCGACCTGGCCGAGCTGCAGGATGCCATTGCCGAGCGGCAAATCGACATTCGCCTGCTGCTGATCAACCACTTGGTGCCCCAGCCCAATTTCATCATCGAACGGCGCATCAAGGCGATTTTTGACGACGCCCCGTACCGGGTCAAGCTCGCCCGTGACCGCATGCGGATTTCGCTGCCGCTGGGTTCTGCGCAAGTCGAGGTCTATCCGACCGGGGACTGAACGGTCAGCGTCTTGCGGTGATGCCGCACCGGTGCTGCATCGGCGACCCCATCAGTTCTGGCCGGCTGCCGAGGCTTGCGATGCCGCATTGCGGGCTTCGAGCTCCCTCTGGATTTCGCTGTGGCGCTCCCGGGTCAGGTCGTAGCCCGACAGCTGCCACAGCAGCACGAGGTAGACCGAAATGCTGCCGATGACGTACATGCCGAGCAGCCCCCAGCGCATGAGGTCGTCCTGCTCAGGCAGGGCGGCGTCATAGCCGAAGGCGACCTCCAGAATGATCAGAACCACCGGCGACATGCCGACGCCGATTTTTGAGCAGGTCGTGGTCAGGGCGAACAGCAGGCCGCTGCGACGCTTGCCGTAGCTCAGCTCGTCCCGGTCAATGATGTCCGACATCAGCGAGCGCACCAGAATCGGCGGGGCGCCGAAGGCCAATCCGGCCAGCCCGATGACAACCCAGAAAGTGATGACGCTGCCCGACCATCCGTAGATGGCGGCGACGCCGACGGCCAGCACGCAGAGCTGCATCAGAATGATGTAGCGCCCGGCGATGATGAAGGCCTGGTGCTTCTGCAGTCTCTCGGCAAGGCGCTGCCAGAACGGCACGCCGAAAATGCTGCAGAGGAAGTAGAACAGCAGCAGGGCAAAACGCTGGTCGCGGACGTCAAACAGGTGGGTACACATCAGGAAGAACAGCGAGCCCTGGACGCCCTGGGTGACGCTCGAGGCAATCTCGGCGATCAGCACCCGCCGCATGTTGTGGTTGGCCGCCAGAATCTTCAGCCCCTCCTTCCAGTCGACCTGGCTCTCCTGCGAGGAGCGCCTGTCGGGCAGCACGATCAGCGCCCAGAGAATCACAGGGACGACCAGTATCAGCATGTACAGGCCGATGCTGTGGAAGCGCGCTGCCTCCGAGCCGCCGAGATAGGTCACCAGCAGGGGCAGGCAGAGCACGGTGATCATGCTGATGATCGAGACAATCTCGCGCATGGAAAACAGCCGGATGCGCTCGTTGTAATTCGGCGCCAGCTCAGCGCCCCACGACAGCTGCGACATGAACATCAGCGTATAGGAGGTGTACAGCAGCAGCAGCGAGCCGCCCAGGTAGACGGCATCGGCGCCGGGCTGCGGGAAGTAGATCAGCGCGGCGCCGCCCATCATCAGCGGGGTGGCCAGCAGGATCCAGTGTTTGTGCTTGCCCCAGGGGCTCTGGGCGCGGTCGAGAATCAGCCCCATGGGCGGGTCGGTGAGGATGTCCCAGACCCGCGCCAGAATAAACAGCGTCCCGACCGTGGCCGCACCCAGGCCGATTTCCTCGATGTAGTAAATCGGCACGAACACCACCATGGGCATGCCGATGATTGACACCGGCGCCACCATCGAGGCATAGGGCAGCACCCACCGCCAGGGAATTCTTTGCTCATTCATGATGGGATCCCGGCGGGGCCTCGGCAATGTTAACCGACAGAGCGCCTCAATTGGCGGCGAAAAACGTCTCGGCGTTGCTGCGGGTCTGCACGGCCAGCTGCTCCGGTGAAACTTCGAGCAGTCGTGCCACCACGGTTCCGATATGCACCAAGTGGCCGGGTTCGTTGCGCCGGTTTTGGGGTTTGGGATCCAGATCGCGGGGCAGCAGGTAGGGGCAGTCGGTCTCGAGCAGCAGCCGGTCGGCCGGGATGCGCCCGATCAGTTCATGCAGGTGCAGCCCCCGGCGCTCGTCGCATATCCAGCCCGTTATCCCGATGTAGAGATCCAGGTCGAGGCAGTCCTCAAGCTCGGCCGCAGTCCCGGTGAAGCAGTGCGCCACCGCCCTCGGGATGGCGCCTCGGTGCTCGCCCACCAGGGCGATGAAGTCCTCGTGCGCTTCTCGTTGATGCAGAAACACCGGCATGTTCAAGTCGGCCGCCAGCGACAGCTGGCCGGTGAAAGCCCGCAGCTGCTCTGGGCGCGAGGCGTAGTTGCGGTGATAGTCCAGCCCGGTTTCGCCGACGGCGCGCACGCATTCCCGCCGCAGCAGCCGGTGCAAAGCGGCATTGCTGTCGGCGTCGTATTCCCCGGCGCTGTGCGGATGCACCCCGGCGGTGGCCAGCAGACGGGGGTGTTGTTCGGCGATCTCTGCGGCACGGGCGCTCATGTCAAGCGAGGTTCCGGTGATGCACAGCTGCCTCACGCCGAGTGCCTCGGCACGCCGCAGAACAGCGTCCAGGTCGTCGGCAAAACTGGAGTGCCCCAGGTTGGCGCCAATGTCAAACCAGCTCGCCGTCGGAGTGTGCATCTGTTCACTCGCCCGGTTTCGGCGGTATTCTATTGGCCTTGCATCCGAACAAGAACCTGCGATGTCAACTGCCCGAATGCTCTCTGCCACCCTGATTGCCCTGCTGCTCGCCGGCTGCGGCGGAGACACGGAGACTCTGATCCCGCCGGCGCCGGGGCCGTTCAAGGGCATTCACGGCCTGACCTTTGACAACGAGGGGCGGCTGCTGGTCGGCAGCGTCGTCGGTCGGGCAATCTACGAGGTCGACACGGTCAGCGGGGCGGTGGTCGAGTTCATCGGCCTCCCGCATGGCATGGCCGACGATCTTGAGCAGGGGCCGGACGGCACCCTGGTCTGGACGGCCATCCTCGAGGGGCGCGCCTATGCGCGCGGGCCGGATGATGAGATCCGCGTCATCGCCGAGAACCTGCCCGGCATGAATTCCGTCGCCTGGAACAGCGAGGGCAGGCTGTTTGCAACGCAGGTGTTTGACGGCGATGCACTCTGGGAGCTGGATCCAACCGGCGAGACAAAACCCAGATTGATTCTGAGCGATCTGGGCGGGCTCAACGGCTTTGACTTTGCTCCGGACGGGCGCCTCTACGGCCCGCTCTGGTTCAAAAAACAGGTGGTTTCAATCGACGTTGACACCGGCGACATGCGCATCGTCGCCGATGGCTTCGGCATTCCGGCTGCGGTCAACTTTGATTCCAAGGGCACCCTCTACGCCGTCGACACGCAGCGGGGCGAAGTGTTGATCGTCGATATTGAGAGCGGTGAAAAAACCCTGTTCGCGAGCGTTGATCCGGCCATTGACAACCTCGCCATCGCACCCGATGACAGCGTTTACATCAGCAACATGGCCGACAACGCCATCCTGCATATATGGCCCGACAACGGCGAGGTCAAGACCATCACCTCGCATCCGCTGTCGGTGGCGGCCGATGTGGCGCTGGTGCCGGGCGAGGGGGGCGAGCCCGATCAGATCTATGTGGCCGGAGTGTTCTCGCTGACGCGCATCAACGCACTGGACAAGACGGTCGAGCAGATCGCCTCGGTATTCGGCAATGAAATCGAATACCCGATGCACATCGACTATGGCGACGGCATGCTCATGCTGAGCAGCTGGTCGTCCGGCACGATTCAGATGCTCGACGCCAAGACCCATGAAAGCGCCGGGCTATTTCATGACATGGGCGCCCCGCACAGCGGCGTTGTTGTCTCCCCGCAGGAGGTGCTCTACGTCGATCTGCTGCGGGGTGCACTGGTGCGCTTCAACCCGGAGCAGCCCGATGAGCGCGAGGATTTGCTGTCAGTGCAGGGGCTTACAGCGGTCGAAAGCGGCACCCAGCCGGGTGAATACTTTTTGCTGATTGAGGGCGATATCCAGAAATGGGTTGAGGAGGGCAATTCGTTTGAGGTGCTGGTGAGCGATCTCAACAACCCCGAGGGCTTGACCCTGGGACTCGATGGCAAGCTCTATGTCGCCGAGATCGGCAGCAGGCGCATCGTGAGTCTGCCCGCCGACGGATCGGGACCCATCAGGGAGGTTGCAGCCGGACTCAACATCGGCTTCCCCGCTCCCGGCGGCATCCCGCCCAGCTATATCCCGACCGGCATCGCCGCCGATGCCCAGGGCCGCGTGTACTACACCTCGGATGTCGACACCGCCCTGTACCGCGTTACGCCTGAGTAAGCGACGGTTTGGCCGACATCTTTGACAAGACGACGCGCTCAAGGGTGATGTCGCGCATTCGCGGCAAGGGAAACCGCAGCACCGAGTTGACCTTCATCACGCTGATGCGGCGCGAGAAGATCTCCGGCTGGCGGCGGGGCGCCCGGGTTTACGGTCGCCCCGACTTTGTATTCCCGCGCGAGAAAGTCGCGGTCTTTGTCGACGGCTGTTTTTGGCATGGGTGCCCGAAACACTTTCGCATGCCGGCCAGCAACACCGAATACTGGAGCGCCAAAATTTTGACCAATCGCCGGCGCGATGCGCATGTGACCCGAAAGCTGCGCAGCGAGGGCTGGAGCGTGTTTCGCATCTGGGAGCACCATCTGCGCCCGCGCGCACCGGGAATGTCAGCGCGCATCGGCTCGCTCAGAAGGGCTCTTGAAAGCCGCGATCCTGGGACTGCACCGGCCTGATTGTGGGGCGGTTGCAAAAACACCGCGCGGGTGCTCAGCGCTCCAGATATTTCAACTTGTCGGGTGCACCGTCCCACTGCTTGGCGTCCGGCAGCGGCTCCTGCTTCTGGGTGATGTTGGGCCACTCGCGCGCCAGCTCGTCGTTGATCTGCAGGAACTGCTGTTGATCCTCGGACAGCTCCTCCTCGGCCAAGATGGCGTCAACCGGGCACTCGGGCTCGCACAATCCGCAGTCAATGCACTCATCGGGGTGGATGGCCAGGAAGTTGGGGCCCTCGTAAAAGCAGTCGACCGGGCACACCTCAACGCAGTCGGTGTGCTTGCACTTGATGCAGTTTTCGGTGACGACGAAAGTCATAAAACGCAGAGCCGCTCGCGATGCGCGGGGGCGTTAACGAGGCGGTGCATTGTCTGTTCCGGAGGCGGTTCTGTCCAGCAGGGTGCGCAGTTCGTACAGCAATGCCTGTGCCTCTCTCGGGCTCAGCTGATCGATGTCGATCAAGGCCAGACGCTCTTCAATCGGGGAGCGCCCACCGCTCGCCTGTGCGGGAGGTGTTTCGGTGCCGGCTGACTCTTTGCGGGGCTGGTCCAGTTCCTGCATCTTGCTGCGCGCATCGCCCAGAACCGGTTCGGGGATGCCGGCCAGCCGAGCCACATGCAGGCCGTAGCTGCGGTTGGTCGCTCCCTCGTGCACGCGGTGCTGGAATGCCAGCCGCACATGGCCGCGCGCGTCCTCATATTCATTGGCGCTGAAGTGCAGGTTGACGGTGGCCGGCAGGCTTTCAGCCAGTTCGGTCAGTTCAAAATAGTGGGTGGCGAACAGGGCAAAGGAGCCGCGCTGCAGCACCAGGTGACGCAGACTGGCCCAAGCCAGAGCCAGCCCGTCCGACGTGCTGGTGCCGCGGCCGATTTCGTCCATCAGCACCAGGCTCTGCGGGCCGGCCTGGCGCAGGATGACGGCGGTCTCCATCATTTCCAGCATAAACGTGGACAGTCCGGCAGCGAGGTTGTCGCCGGCGCCAATGCGCGTAAAGATGCGATCAACCGGGCCGATGCGGGCGCGGCTTGCCGGGACGGGGGCGCCGATGTGAGCCAGGATGACGATCAGCGCCACCTGGCGCATGTAAGTTGATTTTCCGCCCATATTGGGTCCGGTGATCAGCAGGCAGCGGCGCGTCTCGCTGAGCCCGACATCGTTGGGCACGAAGGCGTCAGAACTGTGCGCCTGGACGGTCGGGTGGCGGCCCTGCTCGATTTCGATGCCGGGGGTGTCGACGAGTTCGGGCAGGTGCCAGTCCAGCATGCGCGCCCGGTCGGTCAGACAGCACAGCACGTCCAGCAGCGAGAGTGCGCGGGCACAGGTCTGCAGCCTGGCGTACTGATCCCGAACGCGCTGCAGCAGAGCGGTGTAGAGCGCGCGTTCCCGCGCCAGCGACTGCTCCTGGCTGGAGTGAACCATCTCCTCAAAACTTTTCAGCTCTTCGGTGAAGTAGCGCTCTGAATTCCTGACAGTCTGACGGCGGTGGTAGTGTTCCGGTGCGCGTTCAGCCTGGCTGCGCGGCAGCTCAATGTAATAGCCCTGCACCCGGTTGTACCGGATGCGCAGCTGCGAAATGCCGGTGGCGTCGCGCTCGCGGGCTTCCATCTCGGTGATTTCCCGGCTGGCTGAGTCGGCCAGATTGCGCAGGCGGTCGAGTTCCTCGTCATAGCGTTCGGCGAGGATGCCGCCATCCCGGGCGTGTGTCGGAAGCTCATCAATCAGGGCGCGCACCAGCTCGTCGCAGAGCTCGGGCAAGGGCTGGGTGTCGGCGGCGATTTGACGCAGCAGCGGGGCGCTCAGCGACTGCAGTGCCTCGGCGAGCTCGGGCAGCACGGTCAGGGCGGTGCGAATGCGGCCCAGATCGCGCGGGCTGGCGCGCTCGATGCCGATGCGCGCCAGCGGTCGCTCGATGTCGCCGATGCGCTGCAGCAGCCCGGCCAGCAGTGCATCGCTGGCCGATGCGGTCAGATCGGTCTGGGCTTGCTGGCGCGCGCGCAGCACGGCAAAGTCGCGCAGCGGCTCGTTGAGCATGCGACGCAGCGCCCGCGCGCCCATGGGGGTTTGACAGTGGTCCAGCACCCACAGCAGATTGGCCTTGGGGTCGCCGCTCAGGCTGCTTTCCAATTCCAGCGAGGCGCGCGCCTGGGGATTCAGCTTGAGCTGGCTGTCCGACACCAGTCGCTCAAGATGGTCGAGATATTCCAGGGCGGACTTTTGTGTCAGTTGGGCATAGCCGAGCAGCGCCCCTGCCGCTCCGAGAGCGGCCTTGAGGTGCTCGCATTCCAGATGCGCCAGGTTGAGCGTGCCGAAGTGCTCGCACAGCCTGCGGTGAGCTGCGGCATAGTCGAACTCCCAGCTCTGGCGCACAGTGGCGTGCTCGATCTCCATGCCGTCCAGATCCAGTCCCTCCGGCACCAGCACCTCTGCGGGCGCCAGGCGCGCCAACTCACCTTCAAGATCCGTCTTGTCGGAATATTCACCCAGGGCATAGCGTCCCGCACTCAGATCCAGAAGAGCCAGCCCCCAGGGGCCGTTTGCACTGGGACGGCACAGAGCGCACAGGACGTTGTCTTGGCGGCTGTCCAACAGGGTCTCCTCTGTGATCGTGCCGCGGGTCACGATGCGCACCACCTCTCTGGGCATGGGCGCCCCCTTGTGAGTGCCCGAGGGCGCCTCGCCGGTCTGCTCGCATATGGCCACGCGCTCATCCAGGGCGACCAGCCGCTTGAGGTAGGTGTCCAGGGCGTGGTGCGGGATTCCAGCCATCGGAATCGGCTCTCCGGCCGACTGTCCGCGCGCGGTCAGCGTCAGGTCGAGCAGCTCGGCACCGCGCACGGCGTCCTCGTAGAACAACTCGTAGAAATCGCCCATGCGATAGAGCAGGAGTTCAGAGGGGTGCTCAGCTTTGATGCGCAGATACTGCTGCATCATCGGCGTGTGATCGGATAGGTTGCGCACAGGGGCGGGGGTGTTACTGCTCTGCATCATTTTCTTGTTTTTGTCGGGACAGTTTTAAATCGACACCTTGAGGTGTTATGCTGATGGGAATGCAATTGAATAGCCCATCAGGAGATCTCATGGTTATCAAAAGCAAAATTCAGGCAACCGGGCAGTATAGTAAGAAAGGCGGGGGCGGCGGTAAAGGTTCAGGCGGTAAGGGCGGCTGGCCCTCCGGCACCGGCAATCCTTCGGGCGGCGGTCGCGGCAATGCACCCGCCGGCGGAGGCAAGGGCAAGTAATTCAATCCAATCGGTCAATGTCGCAGAATACTGCCGTGCGGCGAAGGTTGGGTGGCGAGGGAGACAATTGAGCGCATTGACAACGCCCTCCCAAACGGCGCGAGATTTGGTGCATCAGCTGCACGAGCGGGGGCGCTCGATTACCACCGCCGAGTCCTGCACCGGGGGCGGTGTCGCCGCTGCAATCACTGACATCCCGGGCAGCTCGCGCTGTTTTGCGGCGGCATTCGTCACCTATTCCAACCGAGCCAAGGCCGACATTCTCGGCGTGCCCAAAGCGGTGCTCAAGGCAGAGGGGGCGGTTAGCGCAGCGGTGGTGGAGGCCATGGCGCTCGGTGCACTTGAGCGCGCTCGTGCCGACATGGCCATTTCCCTCAGCGGCATCGCCGGGCCCGGCGGCGGTTCAGCCGAGCGGCCGGTAGGCACCGTCTGGATGGCTTGGTGCATTCGGGACGATGCCGGCGAGGTCAGCACGCACAGCGAGCGCTGCCACTTTGACGGGGATCGCACCGAGGTGCGCTCGGCCAGCGTCCAATACGCCCTCGCACAGGCGCTGTCATATCTGACGGTCGAAAGCGCCGGCAAAGACACCGTGTGATCAGGATCACATTCCCGTGCGGTAAATTGTGCGATAACCTGCTTTTCAAAACCTCTTCAGGAGAAATTTAATGGCCAATTCCAACGATCGCAAAAAGGCTCTGGACGCCGCTCTGAGTCGCATCGAGCAGCAGTTTGGCAAGGGCTCAGTCATGCGACTGGGCGATTCAGTTCAAGAGCGGGTTCCAGCCGTTCCGACCGGTTCGCTCGGGCTTGACATCGCCCTGGGCATTGGCGGGCTGCCGCGCGGACGCATTGTCGAGATCTATGGGCCTGAGTCGTCCGGCAAAACCACGCTGACGCTGATGGTCGCCGCCCAAATGCAGCGGCAGGAGGGCACTGTCGCCTTCGTCGACGCCGAGCATGCACTGGACCCGACCTACGCCCAGGCGCTGGGCGTCAATCTCGACGACCTCATCGTCTCGCAGCCGGACACCGGTGAGCAGGCGCTCGAGATGGTCGACATGCTGGTGCGCTCCGGTGCGGTTGACCTGATCGTGATCGACTCGGTCGCGGCGCTGACCCCCAAGGCCGAGATTGACGGCGAGATGGGCGATTCGCACGTCGGGCTGCAGGCGCGCCTCATGAGCCAGGCGCTGCGCAAGATCACGGCCAATGTCGGGCACTCTCGCTGCACGGTGATTTTCATCAACCAGATTCGCATGAAGATCGGCGTGATGTACGGCAGCCCCGAGACCACCACCGGCGGCAATGCGCTCAAGTTCTACTCCTCGGTGCGGCTGGACATTCGCCGCATCGGTGCGGTGAAGGACGGCGATGAGGTCATCGGCAACGAGACCCGCGTCAAGGTGGTCAAAAACAAGGTGGCCCCGCCGTTCCGTCAGGTCGAGTTTCAGATTCTCTACGGCAAGGGCATCAACCGCCTCGGCGAACTCCTCGACATGGGGGTCGCCGACGGCTTGGTCGAGAAGTCGGGGGCCTGGTACAGCTATGGCGGGGAGCGCATCGGCCAGGGCAAGAACAAGTCCTGTCATTGGCTCGCCGAAAATACCAGGCAGGCCGGCGAGCTCGAAGCGGCGATCAAGGCCAAGCGGCTGCCGCAAATCGATGATGCGGTGCAGGACGGGGATGAATCCGAGCAGGCCAAAAAAACACAGGAGCCGGCCGAGGCGGCTTAGTCAGACAGGCCGGTGCAGAGTTGCGGCCTGAATCGCGCAGGTTCCGCCCATTCCTGCGTTGATCCAGCGGCGGGCAGGGGGCGTCTGGCTGCTGATCTAAGTCCTGGCTAAGTCCGCAGTCGCCTGAGCAGGCGCTGTGCGGCCTCTTGGATGGGCCACTGCTCGGACTGTTCAGCGCTGCGGCTTCGGTATTCGATCTCGCCCGCCTCGACATTGCGCTCACTGACCACCAGCCGGTGCGGAATTCCCAGCAGCTCGGTGCTGGCAAATTTGGCCCCCGCGCGCTCTTCGGTGTCCTCCAGAAGCACTTCGCAGCCGGCCTCGGCCAGGGATTGTCCGAGTGCCTCGGCGCACTCGGTCAGGGCGCGCCTTCCAGCGGGGTTCAGCAGCACCACGACCACATGAAAAGGCGCCATGGGCTGCGGCCAGACGATGCCCTGCTCGTCGTGATTCTGTTCGATCGCCGCCGCCACGACCCGGGTGACGCCGAGACCGTAGCAGCCCATCAGGGGCGTGATCGGCTTGCCATCTGCACCCAGAACCCGCAGGCCGAGCGCATCGCTGTACTTGGTTCCCAGCTGGAAGATATGGCCCACCTCAATGCCGCGGCGGAAAACCAGTTTGCCCGAGCCGTCCGGGCTCGGCTCCCCCTCGCAGACATTGCGCAGATCGTGGACCTGGATTTCGCCGACATCGCGCGCCCAGTTGACCCCGGTGCAGTGCATGTCGGGCGCGCCCGCTCCGCAGACAAAATCGGACAGTGCGGCGGCGTCCCGGTCGACCACGAGCGGTATCGGCAGGTCAAAGGGGGCGATTGAGCCCGGCACGAGACCCAAGCCGGCGAGCGCCTCGCCCTCAAGCAGCTGCACCGGTTGGGCGACTCCCAGGTTGAGGCGCGCCAGCTTGAGCTCGGCGAGACTGTGATCCCCCCGCAGCGCCACGGCCACGGCGGGGGCATCGTCGCTCCCGGCCAGCGCCAAGATCTTGATGGTGCGCTCGGGCGGGACGTTCAGGTGAGTGCAGACATCATCAATGGTGGTGCATCCGGGGGTTGCCACGCGCTCGAGCGATTCGCTGCCATCCCCCGCCGGCAGCTCCGGGGGAAGCGCCTCGGCGAACTCGAGGTTGGCGGCGTAGTCGGAAGTGTCGCTGCAGACGATGACATCCTCGCCCGATTCGGCCAGCATCTGAAATTCGTGCGACAGGCTGCCGCCGATGTTGCCCGAGTCGGCGCGCACGGCGATGTAGTCAATCCCGAGCCGGTCAAAGATTTCACAGTAGGCGTCGTGCATCGCCTGATAGCCCTCGTCCATGCATTCCTGGGAGGTGTGAAAGGAGTAGGCGTCCTTCATGATGAACTCGCGTCCGCGCATGACGCCGAAGCGCGGGCGAACCTCATCCCGAAATTTGGTCTGGATCTGGTAGAAATTGCAGGGCAGCTGGGCGTGGCTGTGCAGTTCCTGGCGCAGCGTGTCGGTGATGATTTCCTCGTGCGTCGGCCCCAGGCAAAATTCGCGTCCGTGCCGGTCGGTCAGTCGCATCAGGTCGGGGCCGTAATCGTCCCAGCGACCGCTGTGACGCCACAGCTCGCCCGGGTTGAGCACCGGCATCAACACCTCCATCGCCCCGTGCCGGTTCATTGAGCTGCGGACAATCTCCTGAACCTTGTTGAGCACGCGCATGCCCATTGGCAGCCACGTGTAGACACCCGATGCGGCCCGGCGGATCAGCCCGGCGCGCAGCATCAGCTGATGGCTGACGATTTCAGCATCTGAGGGGGTCTCTTTGAGCACCGCGATCGGGAAGCGGCTGGCGCGCGTCAGGCTGCCGCGAGGGGTTGAATCCACGGGCGAGTGCCGGTCGGAAAAGTCCGGCCAGTATAATGGCTGCCCGCCGCTGTCCCGCTGAAAACAAGGCCATGCGCGACTGCAAATGCGGCGAAGTCACCAGTGAACAACTCGACCGGAACATCATGCTGTGCGGTTGGGTGCATCGTCGGCGCGACCACGGCGGGGTCATCTTTCTCGACCTGCGCGATTCAGCCGGCCTGGTTCAGATCGTCTGCGATCCGGACACCGAGGAGGCCTTTGCGATTGCCGACTCCTGCCGCAATGAATACGTCGTTCGCGTCTCGGGGCGCGTGCGCCGCCGCCCGGAGGGCACTGTCAATCTTGATCTGACGACGGGCGAGATCGAGGTGCTGGTGCGCGAGATTGAAATCTTGAACCGCGCCGAGACTCCCGCGATCGCCCTCGATGAATACATGGATTCAGGTGAGGAGGTGCGCCTGCGGCACCGCTTTCTGGATCTGCGCCGTCCCCAGATGCAGCACAACCTGCGCTTTCGTGCCAAGCTGCTGAGCCGGATACGGGCCTTCTGGGACGCGCGGGATTTCCTGGAAGTCGAGACCCCCATGCTGACGCGCGCCACTCCCGAGGGCGCCCGCGACTACCTCATTCCCAGCCGGGTCCATCCCGGGCGCTTTTTTGCCCTGCCGCAGTCGCCGCAGCTGTTCAAGCAGACGCTGATGGCGGCCGGGGCGGATCGCTACTATCAGATTGCCCGCTGTTTTCGCGATGAAGATTTGCGCGCCGACCGCCAGCCCGAATTCACCCAGCTGGACGTTGAATGCTCCTTTGTCGACGCCGAGGCCGTGATTGCCCTCAACGAGCAGCTGATCCGGACGCTGTTCGCCGAACTGCTGGACGTTGATCTGGGCGAGTTTCCGCGCCTGAGTTGGGATGAGGCCATGCAGCGCTATGGCAGCGATGCCCCCGATCTGCGCAACCCCCTTGAGTTGGTTGACATCGTCTCCTGCGTGCGCGGCTCCGGCTTTAAGGTTTTCGCCGAACCGGCGACGAGCGAGACCGGTCGTGTGGCGGTCCTGCGCGTCCCCGGCGGCGCCGCCATGCCGCGCAGCAGCATCGACCGCTACACCGAATTTGTCGGCACCTACGGGGCCAAAGGACTGGCCTATATCAAAGTGACCTCGCGCGCTCAGGGGCTTGAGGGTCTGCAGTCTCCGATCATCAAGTTTCTCGGCGAGGGGCCGACTTTGCAGATTCTTGACGCCTGCGGAGCCCAGGACGGCGACCTGCTGTTTTTCGGGGCAGGTGAGGCGGCGACCGTGTCCGCCAGCCTCGGCGCCCTGCGTGATCGCCTGGGCGCCGATTTGGATCTGCTTGAGGATGGCTTCAGGCCCTGCTGGGTGCTGGACTTCCCGATGTTTGAGGCGGACCCGGCCCAGGCTGGACGACTGGCTGCAGTGCATCATCCCTTTACGGCGCCGGACTGCGATATGCAGACCCTGCGCGATCAGCCGCTGAGGGCGCGCTCGCGCGCCTATGACATTGTTCTCAACGGCAGCGAGATCGGCGGCGGCTCGATTCGAATTCACGATGCCGACCTGCAGGTTGAGGTGCTCAGGCTGCTGGGCATGGACGAGGACTCGATTCAGACGCAGTTCGGCTTTTTGCTGAAAGCCCTTCGTTCAGGCTGCCCGCCGCACGGCGGCATCGCCTACGGCATTGATCGTCTGGCGATGCTGATGCTGGGGGTTCCGAGCATCCGCGAGGTGATAGCATTCCCCAAGACGCAGCAGGCCGTCTGCCCAATGACTGAAGCGCCCGGAGGGGCTTCAGAACCGCAATTGAGCTCACTCGGCATCCGGCTGCTCTCCGAGGACAGAGGGGATTGATCGATGGCCGGGCACAGCAAGTGGGCCAATATCAAGCACCGCAAGGCGGCTCAAGACGCCAAGCGGGGACGGCTCTATACCCGTCTGCTGCGGGAGATCACCGTTGCCGCGCGCGAGGGCCCTGACTCGTCCCGCCTGAAGCTGGCAATCGCCAAAGCCAATTCCGAGAACGTTCCCAAGGACACGATCGACAGAGCCGTCAGCCGGGGCGCCGGCGGCGGGGACGGGGTTGAGCTGCACGAAATCATCTACGAGGGCTACGGTCCGGGCGGGGTTGCCGTCATCGTCGAGTGCACCACTGACAACCGCAACCGCACCGTCGCCGAGGTGCGCAACGCTTTCTCCAAGAATGGAGGCAGCATGGGGACCGACGGCTCGGTGTCCTATATGTTTCAGACCCTGGGTCTGATTGCAGTGGCTCAGGGAGTCGACGAGGATCGATTGATGGACTTGGCGCTTGAGGCCGGGGCCGAGGACATCGAGATCGATACGGATGGAGGATTTCGCGTCCTCGCCCCGCCGGCCGAAGTTGAGGCCGTGCATCAGGCGCTTGTTGAGGCGGGAATGGAATGTGCAACGCCGGAAGTGGTGCGCCTGTCAGAGACGCAGGTTGAACTGGAGGGCGGGTTTGTCGAAAAGGTCGAGAGGCTGCTCAGCAGCCTGGAGGATCTTGACGACACCCAGAACGTCTACTCCAACGCCATTTTTCCCGATGCGGACTGAATCCAGGGAGCGCATCGTTCTGGGGTTGGATCCCGGCTCAAGGTTGACGGGCTGGGGGGCTGTGGCGGTGGATGCTGATCGGCTGCGTCATCTGGGCAGCGGTGCGATTCGATCAAACTCGCGTCAATCACTTCCCCAGCGGCTCGGGCATATCCACAGCGAGATCACCTCCGTCATCAAAGCAATTCAACCCTCTGAAATCGCTGTCGAGCAGGTCTTCATGGCCCCGAAGATGGCAAAAGCGGCGCTGGTCTTGGGACATGTGCGGGGCGTGCTGCTTTTGGCGGCAGCACAGCACACCGATCAGGTTTACGAATACGCTCCGAGACAGATCAAGCAGGCCATCGTCGGAACCGGGGCGGCGGCCAAAGATCAGATTCAATTCATGATCGGTCGATTGCTGGGGTTGAGTGATGCCCTGCAGGAAGATCAGGCTGATGCTCTGGCAGCGGCCATCTGCCATGCCCACACACACGTTCCCGGCCGCAGTGCGCTGGTCGGCGGAGTGCGTTGATCGCCCATTTGCGCGGTTCCCTCATTCACTGCACCCCCGGCATCTGGGTGCTTGAGTGCGGCGGGGTCGGATATCAGGTTGCGGTGCCCGACACGGCCTCTTACACCGTGCTTCCCGACAGCGAGCAATCGCTGCACATCCATCACTACGTGAGCCGCGATGATGGACGCTCAGTGCTCTACGGATTTATGCAGCGCATTGAGCGCGATCTGTTCGCGCACTTGCAGCGGGTGCGCGGTCTCGGTCCGGCGGTCGCCCTGCAGCTGCTGAGCCGGCTGGGGGCTTCGGGACTGCTGCAGGCTCTGAATGATCGGGATGCCGCCGCGCTCGTGCGAGTCAAGGGGGTCGGGGCAAAAACTGCCGAGCGGCTGCTGCTGGAAATCGGGGATGTCGCCTCGGAGTTTGCCGAAGTTGAGGGGCTCGTTCCGGATGCAGCGGGCAGTGCCCGGGCTGCGGGGATTGCCGCACTCAGGGCGCTGGGCATCAAGCCCCACCAGGCACTTGAGGCGGTCGATGCCGTGCTGACTGAGAACCCCAGACTCGACGAGGGTGAAATCATTCGCGCGGCGCTGCTGCACCTGCGCACAAGCTAGCTGAACTCTGGCCTTAGTCCTGCACCAGAGCCCAATCGACGGCTGCACAGGCGTGCAGATGGGCCGTGTCGTAGAGGGGAAGGGGAGAATCCTCGGGCGAGATCAGCATTCCGATTTCAGTGCAGCCGAGGATGATGCCGCCGCAGCCGGCCCGGTGCAGCTCATCGATTGCGGCCTGGTACTCGCACCGCGATTCATCGCTCACCACGCCGTGGCACAGCTCCTCAAAAATGACTGCATTGATGCGCTGCTGCAGGGCTTCCGAGGGCTTCAGTGTGCGCACCCCGAACCGATCCTTGAGCCTGCCGGAGTAGGAGGGGTCCATCGCGGTGAACGTGGTCCCGAGCAGCCCGACAGTGTCAATGCAATCTTCCTGCAGGGCGCACCCCAGAGCGTCAACGATGTGCAGCAGGGGAATATCAACGGCCTCCTCAATGCACTCGGCGACCCGGTGCATGGTGTTGGTGCACAGCAGCAGACACTCGCCCCCGCCCGCCTCAACTTGCCTGGCGCACGAGCATAGACGCTCGGCGAGAACGTCCCACTTTCCTGCGCGCATCAGCGGTTCAAATTCGGCGAAGTTGACTGAATGCAGCAGCAAGCGCGCGCTGCTGTGCCCTCCGAGGCGGTCCTGCACCAGACGGTTGAGATGTCCGTAGTAGATCTGAGTCGATTCCCAGCTGGTTCCGCCTATCAGGCCTATGGTCTTCATGCCAACCTGTCTGCTGAGTCGTGTCCCTGCTGATTTTAAGAGCCCAAATTGGAGTTCACCATTCCCGAGGCTCTTCCGCCGGCGACCCATCGCCCATCAGTTGATCTATCTATAATCGCTCGCGCCGGTGTTCTGGCCGATCCATTGTCCAAGAGCAAGCCCAGCACCGAGGCGCCTCAGCTGCCCCAGGAGGAGCACTTTGAGCGCACCCTGCGCCCGCTTCACCTGAGCGAATATCGGGGCCAGCAGCGCGCCACTGACCAGCTGAGCGTCTTCGTGCAGGCGGCGCAGCAGCGCCGCGAGCCGCTCGACCACACCCTCATTTTCGGCCCGCCCGGCTTGGGCAAGACCACCCTGGCCTCAATCATCGCGCGCGAGATGAGCGGTCAAATGCATGCGACCTCAGGGCCGGTGCTTGAGAAGGGCGGGGATCTGGCGGCGGTTCTGACGCATCTGGAACCCGGATCCGTGCTGTTCATTGATGAAATTCACCGCCTCAATCCGCAGATCGAGGAGCTGCTCTATCCGGCAATGGAGGACTATCGGCTGGACATCGTCATCGGCGAGGGGCCGTCGGCGAGATCCATCAAGCTCGACCTGCATCCATTCACTCTGATCGGAGCCACCACCCGGGCCGGCAGTTTGACCGCGCCATTGCGCGATCGTTTTGGGATCACGCTTCGGCTGGAGTACTACGCAGTCGAAGATCTTGAGGGGATTGTCGGTCGAGCGGCAGGCCTGCTGGGCTATGACCTGGAAGTCGATGGTGCGCGCGAGATCGCCCGGCGCTCGCGCGGGACGCCGCGCATTGCCAACAGACTGCTGAGGCGCGCGCGCGATGTTGCCGAGGTTCGGGCCGGGGGCGTGATCAACGCGGCAGTCGCTGCCGAGGCGCTCGACCTGCTCGAAGTTGACGGGCGCGGTTTGGACGCTCAGGACCGCCGCTACCTGCAGGTTTTGATCGGTCATTTTCGCGGGGGGCCCGTCGGTATCAGCAGCTTGGCCATTGCGGTCGGCGAGGACAAAGGCACGCTCGAGGAAATTGTCGAGCCCTACCTGATACAGCAGGGCTTGCTGGTGCGCTCTGCACAGGGACGCTGCGCGACCCCTGCGGCAGTCCAGTGCCTGGGGCTTGAAATGGGGGAGCTGGGGGCAACCCTGGGCTCCGCTCAAGAATGAGAGCGCCTGCTCGTCGTCGTGTTTGTCTACAACGCCGCTTTTTTTGCTACACTTCCACCGGTTGCGATTGCCCACGGCGTTTTGACCTCTCATCAGTTCTTGCAGCTTTAAGCTGTATCCGCTCTGACCATCCTGACTAGGAGGAGAAATTTAATGGAAACTACCGGCGAAGCATTTAACGTATGGGAACTCATCTTGGCAGCCAGTATCACGGTGCAGATCGTGATGCTGATCCTAGTGTTCTTCTCGATTTCCTCATGGGTGCTGATCATTCAGCGCTTCATGGTGCTGTCACGGACTGATCGTCAAAACAAGCAGTTTGAGGATCGATTCTGGGGAGATGATGAATCGATAGACAGTCTCTACGAAGAATTTTCAGAGATTGGCGAGGAGGAGGGCGGCACCACGGGCGTATTCGTGGCAGGCATGACCGAATACAAGCGCCTGGAGAGCAGAGAGAACGATACGGAGCGGCTGGTCAAATCAGTTGACCGCGTGATGAACGTCTCCCTGGTGCGCGAGGATCAGCGCCTCAACAGCTATCTCCCCTATTTGGCGACAGTGGCATCGGTGAGCCCGTATGTCGGCTTGTTTGGCACGGTCTGGGGAATCATGAACGCCTTCATCGGTTTGGCCGGTGTGCAGCAGGCCACCCTCAATACGGTTGCTCCCGGTATTGCAGAGGCGCTGATTGCAACGGCCATCGGTCTGTTCGCCGCCATTCCGGCGCTGGTTGCCTACAACCGCTTTGCAGTTCAGGCAACCGATCTGGCGACAGGAACCTCAACATTCTCTGAGGAACTTCTTTCGGTGCTGAGTCGCAAGGCCGGCAGCTAACACCCGCTAGCGGAGGAGAAAAGCCATGGCAGCTGTTCAAAAAGGTAAGGGACTGGTCACGGAGATCAACGTTGTGCCCTACATTGACGTGATGTTGGTGTTGCTGGTTATCTTCGTGATCACGGCACCCCTGATGATGGAGGGGGTGCGCCTGGATCTGCCGGATACCGAAGCTGAGCAGATGAAAAAGGACGAGAAGCGCCTGGTGGTCTCGGTTGATCCTGAGGGGGCGATAAACGTCGAGAACATTGACGGCAATATTCCCATGGCCTCGCTTGCCGAATTGGAAGACCACGCTCGTCTGGTGCTGCGTCTGCGTCCAGATATCCAGGTGTTGGTGCGCGGCGATAAAACAGCGAGCTATGGTGACGTTGCCGGTGTTTTGGCGACATTGCAGGAGGCGGGTGCGCTTTCTCTGGGACTCATCACCGATCCAGCTGAGGGCAAATAATCATGATGGGCGGCAAAAACTCGGAGCTGGTTGGCGCTGTCGCCGGCTCTGTCATTTTTCATGCGGTGCTGATCGTCCTGCTGGCAACCGTATTCACTGAATCCAGCGAAATGGTGGTGAGCGAGGAAGATCTCGACTTTGTTCCTGCCGAGCTGGTCAAGGAGCTGCCCAACACCCCGCAGATGCAGCAGGTCATGCCCAAGCGCGAGCGACCCCAGTTTGAATTGGAGCCGGTCAAAACCTCCAGCCTGTTGAACGAAGATTTTTCCTCGAACATTGATCTTGACGAGCTGAAAGAGCTGGAGATGGTCGATGTCGGCTCTGAGAGCGGGATGGAGGGTGCCGACTCCATGGTCAAGGTGGCCATGCAGGAGCGGGATTTCATTCGCAACTATCAGGCGCTGATTCAGAGAACCTTTGAAAGCCGCTGGCGTCAGCCGCCCGGCACGCGCGTCGGCACTGTCGCCTATCTCAGCGTTCGTTTTGCCCCCAACGGCGACGTGCTCAGCTTCCAGATGTCCCAGAAGAGCGGCAACATCCGCTTTGATCAGTCGGTGATGCGCGCAGCTGCTCTGGTCAAGCGTATTCCGCGTCTGCGCGATATTCCCCCCAGCCTGTTCAAAAAGCATTTTGCGAGCATGCGTGTGAGAATGATTAAGGAAGCAAACTAGTGCTGCTGCGCCGCTTCGCACTGGGACTGTTACTGCTTGTATTTCTGCCCCTATTGCAAGCACAGGACAACCTGATTGAGGTCCGGCGCGGTGTCGAGTCGGTGCCGTTTTTGTTTGTCTCTGAGTTTGACGGTGACAGCACAGCCGAGCAGCGCAAATTGATTCGCGAGATCTTCTCAAAGGATCTGTCCTCAACGGGAGAAGTCAACATCGTTGATGTCCCCGGTGCCAGCGTGACCATTGGCCAGGAGCCTGACTTTGAGCGTTTTCGCCGGGCCAGCTTGGACTACGCCGTTGGAGCCCGGATCAAGCCGACGCCCGCCGGCGGGCTGGAGTTGGATTTCGTTCTCTACAGCGCCAGCACCACAACCATTGATCTGCAGCAGACACTCAGTGTCAAAACGGTTGACAGCGTTCGCAATCTGGCGCACAGATTCGCCAATGAGGTGTATGAATTCCTCACCAAGCGCAAGGGAGCCTTTGACACCTTCATCGCCTATGTTCGCGAGACCACTGAGGCCGGCGAACCCCGGTTTGAGATTCTTATTTCGGATGCCGATGGATATGGGGCGCGTCAGGTGTTTTCCTCGCGCTACCCGCTTTCCGGGCTGGCCTGGTCGCATAACAACCGCAGCCTTGCCTACACCTCCTGGGACAAGGGCTACCCGACCGTCTACGTGCAGGAGCTGGCCACCGGCAATCGCACAGAGATTCCCAGACGTCTGGGTGTGAACAGCGATGCCTCGTTCTCGCCGGACGGTCGCAGCTTGGTCTTGGTGCAGTCGCGCGGCTTCAACCCGGATGTCTACGTGGTCAACCTGTCTACCAAGCGGGCGGAACGTTTGGCGGGACTCAATGCGGTTGAGGCGTCGCCGCGCTACTCGGCCGACGGCAACAGGGTGATCTTCACATCAGACCGCTCGGGCTCGCCGCAGCTGTACGAGATTGATGCGGATGGGCGCAATGAGCGTCGCATCACTTTCCAGGGCAACTACAACGCCGACGGCATCTACATGCCCTCAAGCCTTCGGGTCGTCGCCATAGTGGGTGATGGAGGGGGCTATCGCATCGGTCTGATCGACATGGGGTCATTTAGCATGCAGCACCTCAGTGATCGTCATGCAGAGATTGACGGGATAACCATGTCGCCCAATGGAGCGGTGGTGCTCTATTCCCATGCCACTTCTGGCGGGAGCTGGAGAGTGTCCGGGGTGTCTACCAATGGGCAGGCGAAATTTCAGTTAATCAACCCGGGGGGTGGCAAGATCTACAGTCCAGCTTGGTCTTGGTACACCAGTGAATAACTCCGCTGCTGCCCTGCGTCTGCTGATGGCGGGCGCATTTTTTTTGCTGCTGTCGGCGTGCTCCAGCGCACCCAAACAGGACGATTTGGACATCAATGCCGACGCCCAGTCCAAGCTGTTCCGCAGTCTGGCCACGCAGGAGGAGATCGAGGCGGCGATGCGACTGGGGGAGGGCTTTGTTGATGATTTGGAGGCGCTGATAGAGGAGCGTCTGCGCGCCGCGCGCATGGCTGAGATGAATCTTTTGCGGCGCAACAACATTATTTACTTCACAGCGGGCGGCACCATTGCTCCTGAATCCAGGGACATACTGGAGCGGCACACGCTGTATCTGTCAAACAATGACTTCATCCAGTTTGAATTGGAAGTCCATACGCGCGCCAGGGGATCGCGCCGCTATAACGTCGGTTACGGAGAAAAATTGGCGGGTCGGATTTGGGCGTTCATGCAGGGCTTTGGAATGAGGATGGATCGCATCCGGGTGATCAGCTACGGCGAATTGGATTTTCGTCCGCCGCAGGCGGATCCCACCATTCAGTTCGCGGATCTTCCGGAGAACCGGCGCGGCTCATCCTATGTCGTCATCCGCTATTGAGCACAGGCACCTCTGGGTGTTGTTGTCAGTCTTGATGGTGCCGGCGGCAGGGACTCAGCAGATTGAGCAGCAGCAGGACTCGCCGCTGGATGACGTTCAGATCTGGCGGGAGGCGCTGCAGGCTGAACAGCTTGAAATTGAGGAGCAGATTGCCGCCCTGGAGCGTCAGGGCGAGCGGCTGCGGCGGCGTCAGCAGGAAATTGAGCAGGAGATCAGGCAGTTGAACAGCCGTGCCCCTGAACTGCCCGACTCAGCCCCGCAGGCAGACAAGACCGATGAAGCCGATGACGGCGCCCTGGTGCAGTATCGGGGTGCACTCAGGGCGCTGCGCCGGGGCTCTTATGCTCGAGCGCGCACGGCGTTCTCGAATTGGCTCGACGCCTACCCCGGAAATGTCCTGGCTTCTCGCGTCTACATGTGGCTGGGTTTGATTTCGCGCACTCAGGGCGACGATGGGACGGCGCGTCAATACTTTACTGCGGTGCTGTCAACATTCACTTATCCCGAACATCCCGTGGTGTTGGATGTGCTGATTGCACTGGCGGAAATCGAGCGTGACGGGAGGCGCAATGAAGAGGCCGAGTCGCTGCTGCGTCAATTGATGCGCATCGCACCTGATTCAGCGGCGGCGCTCCGAGCGGAGCGCATGCTGGACGAATGGCGCAGTGCGATCCCGGATCGTATCCCTGAGGACGCCTCTGGATAGACTGGTACAGATGCTGGATTCTGGTGCGTTGCCGGATTGCAGCTGTCATTGGGTAATATTTGCGCAACGCGAGGGAGGGTTTCCAAATGTTCAAGATAATTTTGCAGGCATTCAATTCGCATCGCCTTGTTCTGGCGAGCATCGCGCTGGTCTTGGGGGGCTGCAGCGCTCCGATAGCCGATATTGACGGTGAGCGCATTCAGCGTGCTGATTCAGAGCCCGGAGCCTGGCTGTCACACGGGCGAACCTATGACGAGCAGCGCTACAGCCTGCTCAATCAGATCAATGCCGACAATGTTGAGGATCTCGGCCTGGCCTGGTATTACGACACGGGCACCAACCGCGGCTTGGAGGCATCGCCGATTGTTGTTGACGGGATGATGTTTGCAACCGGCTCGTGGAGCGTGGTGTTTGCACTGGATGCGCGCACGGGTGGGGAAATCTGGCGCTACGACCCCGAGGTCGATCCGGCCAAGGGCAAAGACGCCTGCTGCGATGTGGTCAACCGAGGTGTCGCGGCGTGGCGCGGCAAGATCTATGTTGGCGCTCTGGATGGGCGGTTGATCGCACTGGACGCCGCCACCGGCTCGGAAATCTGGTCTGTGCAGACCACTGATCCAGACAAGGCCTACACCATCACCGGCGCCCCGCGCGTCGTCAAGGGCAGGGTCATCATTGGCAACGGCGGGGCAGAATACGGCGTTCGGGGGTATGTCAGCGCCTATGACGCCGAGACCGGCAAATTGGACTGGCGCTTTTACACCGTTCCGGGAGACCCGTCCGAGCCTTTTGAGCAGCCGATTCTTGAGCGCGCCGCCGAAACCTGGTCCGATGACGGAGAGTATTGGAAGGCGGGCGGCGGCGGAACGGTATGGGACTCGATGGCCTATGACCCCGAGGCCGATCTGCTTTACATCGGCGTCGGCAATGGCTCGCCCTGGAGTCGGGAGGAGCGCTCGCCCGGCGGCGGAGACAACTGGTTTCTCTCCTCGATTGTCGCACTGCGCCCCGATACCGGCGAGTATGTCTGGCACTACCAGACCACCCCGGGGGACAACTGGGACTACACCGCGACGCAGCACATCATTCTCACCGACATCACGCTGGACGGAAGCCCGCGCAAGGTCTTGATGCAGGCCCCCAAAAACGGTTTCTTCTATGTCATTGACCGCCTCAGCGGCGAGCTGATTTCAGCGGGCAAGTACGAGCCCAAAGTGAATTGGGCCACGCACATTGACATGGAGACGGGGCGGCCGGTCGAAAACCCGGATGCGCAGTACACCGAAGACGATGCCAAATTGATCTACCCGGCCCCCTACGGTGCGCACAACTGGCAGCCCATGGCGTACAGCCCTGACACCAACCTGGTCTACATTCCGACCATGGAAATTCCATTTGCCTATAAGCGCGACTCCAAGACCGAATATCACCGCTTCAACTGGAATTTGGGCATTGACGTCGCCACCCAGATTATTGATGCACCCCAGACACCCGAGGTGAAGAAGGCGACGCGCGCACTGGTGCGCGGCTCGGTGCTGGCCTGGGATCCTGTTCAGCAGCGCGAGGTCTGGCGCATTGCCCAGGATCATGCCTGGAACGGCGGGCTGCTGGCCACGGCGGGCAATTTGATCTTCCAGGGCAGCGGCGGATACTTCTCCGCCCACCGTGCCGACACCGGTCAGAAGCTCTGGAATTTCTTCGCCCAGACCGGCATCATCGCCCCGCCGGTCACCTATGAGCTGGACGGACAGCAGTACGTCACCGTGCTGGCGGGATACGGAGGCGCCTTTGCCCTCGCCAGCGGGGTTGAGCTGCCGGTCAGTGAACATCACAAGCTCGGACGGGTGCTCACCTTCAGACTGGGGGCTTCGGAGGAGCTGCCCGGAGTCACAGCTGAGATGGTGGCCATTCCCGAGCCGCCGGATAGCAGGGGCGGCAAGGATTTAATCGACAGCGGATCTCTGCTCTATCACCGGCACTGCTCTGTCTGCCACGGAGCCAATGCCGTGGGCGGCGGGGTGCTGGGAGATTTGCGCACCATGGATGCCAAGACGCACGAGCTGTTTCAGGACATTGTTTTCAAGGGTGTGTACGCTGCCAAGGGGATGGTGAGTTTTGCCCCTGTGATGAGCGAGCCGGATGTCGAAGCGGTGCATGCGTATATCATTTACCGCGCGCGTCAGGATTATGAGATCCTGAAAGGAGAGCAGCAGCAATGAAAAACGCTTTGACGCGGTGTTTCGCCGGGCTTGCAGCAGGCTTGTTGGTTGCTGCGGCGGCTTGGGGTCAGGGCGCCTCGGGCGATCCGGTCGCGTCACAAGGCAATGCTGCTGAGGCGCCCCCGAGCGATTCGGAAAGATTGGTCTTTTCATCCGGGGAAGAGGGGGTGATCAAGCCGGTTGAAGAGATCATCGTCACAGGCAATGCCATGGCTTGGGCAGCTGGCGGCAGCGTTGACAGCGTTGCGCATTCGGATATCGCCAGGCTTCGCCCCGGCCACCCGCATGAGCTGTTTGCGCGCACAAAGGGCGTTTGGATCAGCCGGGGTTCGGGTCAGGAGCACCTCAGCGCGATTCGCTCTCCGGTGCTGACGGGGGCTGGGGCCTGCGGTTCGTTCCTGGTCACGGTCAATTCCCTGCCCATTCGCCCCATCGGATTTTGCAATGTCAACGAATTGTTTGAGGTGCAGCTTGCCGGAGCCAATCGGGTTGATGTCATCAAAGGTCCGGCCAGCGCCGTGGCCGGTGGAAATGCACTGCACGGTGCGATCAACGTTGAGACGCCGCGTTTGGGAGATCCGCGCTACCTGGATTTTACGGCGGGCTCGCACGGCCATCGCCGCCTGGTGCTGGGCAATGAGGGCAGGAAGTGGCGCCTGGACACCAACATGCTCTACGACCCCGGCTGGCGGGACGACAGCAGGGTCTCCCAGCAGCAGGTCACGCTTTCGCGCAACAGGGGGCAGGACGAGGATGCCGGCACCCTGCTGATTCAGTGGAACCGGCTCAATCAGAACACGGCCGGATATGTCGAGGATGATGAAGAGAATCATGACGTATACAAGGACAGGGATCTGAGCCGGGCCAACCAAAACCCTGAGGCATTTCGAGACGCCAATGCACTGCGCGCAAGCTACAAAATGACCGTGTACAGCGATGGGCTTCAGCGGGTGGCGCTGACCCCCTACATGCGCGAGAGCGACATGAAATTTGCCCAGCACTTTCTGCCCGGAAAGCCGATCGAGGAGAACAGTCAGAACAGCTATGGGCTGGCCTGGGATTACCAAGTTTCAGAGGAGCATCAATTCGGCGGGCACGTCGAGACCGGAGTGGTTGATCTGGAGCAGTATCAGGAGGGGCCGACGGTGATCTTGGGCAGCTCGCCTCACCGCCCCACCGGAAAGCACTACGACTACAGCGTCGATTTTTCGACCGTCAGCTTTTTCTACAGGCTGCGCCGCCAGATGGAGAGCAGCGTCGTGCTGGTGGTCGACTCGCGTCTGACGAGCATTCGCTATGACTACGACAACCGCATGGTGAGCGGCAGCACCAAGGAAGACGGCACGAACTGCGTGCCGGGGGTCATTGACAGTTGCTTCTACACGCGGCCGGATGATCGCAGCGATTCATTCGCCGGCGGCGCCCAGCGCATTGCCCTGACCGGCATGACTTTTGCCAAGACCCGCTGGCACGTCTCGCTGGCACAGGCATTTCGCCCCCCGCAGATCAATGAGCTCTACCGCCTCAGGGATGCTCAGCGGCATCCGGATCTGGGCATTGAGAGCCTGGTCGGTTTTGAGGCCGGGATCTCCGGCAATTTCAAGCGCGGCGGATGGAGCTTGACGGCATTCATTCAGAACAAGGACAACGCGATTTATCGGAATTCTGCGAACGAATATCTCGGCAGCGGGGCCAGCGAGCATTCCGGCTTGGAGTGGAGCATTGGCACCGGTGCCGGGCTGTACTCCTTTGATTGGCAGGGCACTCTGGCGCGCCATTTGTACGACTTTGACGCCATTCTGGGCGGCAATCAGGTGGTCAAGAAAGGTCATCTCATTGACACAGCGCCGCGCCTGATGCACTCGCTGTTCTGGCGCCGCAGCGGGGGGCGCTCCATGTTTGAGTTTGAGGCCCAGTCCATTGGCCCGTATTACACGGGCACTGACAACAAGCACCAGTACCGGGGACACACTCTGCTGCACGCGGCCCTTCACTGGGCCGGCAAGACCACCCCCTACAGCTACAGCCTCAAGGTGCGCAATCTGCGCAACACCCGATATGCTGACCGGGCCGACTACGGCTTTAGCGGCCCCCGTTATTTCCCGGGCGCTCCGCGCTCGGCCTACCTGTCCATACGCCGCAGCATAGGGGTGTCCGGGGGGGATCCGGCAAACGAGTTTTAGCGCTCGTCCAGCGAGCTGATCCAGCGGCGTATCAGGTCAATGCCCTCGTCGTGATTCAGAACACGTCCCAGCTCCGGCATCATGATGTCGGGGTCGGTGTTGTTGTCCATTCGAAACAGCAGGATCGATTCATCCGGAGCGCCGGGGACCAGGACGCGAGTCAGAGCGCCTGAACCGCGTCCGGCCGCCACCGGTTTTTTGTTGAGTCCGATGTTCAGGCCGACATCCGAAGCCCGGAGGTAGAGGTTGGTGTGGCTGGCCGCCCCCTCTGGGCGGTGGCAGTGGGCGCAATTGATTTCCAGATAGGAGCGGGCGCGTGCATCCAGGCTGGCCTGCTCGTCATTCCAGCGGACAGAAACGGGCCAGGGCTTCTGCCGGGTCGGCTTTGGTGCGCCCGATAGAAGTCCGTGCCGCGTCCAGTATTCGACCTGGTTCTGAACGCCGGCATCGGCGTAATGCTGAGGGCCGTTCAGCTGGCGAATGGTCGGTCCAATAGGCAGCACCTGGCGATTGACCGCATGGCAGCCTGCGCACTGGTTTTTGTTGGGGACCAGATAGCTGATTTGTCGATGCCGTCCCGCCGGGTCGTTAAAGGCCACCGCCAAACGCGCCCCGGCGACCTTGAGCCGGGCATCGGTCTGATCCTCATTCCAGACATAGGCCAGCGCGTCCCAGCCGCCCTGGCGATGCACGAGCAGGCGGGTCTCGAGCAGGTTCAGCCCGCTCTCCGATAGGGAGGGGTAGGCAAAAGTCTTGACCAATACCGTGCCCACCGGAAAATCGGGCACTTCCGGATCCCGGTAGCGCGCCCTGCTATGGGGCGGAATGCCGACGAAGCGGTATTTTTCGGCATAGTCGGAGAACAGCGGCGTGTTGATTTGATAGGGCACCAAACCCTCGGCGGGGACTTGTGCAGCGGCATCGGCGAAAAGCTCCAGCTGCGAGATCCATTTCGGAGCGGGCTGCTGCATCAGCGCATCCCGGTTGAGCGCGCAAGCCGAAGCGGCCCCGCATAAAGCTGACAGGCCGACTAAAAACTGGACAAAAGGCCGAAGCAGGTTAGAACTGGCGTTCACTGCCGTTGACTTTCACGGGCAGAGAGCCGGCGTGCGGCGTTTGGTCCTCAGCCCCCTCCATACCCGTCAAGACTTTCGCGACATTGAGAAAACGGCGCGTTTCCTCATCTGTGAACTCGTTGTTTTCGATGTAGAGACGTCGGTCCGCCGGCACTTCATCGCCGTAGCCCTCAAAGGTGATGCCGTCCCACAGCACGGCTGCACCCCGCCCCTGAAGAGCCGTGGAGACCGGCTCGCCCAATTTTTCAGTGTTCGGGTTCCAGCCTGTGCGGCCAAAGCGATTGCCGTGTATCCAGATGCCCTCAGGGTGCGGGTAGTAATCGGCGTCCTCGGTCTCCTGGGTATAGCTGGTGACGACCACTCCGGCGGTCGAGTTGTCGCGAATCTCATTTTCGTAGACGGCCACACGGCTGTTGGCCATCACGATGACGCCGACGCCTCGGGGGACTGTGGCGACAATGGCGCCGGGTTTGGCGAAGTTTTCGGTTTCGTTGTTGTGGACCTGGTTGCGGAATACCCGAACATTGCCGCCTCCCTTCATCGGCAGATCGGGCAGATCGAACACCAGGATGCCCGTGGTGTTTTCTGTGGCGATGTTGTCGTAGACGTCGGCGTTGAGGCTGTTTTCAATCTCAATGCCCGCGACATTCAAATCGACGCGTGAATTGCGGACAACGATATTTTTTGACTGGCCGACGTAGATGCCGGCATCGGAAGACCCCGACACCCGGGCGCCGTCCACCAGAACGCCATTGGATTCAACCGGATACAGTCCATAAGCTCCGTTTTCGGGGTGCGGCCCCCGTGTCCAGACAACGCTGAGGTTGAGCATCTGGATGTTGCTCACCCCCTTGACCTTGATGCCATCCGAGCGGGTGTCCTCGATTCCGAAATCGCGCAGCACGACATTGTCGGCGGTCACCGTCAATCCCTCGCCGCCGCTGCCCACCTGCATGCCCGAGAAGGACAGGACGGTTGACTCCGGGCCGGCACCCTGCAGCACAGCGCCCGGCACGGCCAGGGACAGCGTATCGGTCAGATCAAAGCGTCCCTCCGGCAATTGAATGACTGTTCCGGGCTCAACGGTGATCAGGGCCTCCTGGAGACGCTCTTGGAACCCCTCCCCGGCTGCAATCTGCACAGTGCTGCGGTCACAGCCGACCGTCGCAATCAGCAGGGCAGTCAGCAGATACGGAATAACTTTATGCATGGTCAGGTGCCTTTCTGTCTGTGCATTCAGGGTCAATAGCATAGCAACATATCGGTCGGCTCAGTTTTCACTGGCTGCCGCAGTTGGATCAGGGGCTTCTGAAAAAGGGGGCGGATTGATTGAGCGGAATACTGCGAGAGCGCTCTTCTGCCGGCAGGGAAATGGGCACGGGCACCCGCAGGGCAATTAGAACTGAATGAGGGCATGCCAATCTATACAATGACACTCCCATCGAATTGGCCGGGCTGACGGGTGTTGACTATCGAGCGGCCTTCGGGGGTTCTGAGATACATATATAATTCCGCCCCCAAGCCAGCCGTGCCTGGCGTTCGTCAAATCGAGCGATTCCATCATCAAGAACAATCTGCCAGCCGCAGCGAGATTCAATGCCAGCCGGTCTTCTGAGGGCTAGCCGGGCGCGGGGTCTGCGGCCGCTGCTGCTGGCGTCGCCGGCGGCGCTGATCGGTCACGGCCTGCCCGAGGGCGGCGATGTTCGGGCGGGGGATGCCCGCATCAGCCGGAGCGGCGACGGACTTCTCATCGAGCAGCGCAGCACCCGGACGGTGATCGACTGGGATTCCTTCGGCAT
>MEIF01000160.1 GCA_001750645.1 Gammaproteobacteria bacterium AqS3
ACGCCAAGCCGAAGGCCATCGACAATTTCCTGCGGCTGCTGAAGGACACCAGCTGCCAGCTGATCGTGTCCGAGGCCAAGAAAGAAGGGACCAAGCTGCCGCACCCGAACACGCTGTACCACTACCAGTAGGCGGCGGCCGCGCGGGCGGCAGGCTTGCTAGGGCGTCACTTCCCGCAATGCGCCTTCTTTGTCGACGATTGCAATTTTGATGTCGTCGTCGTCTTTGTCCGGGTAGTTTTTCTTGACTATTTCACGATAGCCGCGGAGCTGCTTGTTGTGATCCTCTTCATGCTCTTCGGTGTTGCCGGTTTTGAAATCCAAGATCCAGATGACCCCTTCTTTGGTGGTGAGCAGGCAGTCGATGCGTCTGGATTCACCATCGTTGTCAACCGCCGGCAGCTCGCATTCGATGAAAGGTTCCTGCGCGATCAAGAAGCCGAAGTAGTTCGGATTCTCTTTCTCATTGGTCAGGATTGTTTTTATCTGGCCGGCAAGTTTTTCCTGCAGTTTTTTGCCGATGCCCAGCAGGCGGCGCTGCATGCTCCAGGTTTTTTCATCAGCTGGATCAAGCCTTTTGTCGAGCAGATCCAGCTGAAGCACGCCGTTTTCATCGGTGCTGCTCTGCAGTTCCAGGGCCAGCAGATTGTGCAGCTGGGTGCCTCGGATGGATTCTTCGGATAAAGCGTCCTTTTTCTCGGTATCAATGCTGGGCTTGCCCGGTTTTTCTCCCCAGCAAACAAGCTGCTCGTCGTTCTCCTCTTCTTCAGCGACTCTCTTGGCCGTGTGGTCCCCGTAACGATGAACTCGGGCGCCTTTTTGCAAGAGGCTGGAGTCGCTGACTTTGTTTCCCCATCCGACTTTAGGGCTGTTCGCCGTTTCTTTCATAGGCTTCACGCTGAAAATCAGGTGTTCCTGGGCCCGCGTCATCGCGACGTACAGCAAATTGCAGCGCTCCTGCGCCGCCTCCGCCTCCAATTGCCTGAGAGCCAGCTTCTGGCTTTGAGAGGCCTCTTTTTTGCTGCGGAGAAAAGAAATGTGCGCCGGGCCTTCTTCCAAGGCGTCAACATTCCAAGACAGCAGCATTTGGGGGCCTTTGCTTCTTTTGGGGTAATTGGAGTTGCCAATCGCGACCAAACGCCCTTCCATGCCCTTGGCTCCGTGGATGGTGAGCGAGCGGACGGCCTTTTCCTGCTCCATGGATGAAGAGATGTCTTCGCTCGCTTCCCTTAGCTTTTGCAGATGTTCAGCGTATTCGGACGGAAGGGCCAGCTTTCCTCCCAGGGCCTCCAGGCTGTAATTCAGGACCCACTCGAGATTGAGCACGACGCGCTTGGCCATTGCTGGCGGAACCTTTGCGACGTATTTGTTGATTATGTTGGCTTTTTTGTAGCATAGGGCAAGCAGCTCGTGCGCCGGCAGCTTTTGCTCCTGGTACGCTTCGCGCCAGCTTGACAGCTTGCTTTGTGCCTCTGTCAGTTCTTTGCCGCCCTTGGCATTTTCCAATCCTTCAACCCAGTCGCAGTGGGTTTTCCTGTCGCCCGCTTGAAAAACCTTCCACAGATCTTCTTCGGGCACGTTGAAAATAGGAGAACGCAGCACCTGCGCGACCATGAGGCCGTAACTCGGATCAAAAATCGCGTGAAGCAGAGCAAGTATGTCCTGGCACTCAAGGCTGTCCATGCGGGCGGCCTTGTCAATCAAGCCGCAGGAAATGCCAGCGCCCGCCAATCCGTCGGTGAGCCCTTGAGCATGAGTCGTGGTTGGATGAAGCAGCATGACATCCGCCTCCTCGTAGCCGCCGCTCTTGCCAAACTCCTTAATGGTTTCCCCCAAGGCCGCGCCTTCCTGAATTGCATGCTCGACGCTTTCATCGTCTTCCTGGGCCTCCTGCACGAGCGGGTTGCGGAGAGGGGGAGCGGGGTCCTCATTACCGGCTTTCCCCTCTTTTCCTTTGGACTCTTCCTTCTCTTCCTTGATCAGGGTCACCGATCCGGGAGTTTTGCTGTTTTTTGTGCCGTGCGGCTCGAAACTTTCGAGCTTCAAAAAGCCGTCTTCAAAGATTTCCCCCGTCAAATCAACGAGCACCTGCAGGGCATCGCGGGCTTCAGCCTTGCTGCCTGCATCCGCGTCGCCGCAAGAGAAAATTTCCTTGATCAAATCTATCGCCGACCCTTTGTTAGGAGTGAAGAGCGCATTCACCAGATCAACCACTGCTTGAGGGCA
>MEIF01000161.1 GCA_001750645.1 Gammaproteobacteria bacterium AqS3
CTATAATCCACCGGCGCCGCCAGCGGGCGGTGCGTTCAAGACCGGGAGGGCGCTGAGATGAAAGCCAACAGGAAGAGAGAACTTGAATACTCACCCATAAACGCCAATCGGCAGACCCTGCTGAGAGAAGATTCCCGGCAAGCCCCGCCCAGAGCGGGATCCAGACCAAACACGCCCCCCCCCCCTCACAGACGGCTTAGAACCCAGTCAGACACTGATCTAAAGCGGCCTTCGCCCGCTGCCTGGGGCGAGCCCCCCGCCGCCCTCCCATATCCGCCGGTGCATCCGTCCCGGTCGGGCTCTCACAGCCTGCCTCAGGGGTCTGCCGAAGACCCCGGCCCGGGGGAATTCGGCCAGACAGGCACCGCATCAACTGCCAAGACACCCGCCTTAGCCGAGAGCATGAAGGGCTCAGGGCAGGTTGTCGGTCGGGCTGAAGGCCAGGGCGACACCAGTGGCAGCCTTCATTCCCGCACCGATTCCACGGGAGGGTCCGGCACCCTAAGACCGCTTCGCCTTGCCTTCGTGGCCGGCTTGGTGATGATGCTCGCCATCGCCTCCAGCCCGGCAAGTGCGCAAGTGTCCGGCAGACTCCTTATGCCGAGTCAAGGCAGCTCCATCAGCGAGGACGGCTCACGAACGATTAGCGTCGCATTGGATCTGATCAACTCCCACCAGACCCCCTCATCGGATACCGTCGTCAGTGCAGTGAGCAGCGACAGCTCGAAACTGACCGTCACTCCAAGCACGCGAACCTATACCCCCAGCAACTTTACAGTCACACAACAGTTCTCCATCGAGGGGGTCGATGATGACGATGCAGATGACGAATCCGTCACGATCACCTTCTCCGTCACCGGCGGCATCTCTGCCTCCAGCGTGGAGCGACGACGATCTCATAGTGTCCGGCAGACTCCTTATGCCGAGTCAAGGCAGCTCCATTGGCGAGGACGGCTCGCTAACGATTAGCGTCGCATTGGATCTGATCAACTCCCACCAGACCCCCAGATCGAATGCCGTCGTCAGCGCAGTGAGCAGCGACAGCTCGAAACTGACCGTCACTCCAAGCACGCGAACCTATACCCCCGGCAACTATGGAACCTCACAAGAGTTCTCCATCGAGGGGGTCGATGATGACGATGCAGATGACGAATCCGTCACGATCACCTTCTCCGTCACCGGCGGCATCTCTGCCTCCAGCGTGTCCACACTGACTCTGTCAGAGTCATCGCTGGATATAAACGAGGACGGCTCCGCAACCGGCAAGACCTTCAAGGTCAAATTGGGCCAAGACCCCAAGGCGACTCGAACCGTCACCGTGGCGTCCACGAATGCCGGCCTCGTCGTCGACACCGACACCGCCACAGCGGGCAACCAGAACACGCTGACCTTTAACTCAAGCAACTGGGAGGACGACCAGACCGTCAGGATCACAGCGGCCACAGACACCACGCTGGACGACGAAACCGCCACCATCAACCTGACCGGCACCTTCGTCACCTCCAGCTCGCTAACCGTCAATCTGTGGGAGGTCATCAGGGGGCAGCCGGTTGAAGAGCGCGTCGTGATCGGCGAGGGCTCGACGGTAGCGTTCAAATATAGGCTGTTGGATGAGCCACCCGCAGATAGAACGGTCACAATCTCCACTCAAAATGACCATACCCACTTTACGATGTCGGCCAACGACAGTACGCCGGGGAATTCGGTCACCCTGACCTTCACCCAGCAAAACTGGAACACGACGCAGACCATCACACTCAGCGCACCGCAGGATAACGACAAGAATGACTTCCATGACGCAGGCATCGTATTCGGCAAAAGCAACGGTTTGTCGGAGCGCCACGACAGGAACTGGAGGGCGGTGGCAGACATAGTGGATGACGACAAGACTCTGACCATATCCTCAACCGACGTGGATGTGATTGAGGGCGAGACCGCAACATTCACTGTCGCCTTGGACTCCCAGCCTGAGGACCACAGAAACTTCAACAGAAAAGTCTATCTGACATCGGACAACGACGACGTCACGCTCAACCCGGACAGCCTGACCTTCGACCACGGCAACTGGAGCACCGCCCAGACCGTCACGATCACCGCCGCCGATGACGCCGACACCACCGACGAAACTTTAGAGATCACCCTGGGCGGCGGCGGCTTTGAGGATGCAACGGTGGATGTCGACCTGGCCGACGACGACAGTCCGGTCGGGCTGACGCTGTCGAAGTCGACGCTGACCATCGGTGAGGACGGCAGCGACACCTTCACAGTCAAGCTGGCCTCGGCCCCGGTCGGAGACCGAACCGTCAAGGTGGTGTCGGCTGACACCGGCGCCGTCACGGTCAGCCCGGCCACGCTGGACTTCACCTCAGCCAACTACAGCTCCACCCAGACCGTGACGGTCAGAGCAGTTGACGACAGCGATGTCAACGACGAAAGCATCACCATCAACCTCACCGGCGCCACCGGCGACGCCATCACGGCCGGCTCGGCGACGGTGAACGTCACCGATGACGATCTCAGCCTGGTGCTGACGGACACACCGCTGACCATTACCGAGGGCAGCAGCGGAGCATTCAAGGTCAAGCTGGTGAGGCGGCCCAGCGCCAGTGTGATGGTGGGCCTGACCGCAGCGGGCGATCTGACGCTGAACAAATCCTCGCTGACCTTCACGACCACCAACTGGGACGACGACCAGAGCGTCACCGTGACTGCGGGGCACGACAGCGACATCGACGATGACACCAACGACATCTCCCTGTCCGCCTCGGGCGGCGGCTACAACAATGTCACCGCCACCGCCCGGGTGAATGTGACCGATGACGATGCGGTCGAGCTGGTGCTGTCGACGACCAGACTGACCGTGACCGAAAGCGGCAGTGCAACCTTCACCGTTGCGCTGAACTCGGCGCCGAGCGCAGGCGTCACGGTGAGGCTGGCGCAGCCGAGCGCCGGCCGAAACACCGATGTGAGCATCAGCCCGGAATCGCTGGACTTCACCACCACAGACTGGGGCACCGCCAAGACCGTCACGGTCAGGGCCGCCGAGGACGCCGACACTGCCAGCGAAACCGCGACCATCGACCTGACTGCCGAGGGCGGCGGCTATGACGGCAAGACCGGCAGAGTGACGGTGGATGTCATCGACGACGACGGGCGGTTTGTGATGCCGGCGACGCTGACCGTGGCCGAGGGCGGCAGCAAAGACTTCACCGTGGCGCTGGGCGCCCGGCCCACCGGCAACGTCACGGTGATGCTGGCGCAGACCGGGACGACCACTGGACTTCACGACCAGCAACTGGCGGGACGGACAACCCGTCACGGTCAATGCGGCCCATGACAATGATGCCGCGGCCGACACGGCGACGATAGAGGTAACCTCCTCGGGCGGCGGCTACGACAACTTCACCGACCGCCTGAGGGTCACCGTCACCGAGACGCACACCGCCGGCTTCGAGATCACCGACTCGGCCGACGCCGAGCTGACCGAAAGCCTCAAGGTGGACGAGAATGACAGCGCCATCTTCAAGGTCAGGCTGAACAGCGAGCCCACGGATGAGGTCACGGTGACGCTGTCGCAGCCGAGGGGAGCAGCCGCCAACTCTGACGTGACGATCGACACCGATGACAGCACCAACGGCAACCAGGACGAGCTGACCTTCACGGCCG
>MEIF01000162.1 GCA_001750645.1 Gammaproteobacteria bacterium AqS3
CGCGCGAAAACCACTGCAGCTTTCTGAAGGTCTCCGACTGCTCCAGGGCGGGGATCAAATCGGTGCGGCTGGAGCGCTTATTCCACTGCACTCCGTCCTCAAGCAGCCAGATGTAACCCTCGTAATAGCCGTCCGGCGTCATCGCCAGCGCGCGCCAGAAGAACGTCCCGTAGACAACCGGCGTCGAGACGTACTGCGTGTAGGGGATGCCTTTCTGAGCGAGGGTCGCCTCGATGCGCTCGCTGACGATGGCCTTCGCCGCCACCGACCAGGCCAGATAAGCGCTGGAAATCCAGAGCGCCCAGAGCGGTGCGCGCGAGTGGAATCCGGCCCTGCTGCGGCGCAGCGCCATCACCACGGCGATGATCAGCGGCACCGTATAGAGCGGATCGATGATGAACAGCGTCGACCACAGCACCGGCTCGCTCGAAAACGGCAGCCACAGCTTGGTGCCGTAGATCGTGAAGGCGTCGAGCACCGGGTGCGTCACCAGCGCCAGCCACATCCCCAGCGCCCAGGACAGCGTGACACCAATGCGGAAAATTCGGCTCAGAAACAGCGCGATCGGCGGAGTCGCCAGCGTCAGCCAGAACAGCGAGTGCGTGAAGCCCCGGTGCTCGACGTATTCGGTGATGGGGTCGTCGTATGAGACCAGGATGTCCAGATCCGGCAGCGTCCCGCAGATCGCCCCCGCAGCGGCCGCCTTCCAGCCGTGCTCACGGCCGGCAACCGCATAGCCGATTGCAGCCCCAAACGTCAGCTGCGTCACTGAATCCATGAATCTTGCTCCTCGCCCGTCCTGCGGGCCGGCGTAGTGTATTACCGAGGGGCGAAATCAGATGCCGCTGTGCAGCGGCGGCCGGTCATAGCCGGCCTGTACGCGGAGGTCACAAAAACTGCTCGCCGGCGTGGTGGGCGAAGGCGTCGGCGTCCCTGATGTACTTGAGCACCGTGGTCGGGTTGCGGTGGCGGGTGATCTCCATGATCTTGTCCAGCCGCGCGTTATGAGCGGCCGCGCTGGTGACAAAGCCCGCCCGCAGTGAATGCCCCGCAATGAACTGCGGGTCCAAACCGATCAACTCCGCATAGTGCTTCACCAAGCGCGGAATGTCCGAATGATGCAGCGGTTTGCCCCGAAGCTTGCCGCCCCGCTTCATGGTCTGAAACATGTAGCCCGACTGTATGCCCGAAATCTGCAGCCATTCGCGCAGACGCTGTATCGGCTGAATGCGCTTGCCTTGCGGGACTGCTATTTTCTGCCCTCTGCCCTCCTGATCGGTTTTTGACTGGCGAATGCAGAGGAACATCTTTGTGGAAGGCTCCTCATGCGTCGTCTCCATGATTTCAATGTCCTCAACGCGCAAATTGCATATTTCGGACCTGCGCAAGGCCGCTGCAAAGCCAATCGCCAATATTGCCGCATCCCGCCTGCCAATTGGCGTGTCGGCACAGGCCTGCAGCATCTTTTCAATCTGATGCTCGCGGAGGGCTTTGACCTGTCTGCTGGCGGTGCCGCGCACCCGCATCAAACCGCGCAGAGCCTGGGTAATTTCAGGGTCGGCAACCGGCGAGGCAAACCCCGAGTGAACATGTTTGTGGTTGATCGCACTGCGATAGAGAACGATGGTGCCCATTGAGAGAGGCCGGCCATTTCGTCCCACCGGCTGAGTCGCGTATGTGATGAGAAAATCGACTATGGTTTGAGGTTCTGCCGGCAAAGCCTGAAGGCTCTTGCGACCGCAGAATTCCTCGAATTTCTGCCAGCCCTTTTGATATGCCAGTCGTGTGTTCTCCGAAAGGGCTGATCGCATGATCTGCGTGTACTCCGAGTTCATTAGATGGGTTTCCTTGTGGTTGTAAGGGGAAAAAGGGTGCGGAGTTTATCAAAGCACTTTTTTCGTCAATGGTTTGTAAATCCATTAACTACGGAATAAGAGGCGCTCGGTAAATAAATTTGTAAATCCATTTATCGCGGAGTTTTAACCGGATATAACAAGGCTTTTATTATTGATAAGGACACTAAAGACGAACTAATTGCGCAAGATGGAAAATCTGCAGAGATCATTGAGCCAGTTCTGCAAGGGCGCGATATCAGAAGGTAAACTGAATACTAATGATAAATACCTAATCGCAACGGTTCCATCTAGAAAAATAAATATAGATGACTATCCCGCAGTCAAGAAATATTTGCTCTCATTTGGCAAAAAAAGATTGGAACAGTCAGGGGAAAAATATCCTGATGGAACGAGGGCAAGAAAGTACACCCCTCATGAATGGTATGAAATGCAAGATACCTGTGCTTATTACGGAGAATTTGATGAGGAAAAGATAGCTTTTCCGGGCATTAATAGGAAATGGAGATTTGTTCTTGTAGAAAAAAGAGTTTACATATCAGCACCCATGAGATTTATCACG
>MEIF01000163.1 GCA_001750645.1 Gammaproteobacteria bacterium AqS3
ATCGCATCAAAATCATTCCGCCGTTGATAACCCAAACCAACGTAGCCGGTCTGTCATTCTCTGACAAAACCACCATTCGGGTTCGCCCGACCAATGTCAGCGCGGCGGGGGACTCGGATTACGAAGCCGGCTGGGTGATTCAATGGGTCGAAACGCGCGGGGATGATGATTGATGAGTTCTTTCCATCTAAGCAATTTGCGATTGGGTTGGACGCTGGAGTTCGAGGACGATCCGATTGGAAATCGACCGGATATATCGACAAAGCCATTTCGATTTTGGTCGGGCGACGGGGATTTGAGAATTTATGAGTATGAGTTGAATGCAGACGGCGACAAAGTAAGAAAAGTAGATGATGAAGGCAATGAAATATATACCGAGTACAAGGGCACCAACGGAGTTTTATCGCTGGTTGCGCCACGAGAAGGAATCAACGAAGCCACCCGTTTGCGCGCCGTCATGGAAGTGACCGACGATGCCATCCGCGAACAACTTTCCTATGATGTCGGCCCTTTGCTCGTCAATGTGTCATGGATATTTCATCGGTCGAGTACATCCGAAACAGAAGATTGGACTCCAACAAAAAAATCTTTTCGGGGAAGACTATCATCGCCGTCCCTCTCCGGCGCCCAATATACGATCAATGTTGAAAGCATCGTGGCGGACATCGATCGAGGGCGGGTGCTGAACTGGTCGAACGACACGCAAAAGGCCCGCCATCCAAACGATCGCGGCTTCGAGTACCTAACCGAACTTGCCGAAGGAATCGAAACGAAATGGCCGCCGTAAAGATGTCCAATGTCATCGACGCCTATGTCGGAAGCAAATCTTGGTCATGGAACAAATGCGATTGCATCGGGTTGATGTTCGCGCTGGTCAATGAAGAATGCAACAAGCATTTCAAGAGATCGGACTATCTGCCCAGCGCGTGCTACGATTCGACTATTCGATGGCTGATCGAATCCCACTCAAATCCTTTGACGCCATATTTGCAACTATTGGACACCGACGCGGGGCTCGAACGCGCGGGATATGAGCGCGCCAACCTGATCGTCATGCACGGCGGCGATCCCATCGACATGGATACCGGCGAGAAATATCCGATCGAAAAAGTCCCCGGATTGGCATTTAGAATCAAACATCGCCAACCGATGATCTTCGGTAGAAGAGGACTTGTTCAAGCAAGCATTTATCCGCAGCACATTCGAAAACTGATCGGATACAGATTCAAAAACTTGGGATGATATAGCAGATGCCTACCACCATAGCCGCCGCAATATCTGCCGGCGTCGCCAGTCTCACGGCGGGATTCACGCTCGGCGGGTCGGTTGCATGGGCATTGAAAGCCGGCGCTCTACTGACACTGAATCATCTATTGTCGGAACGCCCAGATGCACCGGACGGACTCGACATCACCAAGACCGCCACGTTTTCAAGCGGGCCCGCAAGATGGGTGTTGGGACGCGCCAAAGTCGGAGGCGTAGTCGCATTTTGGGACGAAGATTGGGATGTCCCCAACACCGAAGGCGGCGGCGGACCGGGGGCGGACGATTTGCATTTGGTGATTGCGCTGAGCGAAGGCGAGTGCGAAGCAATCGAAGGGGTTTGGATCGGCGATGAGTTCTTCAAAGTCAAATTCAACGATGCAGAACAGAAAAAATACATCGCCGGTGAAGCGCAAGACGGCTTCCCCCCGCCGATTTTTTACAAACGACGGGATGAAAAAGAAAAAGGCGTACTAAAGGAAAAGAGCGATTGGTATGATCCGGACGAACCGGGGAAGATAAAGCGAGATCACGCGTTCCCATTGGATTTGGATCCGGGGAGCGAAGCATACTTCGATGTGCCGTCCGATAGATGGTATGACAAACCAGGCAACGGTCGAAAACCGCTCGACCCCGATGACGAAGACGATGCCGAAAAAATACGCCGCGCATCGTTATCCGGCGCGGTCAGCATTTGGCCATATTTGAACAAAGACGATTATGACAATAGCCACCGGAAGTTTCACGGCGTCAGATATTACACGGACGATCGGGACAATGATGCTTTGTACACCGGTTCATTCGACGATGGAACAAGAACCGGCAAGGCAACCGG
>MEIF01000164.1 GCA_001750645.1 Gammaproteobacteria bacterium AqS3
CGCCGCCGTCGGGATTGGCGATGTCGTGAAGAAAGCGGAATACGTCGAGAAAGTTGGATTTGCCCGAGGCATTGGGGCCGACCAGAAACTGGCGCGGGCACAGCGGCACGTCAACCTCGACGAAATTGCGCCAGTTCTTGAGCTGCACCCTGCTGATGTACATGTCTATCCCTGAGAAGGCTTGAGGATTCTGAGGCTTTCGATGCCCCGACCGCCCACGATTTTAACAGCAAGCCCATCATGTTGGATTGTCTCTGAGTCAGACAGAGCGCGAAACACCCCCGACATTTCGCCCAGTCCATTGATGATGAGTTTTCGACTTTCCTCTGACATGACTCAGGACCCCGGCAGTTGAAAAGTTTGCAAACGTTGATAGGTGCGCTTCAGGCTGGGGGAGTATTTTTGCGCGTTGCTGACGCTCCATTGTTCCGCAACAAAGTCCGACAAAACACCCCCGTAATTCGGCCCCACTTTAGACGAAGATCTTGAATGCCGGGGAATCAAGTCATCACGAATGTTCTTCGATCTGGATTTTCTCGCAATTGCCACGATTTTTTCCTTGGGCTTGGGGACCTCATCAAGCAGCTGCGGCACCGAGCGAATATCGACCGAGAGATAGTCGGCGAAATTCTCCCGGTCGGCCATGACCCAAGCCTCGATTTCCATCACAGCAAACCGGTAGAGCAGGTTGGCGGACAGCGGAGCGCCCAGGTTTTCAACGGCCCCGGCAGGACAGTTGGCCAGCGTGTCCTGATTCGTCACCACCAAATAAAGAGAGCCATGCTCCTTTGCCGCATGGTTTAACCCCCGAACTTTCATTCGAATCTCATCTTTATTCCAAAAACGAGGCTCCAGAACGGAATAATTTTGCTCAGTCTGCCGCAGCATTTTTTCGACTACATCCCTGGTCAATTGATCTTCGACAAACAGGCGAACATGGATCCCCACAGGATCAATTCTGAGATTTAAAAGAAAGCCTGATATTGTTATTGGGCCTGGCATGCTGAATTGCGGTCGGGCCGAGAGGCTCGCCAATTTCCAGCAGAATTTTTATGTCATCCAGATCGGCGCCTGAACAAATCTTTGTGCCCCAATCCTCATTTGAATAGGGGTCCAACACCAAAATCTCCTCGCCATCAATGCCTATATCGGACAGCAACAGCTCACTGTGCGTGCTGATGAAAACCTGGCTTTTTGCTCTTTTTTCCCTCTGCGCCCTATACAAAAAACCTGCAAGTTGTGAAACCATCTCCACATGCAGGGAAATTTCGGGCTCCTCAAGCAGAAGCACCGAATTATTTTCCAGCAACGACCATACCAACCCGATTAACCGAAGCGTCCCGTCAGACAGCTGATCTTCTCTCTGCTCGGCATTTCCCGACCGCCAGTTGGTGCAGCTTCCGGTTATGTGACATTTGCCAAATTGATCCTGCTCAAAGCGGATTTCTTCGAGATTGGGAATTGCATTCCTAATGACAGCGCTGATTTTTTTGAGGCGCGCATCCCTGGTTCGCTTGCCCGCTTCATACATTCTGGTCAGCAGCCCCTGGCCAAATGGATCTCCTTCCAAAGTTCTGCCCTGAATTTCTTCAGAATATCTCAGCATCTGCGGCACCAAGTGAAAATAGGAGATCCCACTCAAAAAATCCGCCATTTCCCTAAATTCTTTATGGCCATTAACCTGTTCCAAGTGAGTGTGTCTTAGGCGCCTTTTATCATCCTGGCCATCTGTATCCGGTCGCTTTAAGAGTTGACAACCGTCCCTTAAAACTTCCTCGCTGGAGACCAAAACATCTCCCGACCCTGATCCCTCCTGCTTGATGCCAATTTTGTAGGTCCATTTCGGCGGCTTGTCTTCGTCGCCCTCTGCAAACTCTCGGTTGGATTCGGAGAGATCAATGCGAATGAAGACTTCCGCCGACTTATTGCGCGCATGGAAGCTGCGTATCTTCGACAGCCCGCCGCGTTTGCTGACAGCACTCTGAAGACCGCCGCCGTCGGGATTGGCGATGTCGTGAAGAAAGCGGAATACGTCGAGAAAGTTGGATTTGCCCGAGGCATTGGGGCCGACCAGAAACTGGCGC
>MEIF01000165.1 GCA_001750645.1 Gammaproteobacteria bacterium AqS3
ATCAATTCCCCGCGCTTGACCAGGCGAGACAGAGCCTGATGCACTGCGGCACGGATGCCAAGATGCAGCAGACTTTTAGCCGTCAGTGGAGTCGCCTCCGGCAGTTGCTCGGCGTATGTCAAGATTTGTTCAGTCAGGGTAGGCACTGGGTCTAATTTCTGAACCAACTCTTGCCCCTCCTTTTGTCGGTCTTATTTAAGCATCGCCTGATTGATGCACCGTTCGATTTCAGCGCACCGATCAAGCAACGCATCAAAGGTCTCAGCTTCCTCAAGCATCAAATTATTCTGAATCATACGAATATAATCAGCTTCGAGATTCAAGCGAGCATCTCCAGTCGGAACCAGCTGCAGCTTTCCATCGAGGACGTCGCCATAGTCTATGTATTCACCATCGGCTGCCCTCATGCGGAAAAACATCGTCTTGTTTCGCACCACTGAATCGAGAAGAGCTCGGTCGCGCAGCGCTGCATCCGCTATGCCGACATCATCAAGGCGAGCCAGGTCATACCAATGCCGCGCAAAGCGCTCTCCCCGCAGGCGCTGCTGAAAACAGAAAACATGGATGGCCGTTGCCTTTTCCCAGAAAGTGCGCCCGGGATACATGACCAGTGGCTTTGCCGATGGGAACACGACCCCGCCAACAAGCCCGACATCCGCATCACATTTCACGTTGCGAGGGGTGGCCGGCTCGCCAGTCGAGCGAGCGCTGAATTCCAAGGTAACAGTGGGAATAACATAATCGCTGCCCGAGGCGCTCACCACCTCGTAATCAATAAAGATTTTTTCGCCCTCGGCACGCACTTTCGCGGGCAAGCGCTGCTCCGTGATGGCGCCCTGCAAATAGGGCTGCACCTCGCCTGAAACCCATTCAGCCAGGCGATGGCGAATTTTTCTAGCCCACTTATTCGCTTTGCTGCGAGTGCTTGGCAAGGCCTCATCTTGGTCGCCCACCAAGTCAGGGGCAATCGCGCGGATGTCGTAAGTGATATCAACATCCTCCGAGAAGCGCTTGATGATGTCGTAAGCCTTTGACAGCGATGTTCCGCCCTTGAACACAAGGTGCTCGCTCCATGCGGATTCAAACAGGGTCTGCAGCGACCAGACCACCCAGATGTCTTTTTCGAGAATGTAGACAAATTGGCCCAGACGCGCTGCTGTCTGATCAAGCGCATATCGTCGATCCTTCCCCGACAAAGACAGGAATGGCTCAGACATCAGTGACCGCCCCGGCTATTTTTTCAGCCAGCCAAGTAGGAAGCTGAGGTGCGGCAGCCACCATATCTTTGAATTCTGCCGAAGGAAGTGTTTTTTTTAGTTTTTTGAGTGCTTTTTCGGCATGCTCGGGTCCGAGCCAATCCAAGGCGCGAATCGCCTTTCCCGCAGGACGGTTGCCGAAGCTCAACTGCCAAGACGGTGCATGCAGCAGTTCTACCTTTTGCTTGCCGAAAGTGAGCGTTCGACTGCGGCCTGAAGTGAGATAAACGAGACGAATAGGCACCTGCGTCGTCAGTCTTAGCCAGTTCGCAGCGGCACAACCGTTCGGAACGACGGTTTCTCCCCGCTGCTCTGCCAGCGCCTTGATTGCCAGTCCCACTGAAGGTGGATGCGTACCGAACCTGCTCTTGACCGGGCAAAAATAGATGCCTCGTTCAGGGCGGAGCAGTTCCCCGCGCTTGGCCAAGCGCGAGAGCGCCCGATTCACCCCGGCTCGAGTGCCCAGGTGCAGCAGTCCTTTAGCCGCTATTGGAGTTCCCTCCGGGAGTTTCTCGGCGTGTGCCAAGATCTGTTCAGTCAGCCGTTTCATGGTTTATCCAACCCTCGCCAGCGCGTCAGGATTGTATGTATTTTTCTGACAGATGCAATAGGGTCGAGATTATTTGACATTACCCGCAGCGCAGGTGATGATCTGAGCCAGCCAGGTCGGGAGCTGAGGTGTCACTGTCGCCATGACCTCAAACGCTTCTGAGGGGATTCTTCGCTTTAATGTCTTGATCGCATCTTCGGCTTCATCGGGTCCGAGCCAAACCAGGGCGCG
>MEIF01000166.1 GCA_001750645.1 Gammaproteobacteria bacterium AqS3
AGGTGTCGGCGGTGAAGGCCAGCTTGGTCTGGTTGCCCGGTGCATCGGGATCGACATCGACAGTCACGTCGGTGTTGTCCGGCTGCGCCAGCTGCACCGTTACATCCCCACTCGGCTGTGCCGCCAGCTTCACCCTGAAGGGAGCGCTGTCCTCCTCTTTAACCTTGAGCGGTTCAGCCGGCGTGATGATCAGGGTTGCCTCGTCGGTGTCGTCGACCGTCACCGACACGCTGCCGGTCACGCCGCCGTAGTCCCCGCCGGCTGCGGTCAGGATGATAGTTGCGCTGTCGTTGACGGCGTCGTCGTCCACGGCGGCACTGACCGTGACGGTCTGGTCCTTGTTCCAGTTGTCGACCGTGAAGCCAAGCGAGGTTTTGTCCAGAGTCACGTCGTCGTTGGCCGTCTCGCTGTCCTGCCTCAGCTCCACTGTGACATCCGCCGAGGGCCGGGTCGCCAGCTGCACCGTGAAGGTCTTCTCGCCGCCCTCGTCAACCTTGAAGGGGTCGTCCGCCGTGATGGTCAGGGCGGTCGTGTCGTCGTCCTCCACCTCAACCTCCACGCTGCCGGTCACATCGTCGTAGCCGCCGCCCGATGCGCTCAGCTTGATGGTCGCGCTGTCGTCGACGGCGTCATCGTCTTGGGCGGCGCTGACCTCGACCTCCTGAGCCGTGTCCCAGTTGTCGACCGTGAAGATCAGAGTGGTCTCATCAACCGTCACATCGGTGTTGTCCGGCTGCCTCAGCGTCACCGTCACATCCACCGAGGGACGGGACTTCAGCTCAACCGTGAAGCTGCCGCTACCGCCCTCATTCAGTGTCAGGCTGCTCAACGATAATTTCAGGCCTGTCATGTCGTTGTCCACCACTACCACCGGCATGCTCCCGGGCACGTCTAAATAGTTGCCTCCATCTGCCGCCAGGCTGATCAACGCATTGTCAAGTGTCAAATCGGCATCTTCCGCCGCACTCACCGTCACCGTCTGGGGGGTATGCCAGTTGTCTGTCGTGAAGGTCAGCGTGGTCTGGAGGCCGGGCATGTCGGGATCGGCGTCCACCGTCACGTCAGTGTTATTCGGCTGTCCCAAAATCACGATTACGTCTGATCTCGTCGGAGACGTCAGTTTTACCGTGAATGTTCGGCTACTGCCCTCGGCCATAACCAAGCTGTTCGGTGAAAACGTCATCCCCCTAATGAACCGATAATCACCATGTATGGCTATATAAATGCTTTTAGATTCATCGTTCGGCAATCTCATCACTATGCGGGTGCTCCTTATTCTGTCGACATCGTCGGTCGTCATGAAAGTCACAGTCTGAAATATGTACCAATTCTCAGGTGAGAACGTCAGGGTGTCTTGATTGCCGTCAATATTTGCATTGGTATCAACAGTCACTAATTTGGAGTTATTCGACCTCACTCTAACAACCACTTCCTGAGCAGGATCTCTACGCAACCTGACTGAGAAACTGCCATCAGTCCCCTTTGCAACGTCCAGTCCCAGTTGGTATGCAGGCACAACAAGAAGAGTGTTATCGTTATCCGCCATATCCGCCATATTAAATTGAAGAATGCGGGTTTGGTTGTCGTAGCCTCCGCCTCTGGCGATCATTGAGATGATGGCAATCTCATCATCGGTCCGGGTATAGTTGGAAATAGTCAATTGCTGCGCATTGCTCTCATTCCAACTCTGGGGGGTGAAAATAAACTTTATTTTGCTGTTGATTACACCTTTCTTTCTAATGGAGACACCGCGCATGAGGGTGCTGACGATTACAGTGACATCATCAGTCGGCTGGTGACTCAACCACAATTTAGTCGAAACGGTAGAACCCTTTTCAAAATATCCTTCTTTGAGACCCCGTATGTCCTCCATTAAGATACGATTCTGTCCATGCACCGGCACTGAGAACGCCAGCCCCAGAAACAGCACGCCGACCGGCAGCAGCAGCCGCTGACACAAACAAAAAATATCAGCCAAGCAATGGGACATCAGCGGTCGGGGAACAGGGAATGAGGGAGTGAATCGGGGTGTT
>MEIF01000167.1 GCA_001750645.1 Gammaproteobacteria bacterium AqS3
AGCGTCCTCGGCGGACTGTTCACCCCCTATTCCGAATACCGCCTGATCAACAGCGACTACGGCTCGACCCGACGCTGGGGCAGCGGCGTCAAGTTCAATGACGCCGACCGCCTCGAACTGCGCCTCTTCACCGAGCGGCAAACCTCCGGCCAGGGCCTGACCCAGTCCCGAATCCGCCTCGAGCTGCAGCGGGATTTCTAAATCACCTTGCCAGTCCGGCGGGATTCAGAGCGGTTTCCAATCCGCCCGAAAACGGGCTCGTTCAGAACTGCTGCGGCACTCGTCCCTTCCCCGCAGGATATTCAGTGGTTCAGCAGCAGATGAGATGGGACATGAGCCCCTCCCTGTCCAGAAAGCGCAGAAGGAACACAGCCCTCGCAAAAAGTGCGTGCCGATCTCATGAGCCGACCTCTTTGTAATTAAGCCCAAGAGTTGACAGGCTCTCGGACCTTGGCCCTTGTTTGAAATATTTTTGTAAGTATAATCCTACCCGTTCAGGGAGGGGGTTCCGCTGCGAAATCGGCGGCATTGCCCTCTAGGGACTAAGAATAAAATAATAAATAAGAATAATGAATTTTTCTCAAAACAACAGCCTCTATTGGTGCGAGATCTCTGAGCGAGACTCGCGGGAAGCCAAACACACCACCTCCCCCTTTAACTTTTTCTCCTTTGTTCCCATGGCCAAGCGGCTACTGCTCGCCGGTGTGCTGCTGATCGGGCTGACGATCTCAGTGCCGGTGCAGGGAGAGGAACAGGAATTGATCTTGTCGCCATCATCGATTGAATTGCACGAGGGCGGTTCTTCAGATGCCGAAGAGACATACAAGATTCTCCAAATCAAACTGGCCAAAGATCCGGTCAGTGACCGAACTGTTAACGTGAGAGTGGAATCGACAAGCGGCAGCGTTAAGCTGGCAAGGGGTGCGGGTGCGGAAACAGAAGAGGTGACGCTGACTTTCAGCTCAACCGGAGGAAATAAGTGGGATACGTATCAAGATGTTAAGGTCTTCGCAAAGGACGGCAGCTACGACCATGATGCTGCCGCAACCATCACCGTTGCTAGCGATAGCTTGACCAGCAAGTCAGTGAAAGTGTATGTGCAGGACAATAAAAAAATAAGCAAACAGCTTGACCTCGCAGACCTCCCAACATCCATCACCGAAGGTCAGGAGGCGACATTCAAAATCAAACTCAGGGATAAGCCTGCATTCAACCGGGACGTCAGCCTCAAGATATCCGACAGCAGCAAATATGAGATCAGCATTAAAGGAGAGACGGGGAAAAAGCCTGAAATGTCCATCAAAAAGGCAAAGGCCAAGACTGACGGTTTGGAAGTAACGGTGATTGCGGAGTGCGACGCAGACACCACAGGCGGCGAAGTGACGATATACCTTCGACTGCAAAAAATTGTAGGTAAAGAATTGAAATGGAAGCGAGCCGCAGATCCGATAGAGATAGACGTGATGGATAACAACAAGCTCGAAATAATTGCATCACCTTCATTATTGACGCTTAATGAGGGTTCCACGGCAGGCTTCTCAGTTCAGCCGAACACCAAATGTGCCCCCAGAAACGACTTAACGTTCAATCTGAAATCCACCAATCCTCATGTCACATTTGACGCCGACACCAGCACGCCAGGGATTCAAACCTCGATGACCTTCACGGCTGCGCAATGGAAAAGCGCAACCGTAAAGAACGGCAGCATCACAGCCGCTCGCGATGACAACACGACCAACGACGAAGCGAAGATCAAATTCACCAGTACCGACTCCAGCTTCACCGATGCCGAGTTGACGGTAAATATCATCGATGAAGGTGTCGGGTTTGTGCTGCCGGCGACACCGCTGACAATAACCGAGGGGGGCAGCGGAACCTTCACGGTGGCATTGGCGTCACAGCCGAGCGCGGAGGTGACGGTGACGCTGGTGCAGCCGACCAACGCCGATGTCAAGGTGGACACGAACACCTCGACGACCGGCGACCAGAACACCTTGACCTTCACCACCGCC
>MEIF01000168.1 GCA_001750645.1 Gammaproteobacteria bacterium AqS3
GGGACTTGAATTTTCCCGGATATGTGTTAGAATTGTGGCAAGCCTCAGTCGGAACAAGCCGAAAAGCGGGCATGCCCGCCCAGTAAAGCCCGGCCATACGGGTCCTCATTGAGGGCCCGTCTTTTTTACCCCCCCCCTCCCATTTTTTGGTAAAATGGCCGCATGGCCTTCGCCTTTAGTTCATGTTTCCATGACAACAACGCAAACTAGCCCGCCTCAGGCCGCGGCGCCCCAGTATTCTGCGGTCAAGGAGCATGTATATGGCTTCATCAAGCAGCTTGAAGCCCATGGACACAACCGCTTTGTCCGGCTTCAGGCGCGCACTTCCGAAACCGAATTCGCCACAATCACTGGCAATGGCGACGCCCTCTCCAAAAAGACGGATTTCGCAATCACCATTCAATTCCGCAAACCCTGTCCTCCAGCGAAAGCCAAGCAGGCCTTCAAAAAACTCATTGAGTGGATGAAGCCGGCTGGCTATCGCTACCTGTTCTTCCCGGGAGAGCTGAGTGCCACCGGGAAGACTGCCTATTACAGCCTAGGCTTCATCAAAGAATCGCACTCTGAACAAAGCGGTGGCGCTCCGGCTAGCGCAGGTTCCGTCAATGGCAAGCACATCAGATGGGTGGGAGACTACTGGGCAGTAACCGCGACTAAAGTCGCTCAGATCCACAAAGAAAAAGACGGGCATGGATTGGAGGCTCATCGCGTCGCCATCCATACCCACAACAATAAAATTCTACATGAAGCAAAAGTCAAAACCTTGGCCGAAGCCCAAGAAAAAGTAAAAATTCAGCTTGCTAGCTAGTACTTTGCTAGCGCCTTTAGCGCGTCGTCTGACGGTTAGCAGACCGTAGGATTGTGATTTCTGCATGCATATGGCCTTTGCCTTCCGCGTGGCTAATTTCCTAGTGAAGCCTTTTCGCCCTCTTGCTCCCTAGCTTTACGATAAAATATCCAATTCATGGCCGTCGTGAATAACAGCCTTTCGAAACCTTTTTCTTCATGGGTCGATGACAAAGCCATGAAGCTGGCCCAGTCCTTCGTAGCGCGGCTTAAAAACCAGGACGACAGCTTCGTCAACATAAGCATTAAATTCGTGGCCGCGGAAACCATCGTCCATGATGATGAAGGCACAAGCAGCATTCGCAAGAATGGAATCATGATTCGCGCCCAGCTGCGCAAACCCTGCGCCCACGCCAAGGCGGAGCTGCACTTCAGAGATCTCATCGAAGACATGGAACTCGCCGAGTACAGCAGCAGATTCAGTCCCGACGAGATCTACCGTTTGGATGAGGACACGACAGACTACATTCTCTCCTTCGCCAAGAAGGACACCATCGAAAGTTAGCCTCTCTTTGCCCCTGCGCGACCTGCCAGATAAAAAATCAGGCACCCTTCAACCATAGCAAGCCGAGCGGCGGATATTCCCGCCTAGTACATCCCGACCATGTGGGTCCTCATTGAGAGCTCGTCTTTTTTGTGCAGGGCCTCATTCCTTGCTTTTTATGCTAAAATACCCTCTTTCTGGCTATTTATGGCAAAAGCACGCCCCAGCGCCCCGCAAAAACCGGCCGCTCTCACCCATGAGGCGGCCAAGGAACAGGTTCATGCCTTCATCAGGCAGCTTGAAGCGCGTTCCCGCAGCCGCTTCAGCAGCCTCTGCATGCGGGCCTCCAGCCGCGAGTTCGCCTTCATCGACGGCGACGGCAATTCCCACAGGAAAGAAAAAGAAATCCAACTCACCGTCGATTTCAGCAGGCCCTGCACAAAGACGGCGGCCCAGAGAACCTTCAAGGACCTCATCGCTTCGATGAAGGCGGCCGGCCATCGGTGCCGCTTCACTCCGGCAAAGCGCAGCTCTACTGGCAAAACACACCGCTACGAACTTCTCTTTATCCAAGAGGCCACCTTTGAGCGCAATGACCGCCCGAAGGCTGGGAAGCATCCCTGTAACACCAGGCGCCTCAAATGGTCTGGCGACTACTGGGCCACAAGCAAAACCCA
>MEIF01000169.1 GCA_001750645.1 Gammaproteobacteria bacterium AqS3
ATGAAGCTGCAGAAGCTGGTCTATTACTCGCAGTGCTGGGCGCTGGTCTGGGACGAGGAGCCGCTGTTTGACGAGGAGATCCAGGCGTGGATGAACGGCCCGGTCTGCAAGCCCCTATACGATCTCAATAAGGGCAAATTCAAGATTACCGCTGACGACATCGCTGACGGCGATAGCAATAGGCTGAATGAGGACGAGAGGGAAACGATTGATGCCGTCCTTGAGGGCTATGGCGATAACACCGCCCAGCAGCTCAGTGACCTCACGCATTTGGAAGCACCTTGGAACAGTGCGCGTCGGCGGGCCGGTGTTGAGCTTGGTGACCGATGTGACGAGGTCATTACTCTGGCTGACATGCACGAGTATTACAGCGGCGTTGGGCGGAAGGACGACGATGCGTGACTGGCAGAGGCAGAAAACGGGAAAAGCCGGGGCGAAAAGACAAGCGTAAGAAAAGGAATAAAAAACTAGCTTCAGAAAGACGGTTCACTGATACCCGGCAGGTGCAGAAGCATCTGCCGAAATCCGGGGCGGTTTCGGAAAAGCGGCTCAAGGCTAGGAACCTCGGCAACGCAGATGGCTACCTGCAAATGCAGATGCGCTTTGATCTTCTCAAGCATGCTGATCGAGATGGACGCTGGAGATGGGGGCGGAAACGCAACTGGTGCGAGGAGTACGGGCCTTGTGAGGGGTGTCACGATGCGAGGGCAAAGAAAAAAAGTGTCTGCAAAATACTGGCTCTGCTGCGAGACATGGAAAAGCGGACTTGGCTGGAGATACTGGATCCGGGAATCGAATCAAATATGCGCATCGGGGATCATCATTACCAGCCTATCCATACCTTGTGCAGGGAAGCCCAGGAAAGGTGGCATGACTTGGGTCTTGATCAGGAAGAAAACAACCTTTTCAGATTTCGGGGTTCTCCAAAGGAACGACTCTGGGGTTTTAGGCTGCTCAATATCTTTTACGCAGTGTGGTGGGATCCAGACCACAAAATTTATCCCACTGAAAAGCGCTCATAAACTTTTGGACCGGGCTGGGCGGAATGCCGCTGCCATTGCCTTGCTAGAATTCGCCCCGGCTGTGGGGATGCAGTCGCTTTGTTTTCAGATTGAGGTGCGAGCTGATGTCCGTGTTTGATGTCGCCAAATATATTCTGGAGAAGCAGGGCAAGATGACCGCCATGAAGCTGCAGAAGTTGATGTATTACTCGCAGTGCTGGTCCTTGGTCTGGGACGAGGAACCCCTTTTTAAGGCCAAGATTGAGGCATGGGCAAACGGCCCGGTCTGCCCAGCACTTTACAGGGTGCATAAAGGCAAATTCAAGGTCACCAGTGCCGATATTGAAGGCGATTCTTCCAAGTTGGGTGAGAACGCAAGGGAAACCGTTGATGCTGTTCTCAAAGGTTATGGCGGCAAGCCCGCCCAGTGGCTCAGCGACCTCACGCATTTGGAGGAACCTTGGCAGAAGGCGCGCAAGCGAGCCAGAGCCAAACCTGGTCAAAACTCTAAAGAAGCCATTATTTACGCCGATATGCATGAGTATTACAGCGGAGTTGCCCAGACGGGCGAGGATGTGTGACGGGCGGAATAAAAAGGGCGGGCTCGTCTTGAACGAAAAAATAATAAAGAGTTAGAAAAAAAGCAAAAAGCCGATCAACTTGGAGCACGCGAGCGTGAATTCCCAAGGCAAGTGGTTAGACCGGGTGATCAGTTTGCGGATGGAAGTGATGGTACTTTGCTAGGATTCGCCCCGGCTGCCCTGATGCAGCCGTTTCACTGTCTGTCAGATTGAGGTGTGGATATGTCTGTATTCAATGTCGCCAAGTACATTCTGGAGCAGCAGGGCGAGATGGCCGCCATGAAGCTGCAGAAGCTGGTCTATTACTCGCAGTGCTGGGCGCTGGTCTGGGACGAGGAGCCGCTGTTTGACGAGGAGATCCAGGCGTGG
>MEIF01000017.1 GCA_001750645.1 Gammaproteobacteria bacterium AqS3
GTCGCCGCGTTTTCAGGGATGGTGGATCTGGTTCGGGTCGGGGCGGCGGCAGTTGCGGCTGGGACGGCGGCGGCGATTGAGGTCGCCGCGTTTTCAGGGGTGGTGGAAGCTGGGATCTTGGCGGATTGGTTCGCGGGGGTTCGGGCCGCACCGCTGACTGAGGCTGGGATGGCGGCGGCAGTTGAGGCGGGGGCGGTGGTTGGGGTTGTGGGAGGCTCAGAAAATTCGGGCGATTGGGATGTTTCTGAATTTCGCATAACGATGATGTCGTTGTTGTTCATAGTGTCGCTCCCTGTCTATGAATTGAAGTGAAGAGCAGGTCTGGCGATGTGCCAAGCGCTCAGAACTGTCTGCCGGATGTTCAAAGCTGTGCGAAAAATGCCGGAAGTAAACCTCAAATGCGCGAAAATGAACCTCAAATGCGCGAAAATGAATTAGAAATAGTCGAAGATAAATGCAGCCCGCCCAAAACTGCATACAACCCGTCTAAAACCGCCCGCAATCCACAAACCCGCACCCAATCCACTCAGAACTGCTTGCGCAGTTCGAAGCCGAGGCCGGTGGTGTTGTCGCTGTTCTGGTTGATGCGCTGTTCGCCGAAGAGCTTGGCCTCGATGTCGTCGGACAGTCGGCGGAAGCGCAGGCCTGCGGAGCGCTGTTCGGAGGCGTACATCCCGGTGCTCAGGCGGTATTCGGCATAAGGGGTCAGCATGCCGCCGAAGGCGTCCATGCCGAAGCCGATATCCGCCCCCAGCGAGGCATTGTTGACCCGCTGGGCGCTGCCGATCTCCGGCCCGCGCTCCAGGCTGAAGACTTCCTCGCGTTCCAGGACGTTGTCCCTGCGCGCGCCCCACTCCGGCCCGATGCGCAGCGACAGCCCGCGCCCTGCGGCATCGCGCCCGCTCATGCGGAACTCCATGCTGGCGCCGCTCTCGTCCATTTCCTTGTCGGTGTGGGTGCCGAGCCAGTGCGCATTGATCTCGATCCCGACGCGGTCGGTGGGTGTTGACAGCAGCACGCTGAACAGGAATTCGGTGCCGCTGCCGCTCAGGCTCTCGCCCTCGTCCTGGCGCAGCGACATGCCGATCCGGGGCGCCAGGCGCCAGCGCTGTCCGAAGCCGCTGTGGCTCAGCTCAAACCCGCCCCTGAGCCGCTCGCTGGTGACGTTGAGGTCGCGCAGTGCGGCCGAGTCGGCCTGCGAGGTGCGCAGCCTGGTGCTGGCCATGCTGCCGGTCATTGCCAGCGTGCTGCGGCCGAGGCTGGCGACGGGCCAGCGCACGCCCAGCGACGCCACGACCACGGACATGTCGGCCTGGGACTTCACGCCGCCGGTCTCGTTGAGCCGCAGGGTGCCGCCGCCGAGGCCGTACATGGCCCGCACCGAGGTGCCGCCCCGGGTGCGCACTTCGAAGTAGGGCATGACGGTTGACAGGGTGGTGTCCATGGTGGCGTCGAAGCTGTCCAGGATGTATTCGGCGTCGCCGGCGCTGCGCGAGAGTGCGAAGCCGTACATCAGCTGCTCGTTGATGCGCTGGTCGACGCCGAGCCAGTAGCCGCTCTGCTCGCCGTCGTAGTTGATGGCGCGGTTGTCGAGCCGGCGCAGCTCGTCCTGCTCATCCTGGAAGGAGCCGGAGAAGGCGCGCTGGTCGACGCGTCCCCAGAGCGTCCAGCCCTTGCCGAAGCCGCCGCCCGCATCGCTGAAGCCGCCGCTGTCGAGGGAGTAGACGAAGTTGCTGAGGATGGGCATATCGGCGGCGCCGGTCTGGTCCGGGTGGGGGTCGACGGGTCGCCCGCGCTCCAGCTCGAGGCCGCCGAACCACTTGCTGCTGAGGCGTTCGTGGCCGAACCAATCCCTGTGGTAGCGGCTGCCGGCACCGGTCAGGTCGGCGTCGGTCCACACCCTGGCCGCCTCACCCCTGCGGCTGTCAAAAGACCCGCCTTCGGGCTCGCCCTGCCTGCCGAGTTCGATCTGCTGGCCGACGAGGGTGCCGACGCGCTGGCCGGTCACGGCGTCGAAGCGGTGGCCCATGACATCGGCGGCGCTGGTCATCATGGCGCGGGCGATCTCGCCGAGCGCCAGCTTGGCTGCGGCGCGCTCCCGCTCAAGGCTGGCGCCCTCGTCGTCGTCGATGACGCTGACGCGGAACCCGGCGCCCTGGCCGGCGAACTCGCCGCCGCTGTCATTGGGGACACGGAACTCGACGACGACCTCAGTCTCGTCGCTGCGGTCGTCGTCCTGGACGGCGGTGATCAGGATGCGCCGCCCGCCCTGCCAGTCCGAGGCATTGAAGGTCAGCTGTGCGGGCGTGGCGATGACGGCGCTGCTGTCGGCGCTGGTGATGTTGACGATGACCTCCTGGGTGGGCTCGCTCAGCAGCTCGACGGTCACGGTCGAGCTGTCGCCCTCATTCATCGTCACCACGGTGAACGGGCCGGCCTCGGCGCCGTCGACGGTGAGTTTCAGGCCGACCTTCTCATCGTCCTCGACCCTCACCGTGAAGTCGGAGACCTCGCCCACGTATCCGGCCGGCCCGCTGCTGGTCATGCGCAGCGTCACCTCCTCATCGGCGGCGTCCAGATCCTGCACGGCCCTGACCCTCAGGGTTTGGTTGGTATTCCAGTTGGCGGGCGTGAAGCGCATGGTCATCAGCTCAAGGTCCTCGACGGCGACGGCGCCGGGGTCGGGGTTGGTGAGCGTGAGCGTGACGACCCTGGCCGGCGGCGATTCCAGCCGGACATTGAAGAGGCCGGCATTGCCCTCATCGCGCTCGTCCTCGTCGAGGCTGAGGACTTCGGGGCTGATCCGGATGCCTGGGTCGCGGTCGTTGTCGGACAGCGTGATGGTGACAATATCCTCGACATTGTTGTATTCGAAGCCCTCGTCCTCGCCGGCTCTGCCCTTCAGCGTCAGCCGCACGATCTCGTCGTTCTGGTCGGCATCGTCGCCGCCTCTGAGGGTGAGGGTCTGCGGCTCGTCCCAGTTTGCCGGCGTGAACAGGAGGAAGCCCTGGGCGGTCGTCAGATCCGTGTTGTTGCTCTCCGGCACCACCCGGACGTTGCCGGTCGGCTGGGTGTCCAGCGCCACCGTGATGTCTTCGGTGCGCCCCTCGGTGACCTGCAGTGCGGTGTCCGACAGCACCAGCCCTGCGACCCCGTCATCATCGATAACGGCGGTGACGGTGACATCCCCGAGGTCGTCGTAGTCCGCACCGGAGGGGCTGAGCACCAGCCCCACGCGGTCATCCCTGGCGTCGAGGTCCTGGTGGGCGGTGACGGTCACGGTCTGGCCGGTGAGGTAGTTGTTTGCGTTGAACTCCAGGCGCGCCGGGGTCACGGTTGCCTTGAGGGCATTGTTGGTCGCCACAGTGACGACGACTTCCCCGTCCAGCGGATAGGGTTGGGTATCGAGGGCGACCGTGAATGTGGCGGTGTTTTCGCCGGTCTTCTCCTTGACCGAAACCGACGGATCGTCCCTGTCCAGCGCCTCACCGGCGCCATCGGTCAGCTTCAGGCCCTGCTCGTCGGGGTCGGACACGTTCACCGTGACGCTGCCGGTGACATTCTCATAGTCCTCGCCGCCATACCTGCCGCCATAGTCGCCGCCCGAGGCGGTCAGGCTGATGCTGGTCGAGGCATCCACGGCGTTGAAGTCCCTCGGAGCGGTGATCGTGAAGGTCTTCGCGGTATTCCACTCACTCTCCAGGAAAGTCAGGCTGCGGGGCGAGATCATGGCAATCGTCTCATCGGCGCTTTCGGCCTCGACCTGCACGGTAGCCGTCGGCCTGCTGGTCAGCCGCACCTCAAACTGGGCGCTGCCCAGCTCCTCGACAGTCACCCCGGAGAAGCCGGTCTCGGAATTCTGCGACAGCAGCAGCTCGGTCACGTCATTGTCCTGGACGATGACCCTCACATCCTCCGTCTGCCCCGCCCCCAGCTGGTAGAGGGGGTCGTTGCCGCTGTCAATCAGCAGGACGATCAGGTCGGCCTCATCGACTGCATCCTCGTCGTCCAGCGGCGACACGTAAATGGTCTGGATCGTGTCCCAGTTGGCCGGCGTAAAGGTCAGCGGCTCCGGCCTGCCGGTATTCGGGTTCAGGGGAATGCTGGTGCTGACCTTGGTCTCGACAATGCCGTCATTTGGATCGTCGTCGGGTGCAATGCTGGGCGTGACCGTGACGTTGGCGGTGGGCCGCGTTCTCAGGTGTACCTGCAGCCCGAATGCTTTGCCGCCCTCGGTCAGGCGAACCGTCCCCGAGGTCGTCACCCCCGGCTTGTCGTTGTCATCGACTGCGGCATAAATCGACGCCTTGACAGAGCCGTAGTCGGCGCCGGCTGCCGTCAGCTCCACCTCGGGCGTTTCATCAATCAGGTCGATGTCCTCGATGCCGGCGAGCGTCACGGTCTGGGGGACGTTCCAGTTGCTGTTGGTGAAGGTCAGATTGCCGGTCGACACCGAGACCGCACCGGGGTCCTTGCTGACCTTGCTGACGGTCACGTCGGTGGCGGGCTGGGTGGCCAGGGCGACCTGGAAGCTCGCCGACTTGCCCTCTTCGAATTTGAAGCGGTCGTCCTTGGTGTCTGCGTTGTTCAGGGGCGTGGTGCCGTCCTCCTCGAAGAACTCCAGGGCCGGGGTGTCGGGATCATCCACCGTCACAGCAAAGCTGGCCGTCTCGCCGCCGTAGTCGGCGCCGGAGGCGCTCAGGGCGATGCTCACGGTGTCATTCGTGGCGTCGTCATCCTCGGCGGAGATCACCTGCACGGCCTGCGTCGTACCCCAGTTGCCGGTGGTGAAGGTCAGCGTCGTCGATTTGCCCGCACCGGGGGCGGCGCCGGCGATGCTCAGGTCGGAGTCGTCCGGGATGGTCACCGTCACCTCGACAGCGGTGGCCGGCTCTGAGTCGAGCACGACAGTCACGCTGCCCAAAACCGCCGCCGCACCATCCTGGGGCTCGTCAATCCCCAGTGTTCTCGCCGAGAGGGTCAGGCCGGGCTCCTCGTCGTCATCGACATTGACGAGGACGTTGGCATTCTGGCCGTCGTAGTCGCCGCCCGTGGCGGTCATGGTGATGTAGACCGACTCGTCGCGGGCGTCAGCGTCCTGCTCGGCCTTGACGGTCACGGTCTGGGCGGTGCCCCAGTCGGCGGTCGTAAAGGTCAGCTGTGTCGTCGTGACCGTCACCGCACCGGTGTCCTGGGAGGTGAAGGACACCATCACGTTGCCGGTGGGCTGGGAGATCAGCCGGACATCCAGGCTGACGTCGTTGTCCGGGTCGGTGCCGGATTCGCTGTCGGTGCCCTCGGCGAGTCCGTTGATGGCGCTCTGGCTGACCAGCAGCCCGGCGGTCTCGTCGTCGTTGACCTCGACCGGGATGGTCAGGGCCTGAGCGGCGCCGTATTCGCAGGTGTTGGTGCAGCTGGGCGTCACGGAGATGCTGACCATTTCGTCGTTGGCGTCGCCGTCGTCCACCGGGTCAATCGAGACGCTCTGGAACTGGCTCCAGTTGTCGGTGGTGAAGGTCAGGCTGGCGCCGGACACGACCGCCACCGCCCCGGAGTCGGAGCTGGTGACCGCCACCGTCACATCCTCGGCGGGCGCCGTCACCAGCCTGACAGTGAAGCTCTCCGACGACCCGCCCTCGGCGAGCTCCAAGCTGTCGGTCGAGGTGCTGATGCGGGCTCTGTCGTTGTCTTCGATCTTGATCCCATAGTCGGGGACCATGTCGTCGGCCTCATCGACATCATTGAGATTGCCGCTGGAGGCGAGCGGGTATATGGCCGTGACGCCTTCGTAGTCGCCGCCCTTGGCCGCCATGGTCAGGTCGATGTCGTGATCCGCCAAATCGACGTCCCCCAGAGCGTTCAGATAGACCCTCTGCTGCACGTTCCAGGTGCTATTGGTGAATTCCAGTCGGGTCTGGTAGTTGGCGGCACCGGCATCCGTATCAATCCTCAGCTTGTTCGCAAACTCAGGGGGGACGGTGATGTCCACTCTGACCGGCGATCCGGTCGATACGGTCGGCTGGCTGGTCAGCGCCACCAGGAAGTAGTCGCAATCGGCGATGCCGCTCTCGGGGTCCTCGCAGAACTCCTCGATTGTTGACATCGGATCACCGGCAGCGCCCTGGTCCGTGGTCACCCTGAAGCCGGTGAACTCGTCGTCGTCGGCCTTGAGGGTCAGATTGAACACCGGAGCCGGGGTCGAGGCGAAGCGTCCGGTGCCCTGGGCCGTCTCGTAGTCCCCGCCCGTGGCTGTGATGGTGATGTCGCGCTGCTCATCGAAGGCGTTGTCGTCGTGGACGGAGGTGACGGTGAAGGTCTGGGGCATGTTCCAGCCGCCTGCGACATCCTTGCTGGTGCTGAAGCTCCTGGTGGACGGGGTGACATTCAGCCCCATGCCGGTCAAATCGGCGTTCGGCACGGTGACGTCTACGGCTGCGGTCGGCTCGGTGTTCAGCTGCACCGTGAAGGTTCTGGTGGCGTCGGCATCAGCCTCTTCGACCGTAAAGATGGAGCGGTCGGTGATGTCATTGCCATCGGAATCCTTGAACAGCATCTCGATGGTGTCGTTGTCGAGGATATTCACGGTCAGGGTGGCGTCGGACTGGGCTTGGTCATAGCCGCCGGTGGTTCTGCCGGCCTCGTCCACCTCAAGGGCAATCGTCACACCGGGTTCGTGCTGCCCGTCGTCGTCGTGGGCGGCGCTGATGGTCAGGTTCTGCACCACATTCCAGTTCATCGGGGTGAAGGTCAGCGTGCCGGTGGCAACAGGGTCCGTGGTGATGTCGTTGTTTTGGGTGCTGTCGGCGGAGTTGGTCGGCTGCCCGACAGTCACGGTCACATTGCCGTCGGGCTTGGCCTCGAGCCGGACGGGGATCACCAGGTCGACCTCCTCGTCGACGTCGAACTCGCGGTTCGTCGAGCTGCCGTCCAGCACCAGCCGCTCCTCCTCATCGTCAGTGACATCCACCGTCACGGTGTGCATCAGCACCGCATTGCCGTGGTTGGTGGTGTCGCTGTATTCGGCTCCGGCCACGGTCAGCTCCAGCGTCACCGACTCCTCATTGGCGTCGTCGTCGTCGACTGCCGTGACCGACACGGTCTGCGGGGAGTTCCAGTTCTGCGGCGTGAAGGTCAGGCTTGTCCCGGCGGTGATCGACACGGCATCGTCATTATTTTGTATCCCCGCCGTCACGGTGACGTCTCCGGTGGGCTGGATGCTGAGCTGGACGCTGAGGGTGCTGGAGACCGAGTTGGGCATGCCCTCATTGAGGTCTATCTTGGTGGTCTGATTGCCGGCCGTGTTGAGGTCGGTGTCGATGACCAGCGTCGGGATGTCGTCGTCCACCACCTCGAAGGTCTCGGAGTTCGAGATTCCGGTGTACTCGCCGCCTCTGGCGGTCAGCGTAATGGTGACGCTCTCGTCATCGGCGTCGTCATCCTGGACGGCCTGCAGCTTGACATCCTGGGCGGTGTTCCAGTTCGCCGGGGTGAAGGTCAGGGAGGCGGTGGTGGAGACCACGGTGACCGACGAAGTGTCGCTGCTGAGGGCCGTCACGATCACGTCCTGGGACGGCTTCGCCGAGAGCTGCACCGGCAGGGTTCTCTGCGTGGGGGTGGAGCCGGCGTCGGCCTCTCCGGGGAGCGGGCTGGGTGCGGTCAGCGTCAGCGCCGGCGCCTCGTCGTCCTTGACCAGGATGGAGATATGCCCGGAGACACTGTCGTAGCCCCCGCCCGCGGCGCTGACGGCGATCACGGCGCCCTCGTCGCTGGCGTCGTCATTGTCGTGGGCGGCGCTGACGGCAACCTGCTGGGGGACATTCCAGTTGGCGGCGGTGAAGGTCAGCGTGTTCTGGTTGCCGGCCGAGGCCGTGTCGGTGTCGAGGGTGACATCGGTGTTGGTCGGCTGCGTCAGCGTCAGGGTGACGTCCTCGCCGGGCTGGGTGGAGAGCTGGATGGGCACATCGACCGTGCTGCCCTCGACCACCACGACCGCCGAGGACGGCAGCACGAGGTCGGCGTCATCGTCGTCGTCGATGCTGATTGAGACGCTGGCGCTGGCGTCGGTGAAGTTGCCGCCGGAGGCTGTGAATCTGAGCACTGCGGTGTCATCGACGACATCGTCGTCGTGGGCGACGTTAATCGTGACAGTCTGGGCGGTATTCCAGTTCGAGGTGGTGAAGGTCATATCCGCCGTCGGTGCGGTGACGTCGGCGTTGGTGGGCTGGAACGTGCGCACCGTGACATTGCCGTCGGGCAGCCGGCTGAGGCGCACGGTGATGTCGGCGCTGTCGCCCTCGTCGAGGTCGAGCGAGGACTGCGACAGGATCAGGTCGTAGGGGTCGTTGTCGACGACGGTGACGGTGACGGTGTCACTCTTGCCGTCGTAGCCGCCGCCCGCAGCGTTGAGGGAGACGCTGACGACCTCATCCCGGCCGTTGCTGTCCTCCAGCCCCCTGACCGAGACGCTCTGTGCGGTGCTCCAGTTGTCGGGGGTGAAGGTCAGCTCTTCCTGGCGGCCGCCGATGGCCGGGGCGCCGTCGACCTCGACCAGGTCGGTGTTGTCGCTGGTCAGCCTGACGGTGACGCTGTCGCTGGGCTGCTGGCTGAGCTGCACCCTGAAGAAGCCCGGCTGCCCCTCCTCGTCGACCGAGAGGGCATCGTCGGAGACATAGATCACGGCGGCGTCATCGTCGACCACGGTCAGGGTGACGACCTCGGTGACATTGACGTAGCCGCCGCCCGCGGCGGTCAGGGTGATGGTCACGACCTCGTCTCGGGCATCGGTGTCGTCGAGCGGGGTGGCGGTGATGGTCTGGGCGGTATTCCAGTTGGAGGTGGTGAAGGTCAGCTCGGTGGCGCCACCGTCGCCGACGAGCGAGATGGCGCCGGTGTCGGAGGTTCTGAGGGCGACGGTGACATTTGCGGACGGCGCCCGGGTCAGTTCGACCTGGTAGGTGACCCCGGTGCCGGCCTCGCCGACGGTGTGCTCGGCCGGGGTGACGTCGATGGCGGCGGAGATCCGGTCAATGACCTGGATTGAGTGGGGCGCGTCGCTCAGGCTGTAGCCCCCGCCCGTGGCGCTGACCGGCAGGTTGACGGTGCCGTTGATGGCGTTCAGGTCGGCGACGGTCTTGACCTTGAGCTGCTGCGGGATATCCCAGTTGGCGACGGTGAAGGTCAACGTCGTCGGCGAGACGCTATCGATGTCGGCGGGGGTTGAGCTCGGCGTCACGGTGACATCATCGGAGGGCTGTGCCGACAGGCTGATCCCCAGCGCCGGATCCTCGCTGGCCTCGACGAGCGAACCGGTAATCACCAGCGCAGCCGTGTCGTTGTCGGTGACCGTGACGGCGTAGCTGCTTCTGACCCCGTCATAGCCCCCGCCCGAGGCGACCAGCGAGGCGGTGGTCGTATAGCCGCCGAGGACGTCGTCATTGCCGATCACCGTGCGGATCTCCTGGTTGGAGTCCCAGTTCTGCGGGGTGTAGGTCAGCCGGGTGAGCGCCGTCCCGCTCTCGGATTCGAAGCTGACGCTGGGGTTGTCCGAGGTCAGGGTCACCGTGACATTGCCGCTGGGCTGCCTGAGCAGCCGCACCTGCTGGCGCGTTGCGGCGACGCTGCCCTCGGTGCCGGAGACACCCAAGAGGGCGCTGAACCCGCCACCGACGACGACGCCGGTGTTGGCGGCGGTGATGTCGAATCTATAGGTGTCGGTGACGCTGTCATAGCCGCCGCCCGCAGCGGTCAGGTCAAGATCGACATCGTCCTCGCCGGCGGCGTCATCGCTGGGCATGACGTAGGCCGTCTGGTCCTCCATCCAGTTGTCGGGGGTGAACACCAGCTCGCCGGGGGCGATCTCATCGACGTGGTCGGTGGGCTTGTCGATGCTGACCGTGACCCTGCTGGCGGGCCGGGTGCCCAGCCTGACGGTGAAGTCTCCGACCCCGCCGGCGGCGACCCGGTCATTGCCGTCGCCCGAGATGACCAGAGAGGCCGAGGACTCATCGTCGTTGTCGTCGGTGCCGACGCTGAAGCTCTCCTCCTGGCCGCCATAGCCGCCGCCCGAGGCGGTGAGGGTGACCATGCCGGTCTCGTCGACGAAGTTGGCATCATCCTCCAGCGCCTTGATGGCGAAGGTCTGGACGGTGTCCCAGTTCGAAGTCGTGAAGGTCAGCTCGTCGTCGCAGGGAGTCGCGGGGGTTGTCGAGCTGGTGCCATCCCTGCAGATCTCGACGCTGCCGGGAATGCTGCTGGAGAGCATGATGCGCACCTCGCCGCTCGGCTCGGCGTCAAGCACGACGGTGCCGGTGACGGCCGAGCCGCCCTCGTCGAGGGCATCCCTGTCGGCTTTGGCGGGCTCGACCACGGTCAGCCCGTATTCGTCGTCGTCCTTGATGAGGATCAGGAAGCCGCCCATCAGCCCGGAGTAGTTGGGGTCGGAGGTCGTGGCGGTGACGGTGACGGTGACCAGCTCGTCATCAACGGTGTCGTCCTGGGCGGCGGTGAAGGTCACGGAGCGGGGGCAGTTCCACTCAGTCGTGCAGGTTCCCGCCGTGATGGCCGAGGCGCTGGCCGTGGCGTTGGTAAAGGTCAGTTCGTCCCGGTCTCCCGTCGTGGCCGAGTCGGTGTCGATCTTCAGATCGGTATTGCCCGAGGCCAGCGTCAGCGTGACGTCCAGGTCGGGCTGGTTGGAGAGTTTGATCTTGTCGAGCACCTCCCCTGCGGTGTCGCCCTCCTCGACGCTCGGGGTTCTGGACGGCAGGCCGGCCAGCTGGGCGAGGTCGTCGTCCTCGATGTTGACGATGGCGGTGTCGAAGGCGGCGTTGTCGGCAGTTGCGGTGATGGTGAGGCGCTCGTCATCGAGGTCGGCGTCCTGGCCGGCGCTGACGGTGACGGTCTGGGCGGTGCTCCAATTGGCCGAGGTAAAGGTCAGTTTGTTCTGGTCGCCGCCCGCGGTCGGGTCGGTGTCGACCGTCACCGCAGGGTAGCCGGCCTCGACCGTGATCGTGACGTCCACGTCGGTCATGCCCGGGTCGCGATTCAGCTTGACGCTGAGGGTTCCGCTGCGGCCCTCCCTAATGTCGATCGCATCCTCCTCAATAACCGGCCCGGGGATGTCCTTGTCCTCGATGGTCACGGCGACCGTTGCCGAGGTGCCCTCGTAGTAGCTGCCCAGGGCGCTCAGGGTGACGGTGAGGCTCTCGTCGTTGGCGTCATCGTCCTCATTGCCCCGGAACTGCACGGTCTGGGGGGTATTCCAGTTGAGCCGGGTGAAGACCAGGGCCGACTGGCTGAAGGTGAGTCTTTCTCTGGTGGTGTCGCCCGCAGTGACGCGCAGATTGACCGTGACGTCCGCATCGGGCTCGGAGCTGAGCCTGACGGTCAGCGGGCGGGTGACCGGGTTGGCGGCGCCGGCCTCGTTCTCGGTCAGGTCACTCAGGATGTATGAGGACAGCACGAGGTTGATCTCCTCGTCGTCGTCGACCGCAATCGTCACGGTGGCGGTGGCCGAGCCATAGCCGCCGCCCGAGGCTGTGATCGACACCGTGGCGGTTTCGTCGACCGGGTCGCCGTCCTGGATGGCGCGCACCGAGACGGTCTGCGGGGCATCCCAGTTGTCGGTGGTGAAGGTCAGGGTGTCCTGGGCGCCGGTGATGGCGGTGTTGGTGTCGACATCGACCCCCTCGGAGTTGTCGTTGTCGAGGGTGACGGTGACCTGGTCGGTGGGTTCGGAGGTCAGCCGCACGGTGAAGCTGCCGGCGGCATCGCCCTCGTCGAACTCGAGGGTGTCCTCGGACACCCGCAGCCTCTTGTTCTCGTTGTCGACAACCTCGACCACCAGCGACTGGCTGATGTTGGTGTAGCCGCCGCCCGAGGCCACCAGGCTGACGGTGATGCGCTCATCGTCGGAGTCGGCGTCCTCGGGGGCGGTGATGCGGATGGTCTGGGCGGTGCTGTAGTTGGACGAGGTAAAGGTCAGGGTGTCCTGGTTGCCGGTGGCGCTGGTGTCGGTGTCGACCGTCAGGGCGGTGCTGTCGCCGTTGATGGCGGTGACCGTGACATTGCCGGTCGGCGCTGTCACCAGCTTGATCGTGTAGTCCTCGGAGGCGCCCTCGTTGAGCGTGAGCAGGGTCGGACCTTCGACGACTTCAAAGCCGGGGCCGGCGGCGGTGTCGTTGTCGCTGAGGGTGACGGTGACACTCACTTGGGCACCGGAGCCTGAAAGTGCGGGATATCCACCCGTGGCTGCCGGCTGAAATGTCAGCCTTCTGGTTGAATCGGTGGTATCGGAGTCGGTCGGGGCTGCAATGGTGATCTCCTGGTAGGTGTCCCAGTTGCTCGGGGTAAATGTGAAGTTCGCTCCCGACGGCGTCAGGGTGGGCGCCGTGCCGCCCGTGCCAACCAGCTGCCGACTCACCACCACATTGCCCCCGACCGGCGGATATCTGAGGCGGAAGCCCAGCTTGGTGCTTGAACCCTCATCGACGCTGAGCCCGGCGGAGATGTCGCGATCAAACTCGATCAACTCGGCGGCCGTGGTCGGTGCGGCCTCGTCGTCGTCGACCGTCACGGCGAAGCTGCTGCTGAGCCCGCCATAGCCGCCGCCCGAGGCCACCAGCGAGACCGAAGTCGAGATGTCGACAAAGTCGACGTCCTCGGCCGCGGCGACGTGGAAGGTCTGGCTGGTGTTCCAGTTGTCGGCGGTGAAGGTCAGCGAGCCGGGCAGCGCCGTCATGCCGGCGGCGTCCGAGGTCAGCGTGACGGCGGAGTGGTTCGAGGCCGGCGCCACCGTGACATCCTCCCTGGGCTGGGCGCCGAGCTTGAGGGTGATGGCCGGGGAGACAGCGCCCTCGTTGATGGTCAGCGCCGAGGTCTGGGACAGCACCAGGGCACGCCCGGCGAGCGGGCCGTCGTCGTCATCGACGCTCAGCGCCAGCGAGTTGCTGACCGCGGCGTAGTCGCCCGAGCCGGTCAGGGTGATGCGGACGCTCTCACTGTCGGAGTCGGAGTCCTGCACCCCTGTCAGGTAGAACATCTGCTCGGTGGCGTAGTTGGTGGCGGTGAAGGTCAGCGTGCCCTGGTTGCCGGCGGCGGCGGTGTCGGTGTCGACGGTGAGGGCGCCCTCGTCCTCGGAGGTGATGGTGACGGTGACGCTGGAAGTCGGCGCCTCGCTGAGCCTGACGCCGTAGCCGGTTGCGGCGGCGCCCTCGGTGAGCCTGGTGACGTTGTTGGTATCCAGGACGAAGCTCTTGGCCTCGTCGTCGTAGATCGTGATGGCTGCGGTCTTGGTGGAGTTGTAGTTGGCGCCGATGGCGGTGACGGTGACGTTGACGAAGTTGTCGGCGGAGTCGGAGTCCTCTTTGGCGTAGAGCGTCACGTGGGTTTTCGCATCGGTCTGCCAGTTGGTGGAGTTGACCCCGGTGATTGTCTTGCTGCTGTCGGTGCTGGAGAGGGAGTCAAATACCAGCAGGCTGGGGTCGGCGCTGGTGAAGGTCAGGGTCACATCACCGGTGGGCGCCTCGGCGAGGTCGATCTCGAGGGAGCCGATGCCGGCGGTGGCGCCCTCCAGCCCCGACAAAGCCCCGCCAATGGTGAAGTCGGTCGTGGGGGTTTCGTCATCTCGGACGATGACGGTGCGGGTGGCGCCGGTGTCGGCGGAGCCGGTGTTGTAGCCGCTGTCCGTGCTGGATGCTGTGAACGTAATCGTGACGGATTCGTCAACGAGGTCGGCGTCGTCCACCGGGGCGATGGTGACGTCTTGGGAGGCATTCCAGTTGCCGCTGTTGAAGGTCATGGTGTTTTGCAGGCCGGTGGAGCCGCTGGTATCAACCGTCACCGCCCCCGTGTCGCTGGATGCCACCGTGACCGTGACGCTGGCGCCGCCACTCGGAACTTGGGTCAGCGACACTGAGATTGTTCCCGAACTGCCGCCCTCGGTAAGCTCTTCGGGCAGGGATGTGTTGATCCGTTTCGCCCCGTCGTTGTCGGCCACCCTGACCGTCGCACTCCTCGCCAGGTTGGTGTAGCCGCCGCCGTTGGCGGTTACGGTGATCGTGACATCGTTGTGGACCGTGTCGGTGTCCTCTTCGCCTTTGAAATTGAGGTAGCGATGTTCGCCGTTAGTGTTCCAATTGCTGGTCGTTAGGGTTGTGTTGCTGGGATTCTTCACCCTGTCGGTGTCGCTGGAGGTGGCGCTGATCGTCACATTGCCGGTCGGCGCCTCGCTCAGGGTGATGTACATCCTTCCAACATTGGGAGTGCCGCTGTTCTCAAGAAAGGTGGTGTAGAACAGCGAGAAATCCCGCATCGCCGGCGGGGTCGGCCGCTCATTGTTGTCAATGACGGTGACGGTCTCGGTGGCGCTGACGCCGCTGTAGCCGGTGTCATCGGAGGCCGCCGACAGCACCAGGCGGACGCTCTCATTGTCGGAGTCCTCGTCGTTGACCGGCAGCGCCGAGAAGTTCTGGGCGGTGCTCCAGTTGCTGGAGGTGAAGGTCAGCGTGCTCTGGTTGCCGGAGGTGGTCGAGTTGGTGTCGACGGCCACTGCCGTGGTGTCGGAGGAGGCCACCGTGACGGTGACGTCATCAGTCGGCGCCTCGTTGAGGCGGACGCTGTACTGGGCCGCAGCGCCGCCCTCGGTGATCTGGCGGGCGGAGTCGATCGGGGCGACCAGGATCCTGTGGCCGTCGGAGTGGTCCTTGTCAAACACCGTGACGGTGGCGGTCTTGCTGAGGCTGCTGTAGCCGCCGCTCGAGGCGGTAAAGGTAAAGGTCACGCGGTCGTTGTCCATATCGGCATCGGGGGCGCCGGTGACGGTGATGGTGTTGGAAGCTGGGGTGTTCCAGTCACCCGGAGTGACGGTCAGATCATCTGGGCTGTCAGCCCGATCAGTGTCACCGCTGGTGACACCAAAGGTCACGTCACCGGTCGGGTAGCGGTTGAGGGCGACCTGGAACTGGCCAATGGTCTGGTTGCTGCCGCCGGATTGGGCGATCTCGCGGAATGTGCCGACCTGGGTGACGGTGAAGTCGGGGTGGATGCCTGACACTTCATCGTCCCTGACGGTGAAGGGCGCACTGGAAGTGACGCTGTCATAGCCGCCGCCCGAGGCGCTGAGGTTGATGGTGCCGCTTTCGTCATTGCTGTCGGCGTCGTTGACCGGCGAGACTGAGAAGGTCTGCTGGGTGCTCCAGTTGCTGGTGGTAAAGGTCAGGGTGTTCTGGGTGCCGCCGGTGCCGCTGTCGGTGTCATCGATTGTCACCGCCCCGGCGTCGCTGGAGGTCGCCGTGACGGTGACATTGCCGGTTGGCGCCCGGTTCAAACGCACACCATAATTAAGCGAACTGCCGCCTTCAGTCATTTCACCGTAAACATTACTCGGATCAACCACGATCTTGTTGCTGCCATCGTTGTCAGTGACACCGATCACAATTGATTTGGTGATTCCGTCGTAATTTCCTCCAGTTGCGCTCACTTGAACAGTTATTTCACTATCCATGTTATCGCTGTCTTCAACCATGAAAAAAGCCGCTCCAGTCAAGAACCGTCCTTCCGCCCACCGACTCACTGGATAATCTACATTTAATGTTTCCAAATTTATTGGAACTGCAGAAGCGGGAGTGACTTCCACTCGAAAAACTATATCTTCAGTTGGCTCAACAAGTAATCTAACCGAGACAAATCCTTGAGAACCTTCCACAAAATTACTACCTACTCCTAGTTCAAAGAAGTTAGTTGTTGGCGCCGGCGGGGTGTAAGTCCCCTCATCATCATCCGTAATCGTCACGCTAACAGTCGCAGGGGTGACGGAGCCATACCCCCCGCCCGCGGGGGTCAGGGTGATGGTCTCGGTCTCATCATCACCGTCGGAATCCGAAGCCGCGGTGACGTAGACGGTCTGGGCGGTGTCCCAGTTGGCCGCGGTGAAGGTCAGCGCTGAGGGGCTGATGGTCGCCAGCTTGCTGTTGGAGGCCGCCCCGGCCGCGGTGACGGTGACATTCCCCGAGGGCTCGGCATCCAGCACGACGGTAAAGCTGCCGGTGCTGGTGTCCTCGACCAGCGCGAGCTCGTCGGTCGACAGCGTCATCCCGGCGCTGTCGCTGTCGGCGGTGGTCACCGAGATGCTGCCGCTGACGCCGTTGTAGCCGCCGCCCGAGGCGGTGAAGGTCAGGGTGCCGGCCTCATTGGCGATGTTGCCGTCCGCCAGCGCCAGCACGCGGTAGCGCTGCGGGGTGGCCCAGTTGGCGGGCGTGAAGGTCAGCTGCGCATCGGCCGGGCTGGGGCAGCCGAGCACCAGGGCGCCGGGGTCGCAGATCTGCAGCGAGGCCGGGTGCGAGGAGCTCATCGTGACGGTGACATCGGCGCTGGGTCTTGCGGTCAGGGCGACGCCTGTTCTGTTTATTTGGTTCAGGAGCGATCTGGAACTCTCGTCGGCGGGTTCGGCCAGGCTGGTGGCGCCGGCGCCGGGCGCCGTGATGTTCAGGCCGAGCATTTCGTCCTCGGTGACGGTGACCTGAATGCGCCCGCTGAGCCCCCCGTAGCGCCCGCCGGAGCCGGCGAAGGTGATGTCGTAGGTGCTGCCCTCGGCGTCCTCGTCCTGGGGGGCGGTGATGGTGAGGCTCTGCCCGCCGGCCCAGTTGGCCGGCGTGAAGTTCAGGCGGGCGCGGTCGATGCTGATGTCGGCGCCGGCGGGGACGCCGAAGCGCACCGTGACATTGGCCTGGGGCTGGGCGGCCAGGGCGACGCCGGTGAAGGTCCTGCTGGTGCCCTCGGCGAGGGTGATGGCGGCCGGCAGGCCGACCAGCTGGGCCTCGTCGAGGTCGTTCACCGAGACCCTGACGGTTTTTCTGTCGCCGTCGGCGATCGACACGCTGATGCCGGCGGTCTCGTCGTCGAGGGTGGCGTCCCGCTCGGCCCGCACCGTGACGTCAAAGCCGGTCATCCAGTTGGCGGTGGTGAAGTTCAGGCGCGCCTGGTTGCCCGGTGCGCTGGGGTTGGCGTCGACGGTGACGTCGGTGTTGGCCGGCTGCATCAGCATGACGGTCAGCCCTGCGGACGGCGGGGCCTTGTCGAGCTTGACGTTGAAGGTGGAGCTGCTGCCCTCGTTGAGGGTGATTTCTTCGTCGTCGTTCACCGAGAGCACCAGCATGCTGGCTTCGTCGTCGATGACGGTGACGTTGAGCGTGGCGTCCTTGACTCCTTCGTAGATGGCGTCGTACGGATCGGTGCCGCTGACGGTGACGGTGATGACGGCGCTGTCGTTGTCCTTGTCGGCGTCGGCGGCGGCGGCGACCATGAACCTCTGCGGGACTTGCCAGTTGACGGAGTTGAATATCCGGCCGGCGCTCGGGTCGATCGTGATATCGCCGCTGTCGGTGCCGGATGCGGTCGCTGTCACCGTTATGTTGGAGGAGCCGCTGGGTCTGGTGTTGAGCCTGACGCTGAAGGTGGTGTTGGTTTCCTCGGTGACGGTCAGGGTGCCCGGCGAGACCGCCAGGCCGTCGGTTTCGTCGTCGGTGACCGTGACGGCGACGCTGGCGGTGACGCCCTCGTAGCCGGCGGCGTCGGTGCTGAGGCGGATGATGACGTTCTCATTGCCCGTGTCGTCGTCATCGACAGGGGTGACGGCGAAGCTCTGCGGGGTGCTCCAGTTGTCGGTGGTGAAGGTCATGGTGCTCTGGACGCCGCTGACGGAGGCGTCGGCGTCGACCGAGACGGCGCCGGTGTCGGAGCTGGTGATGGCGATCTCAACCGCCGTGGTCGGCGGGGCGCCCAGCTGCACGCTGGCGCCGGCGGCAGCGCCGCCCTCGGTGATGCTCAGCCGGGTGGCCGAGAGCTGTATGGCCGGGACGTCGTTGTCGGCGATGGCCAGGGTCAGGTTGCTGACGATATCGAAGTAGCCGCCGCCGGAGGCTGCGAGGCTGATGGCGACGTTGCTGTCCTGGGTGTCGACGTCCTCAATGGCGTTGACGGTGAGGTTTTGCGGCTGGTTCCAGTTGCTGGCGGTGAAGCTCAGGGTGTTCTGGACGCCGGCGGTGGCGGTGTCGGTGTCGGCTATGCCGGCGCTGGTGGTGTCGCTCAAGGTGGCGGTGACGGTGACGGTGGTGCGCGGCTTGTGGCTCAGCCTGATGCTGTAGGTGGCGCTGCTGCCCTCCCGTGCTGACTTCATCGATTCGGCGGCGGTGATCGAGGCGCCGGAGACGGCGTTGATGAGGGTGGTTGCGAAGGTGCCGCCGGTTATCGTGTAGCCGCCGCCGCTGGCATCCCAGCTGGTCGTGACCTGCGGGTTCCTCTCTGATGTCAGTGCAGCTGCCGCGGGCGCCGTCAGCGAGGTGGTCTGGGCGACGTTCCAGTTCGACGGGGTGAAGGTCAGGGTCGCCGGGCTGAAGGTGATGTCGCCATCTGCGACAGTCCAGTCATCAGAGCCCTTGATCAGCGCCTTGGGCGTCACCGTGACATTGCCCGAGGGCTGTTTGCTCAGCACGGCGGTCAGGTTGCGGGCGACCCCGACCTCCAGCTCCGTACCGGTGATGATGAGCGCCCCGGGCGTGTCGGGGTCGGTGACCGTGACGGTGTAGCTGCGGGAGCCGGCGCCGAAGCTGTCGCTGCCCGTGGCGATTAGCGTGACCGTCGCCGTGTCGTCGGAGAAGTCGTCGTCGGTGCCGAGGACGTTGTAGAAGGTCTGGGCGGTGTCCCAGTTGGCGTCGGTGAAGCTCAGCGAGGTGATGGCGCTGGCGCCGGCGGCGTCCGAGGCGAAGCTGACATCGGGGTTGCTCGAGGTCAGCTGGACTGTGACGGTCTCGCCCGAGGCGGGTTTGGTGCTCAGGGCGACGGTGCTGGCGACCGGCGTCCCGCCCTCGGTGCCGCTGACGTTGGTCAGGGCGGTCAGCTTGTTGGGGTTGGGATCGGTCTCGTCGTCGATGATGTGGATGGGGATTCTTGGGAGAATTCTTGATTCTGCTACATCGTAATTGAAACCACTAATACTGAGGTTTGGTTGCACTATTAGCCAAGATGTTCTGACGGCGCCGGTGAATTTGGTGTCATTGACCGGCTCAATGGTGACGTTCCGGTATGTACTCCAGAGGTCATCGGCCGGGCCGGTAGCATCAAAGGGCAGCGTATGCGGATGCGCAGGGCTGGTGACTCTAAAGATGTCATTCACTCCACTAGCCGGCGAGAACCTCCAGGTGCGACCATCTTCAGGAGAGCCATTCCTTCTCGGCTGCCGAGTCAGCTTTATCTCAAAAGTCACCGCCCCGCCGTCCTCCCTGATCACGATGGGCAACGAGCGATTCACGATGACGCCCGGCTTAACGTCGGTCACTGTGAAGGCAGGGCTGGCGGTGACGGAGTCGTAGCCGCCGCCCGCAGCAGTTATGTTGATGGTGCCGGACTCGTTGTCGCCGTCGCTGTCGTAAACCGAGGAGACGAAGAATTCCTGAGCCCTATTCCAGTTGCTGGTGGTGAATGTCAGGGTGTTCTGGTTGCCGGCAGTATCATCATCAGTGTCAACAGTCGCCGCTCCGGTGTCGCTGGATGTAAACGTTAACGTCACATTCGCAGTCGGCGCCCGGCTCAACTCCACTCGATATGCAAGGGGGCTCACGCCTTCAACTTCATCGATTTGACCGGTTCCGTTTCTTGGAATGGCCACTATCCGGTTTGCGTCATTGTCGGCGAGGGTCAGCGTGTAGGTCTTGCTGAGACTGTTGAAGCCACCGCCATTGGCCGTGACTGAGAGTGTGACCTCGTTGTCCTCCGTATCATCGTCTTCCAAGGTTCTCAGATAAACAAGAGAACCTACGCCGAAATCATTCCAACTGCTTGCAGCTAGAGTTACAGTCGCAGTTGCACCGAAATTATCAGTGCTGGAATTGTCTGAGGCAACATCCAATCTATCGGGATCACTGCTGGAAACTGTCATGCTGACCGAAGCACTCGGTTGAGCCGACATGGAGGTTCTCACAACACCAGCAACGTTAGTGCCGCTGGACTCTCTCAGGCCTCCTATGCCGCCATGGTTTGAAACAAACCGAACAAATAAATCCAGATCCGTCTCCTCATCATCATCGATCGCCACGCTGACGGTGCTGGCCGTCAGCGCCCCGCCGTCGCCGGTGGGCACCAGGCTGACGCTGCCGGTCTCATCGTCGGAGTCGGTGTCGTGGCTGGTGACGATGTGGACGGTCTGGGTGGTGTCCCAGTTGGCCGGGGTGAAGGTCAGGCTGGCCGGGGCGACCGAGGTCAGGCCGGTCTGCGTGACGGCAACCGTGACATTGCGCTCCGGGGCGCTGGCCAGCTCGACAGTAAAGGTGGCGCCCTCGCCCTCGTCAATGTCCAGGCTGGTGGCCGACAGCGTCAGCGCCGGGGTGTCGTTGTTGGTGATGGCGATGTCGACGGTGCGGTCCTGGCTGCTGGTATAGCCGCCGCCGCTCGGCTCCAGCTCGACCTGGCCGGTCTTGTCGACGGTGCCGGTGTCGTCGGTGGTCGGGGCGGTGACGGTCTGCGGCGTGTTCCAATTGGCCGTGGTGAAGGTCAGGCTGGCCGGGCTGACCGTGCCGACTCCGGTGTTGGCGACGGCCTCGGCTGTCACCGTGACATCGGCCGTCGGCAGAGCCGCCAGCTTGACGGTGAAGGTGGCGCTGGCGCCCTCGGTGACGCTGGGTGCACCGCTGATGATGAGCCCTGCGGTGTCGCCGGTGGTGTCATCGGTGCTGACCGTGAAGCTGCCGGTGACGCCCGAGTAGCCGCTGCCGGCGCCGGTGGCGATCAGCGAGATGCGATCGCTGTCGTCGGCGCTGTCGGCGTCCGTCCCGGCGGCGATGTAGAAGGTCTGGGCGGTGTTCCAGTCGGTCGAGGTGAAGGTCAGCGAGGTGATGGCGGTCGATCCGGCGGCGTCCGAGCTGAAGGTGATGTCGGAGGCGGGGCTTTCCGCAACCAGGTTGACCGTGACGTCATCGCTGGGCGCTGCCAGCAGCTTGAGCGTGCGGGAGACCGGCGCCCCACCCTCAACCGCCGAGACATCGGCGACTGCTGTCAGCCCGCGGCCGGAGGGGGCTTCGGTGACGACGACGGTGAAGGTTTCGGTGTGGTTGTGGTAGCGCCCGCCAATTGGAGACGTAGTTTCCACAGTCACGGCAACCTCTTTGGGTAGCGACGAGTCAGTGCCGGCCAGCGCAGTGATCCTGATGCCATGCGAGGAGACCCAAGAGTTGGTACCTGCACTGCCGGTAATTAAGCTTGGGCCCCTTGCACTGCCAGTTCTGGTCCAAACAGCTGTGACCAAGTCGTCATCGCCGGAAGACAGTGTTGCATCCAGTGGGTTATGTCCGGGGCTAGGAGGTGCCGATCCCAAGGTCATGTCCAGCGTTGCCGTCGTCCCCTCGACAACCTCAATTCGATCAGAGGAGAAGAGCAACTCTACTGTGTTGTCATCGTCGTCATTAACCTTGAATCTCAGGTCGAAATTCTGCCTGACTGCCGACGCACCCGACCCCGAAACAATGGTGAACTTGGCCCCGGCATCGTCGGTGTTGTTGGTGTCGGAGTCGTTCTCGGCGGTGAACTCAATCAGATAGTGATCTGGCCAGCCGGTGCCCAGGGGGGACAGGCCGGTTGCGGCGGCCGTGCCATTGTGGTTGCCTGCGGCGGAGTCGTCGGGGTTCGAGAGCTCCCAGCGCACGCTGCCCCTGACATCGGTGATGTCGAAAGATGTCGGGTTGCCGCTCAAGGCAGGATAGACACGCACCTCCAGTTCGTCGCCCGAGTTCTCGCGCAGCGTGTCCCTGCTGTAGGTGACGTAGGGGCGGATGCTGTGGCTGTAGGTGTCGTCAACGCTGACGGGCAGGCTGAGCGCCGGGGACGTGACGGCGCCGCTGGAGGCGGTCAGCGAGATCGAGGCGGTTTCGTCATCGCCGTCGGCGTCGGTGGCGGCGACGACGTAGACGGTCTGGGCGGTGCTGTAGTTGCTGGTGGTGAAGGTCAGGCTGCTCGGGCTGATCGATGAGATGCCCTGGCCGATCTTGGCCAGCTGCACGGTGGCATCGGCCGCAGGCGCCTCCCTGAGCTTGACGGTGAAGCTGCCGGTGGCGCCCTCGGTGATGCTCAGGCTGTCTTTTGACAACTCCAGGGCAATGCCGGCATTGCGGTTGAGCACGCGGAAGCTGCCCGTGATGGCGCTGTAGCCGGTGTCGGTGCTGCTGACGCTGACGCTGATCAGGGCGTTGACGTCGGCAGTGATGGTGCCGCTGGCGACGGCGTTGATGCGAATGCTCTGCGGGGTGTTCCAGTTGTCGGCGGTGAAGGTCAGTGCAGTGGTTTCCACGGCGCTGGTGGTCGGGTCGGTGTCGATCATGACGCTGCTGGTGGCGCCGGAGCTGAAGGTCACGGCGACGTCGTCATTGGTGTCATCGTCACCATCGCTTGGGGCGCTGGCCAGCCTGATACCGCTGACGATCAGGCTCTGCCCTTCGACCAGATCGACCTGCGGACCGGGCAGGCCGACCAGCGCCTTGATGTTGTCGTCGTCGGTGACGTTGACGGTGTAGATGTCGACAGCAGCCTCGCTGCCCCGCTTGCTCTGGAGCTTGACGCCAGTCCTGGCGGCGGCCTGCGGGGTGACGGAGTCCTGGGCGGCGGTGAGCCTGACGTCAATCCCCTGCGACCAGTTGCTGCTGTCAAAGGTGATGTCGGTCTGATTGCCGGCGGTGGCGGGGTCGGTGTCGATCGTCAGCCCGGCGGCGGCCGCCAGCGCCGGGAAGCTCAGCGGGAAGGTGGTGCCGCTGGCCGGCGCCTTGAGCAGCCTGACGTTGAAGGTGGTGGTGGCGCCCTCCCTGATGTTGATGGTGGCGTCCTTCGCCGGTCTGTAGGTGATGTCGCTGTCCCCCAGCACGTCGTCGTCGTCAATGGTGACGACCACGCCGGCGCTGGCGCCCTGGAATTCGGCGCCCGAGGCGGTCAGGGTGACGGTGGGGGTTTCGTCGTCGACGTTGGTGTCGTCCTCGCCGGCGGTCAGCGAGATGGTGCGGGCGGTGCTCCAGTTGGTGGTGGTGAATTCCACGGAGGCCTGGTTGCCGGTGGTGGCGCTGTCGGCGTCGATGGTCAGCAGGCCGGCGCCGGCGCCGGTGGCGCTGACGTTGACGGTGACGGCGCTGGTCGGGGCGGCGCTGAGCGCCACCGTGAAGTTGCCGGAGGCGCCCTCGTTGACGGTCAGCGAGGCCGCCGACAGCGTCAGGTTGAATTCGTCGTCGTCCTCGACCGCAACGGTGATGCTGGTGTCGCTGTCGTCAAACTCGTCGCCGGCGACCGCCAGGCTGACGGTGACGCTCTCGTCGAGGCCGTCGGCGTCGTCAGCCGGGAACAGGCCGAGGGTCTGGGCGGTGTTCCAGTTGTCGGCGGTGAAGCTCATCAGCGACTGGTTCCCCGAGGTGCCCAGGGCGGTGTCGACCGTCACGGCGCCGGTGTCGGGGCTGGTCACCGTGACGAATACCGTCTCGGCGGGCTGGTTGCTCAGCTTGACTTCGATCCTGGCCTCGTCGCCGCCCTCGGTGACGGCGGCTTCGGTGGCCGACAGCGCCAGGCGGGGGTTGTCGTTGTCGGTGACGCTGAGGGTGACGTTCTTCCTGACGTTGCTGTAGCCGCCGCCGTTGGCGTTGAGGATGAGCGTGACGGTCTCGTCGTTGAGATCGGTGTCCTCAATGGCGCTGACGGTGAAGTCCTGGGCGGTGTTCCAGTTGCTGGTGGTGAAGGTCAGGTTGGCGCTGGAGCCGGGCGCCGGCGCCGAGGTCGGGTCGCTGCTGCCGACGGCGCTGACCGTGACGCTGGCGGTCGGCTTGATCGAGAGCTTGACCGAGTAGGTGGCGCTGCCGCCCTCGGTGGCGGCGGCGGTGGCGGTTTCTATGACCAGGTCGCCGGTGACGGTGTCGGTGAAGCGGACAGCTACCTCTTCACCGCCGCTACTTATTTCTGTGCCGTTTTTACGGATATCGCGGAATCTAACATTCAAGGTTCTGCTGCCATCGTCACCCGGTGTGATCGCCGGGGTGAGGTAGACCTTCTGGATGGTGTCCCAGTTTTCGGGGGTGAAGGTCAGCGAGGTCGGCCTGACATTGATCGCGTTGAAGGTGTTGCCCGAGATGCTCTCGCTCGGCGGGTTGGGGTTCATGTTGGTGGTGACCGACTGCGGCGGCTGGGCTCTGAGCTTGTAGCCGACGCAGCCCTCGACGCCCTCGGCCGGCGCCGTGCAGCCGTCTACTTCTGATGTTGCAAACGATTCGAGAAGGGTGGCGGCCGGCGTGGAGGTATCGGTAATGGTGTACTCGCCGCTGGCGTAGCTGAGATCGCCGGCGACCAGCGAGACCACCACCGTGTCGTTGACGGCGTCGGCGTCGCGGTTGACCACCATCCAGAAGTTCTGGTCGGTGCCGTAGTTGGATGTGCTGAAGCTGAGGCTGGTGATGGCGGTGCTGCCGGCTGAGTCCGATGAGAAGGTGACGTCGGGGTTGCTCGAGAGCAGGTTGACGGTGACGGCGCTGGCGGGTCGGTTGTTCAGCGAGACGGAGAATTGAGAGGTGGAAACGCTGCCCGATGCCGGCTCGCTTATCGTCGTGGTCGTCGGTGCGGCGACGGCTAATGAATTTCCGAAGTCGTCGTCGGTTAGGGTCAGGGCGATGTCTTTGGTTACGTTGTTGTAGTTGGTGGCGCCGGTGGCAGTCAGGCGAAGCTTGACATTGTCTCCGCTGACTATATTGCCGTCGTTAACGCTGTTGTTGACCGGCTGGATGGTGAAGTCCCTAGCACCAAGTCGTCCCCGAGTAACAATATTGCCGTCATCATCTAATGTATCGTTGGCCGGATACGTATGGCCTACTGCGGGCGCGGGGGTGATGGTGAAGCGGGAAGCGTAGCTGGCGGGCTCAATGCTGGCCTTTACCGTGACATTCGCACTTGAAGTCGGGTGGCCACCCCCCAGCCAAGCCCCCACACTCTGCGCCGCATCCCCCTCGGTAAAACTGAGCGAGTTTTCTGTGGTGATTATTTCCTGATGACCGACCGACTCGATGATGTTTGCTTTCCAAGTGCCAGTAATGGCCTCACCAGCACCCACCACCTCAACTGCGGCGGTGGCACTTGTATACCCGGCAAAATTGGCACCCCGGAAATAGACGGATCTCCAGTAATACGCATTGGTTCCGGTGCTGGTCCAATCGTCAACACCCTTATTAGTCTCGGTAATGGCGGTCTCTCTATTACATTTGGCCCCATCACCCCACCACACGCCACCGCCCGTCAATTCATGGCGGCACAACAAAAAATCAGGCCTTGCACCGCTTGCTCTGATTGTGACCGAGTTTTCTGCGCTGGGTTTGGTCCTTGACATAATCCGGACTTCAACTTGATAACCGGCATCAGTAGCACCCTGCACTACGTTGATCTCAGGCACCCTATTCTGGTTGGTGTGTATAACGGTCCCAGCTCTGCTGACAAGTTCAAACCAAGCCTGAGGCTGTGTCGTCGTCGGCGGCGCCGGGGTTTGGTCATCGACCGAGAGTGAAATGGTTGAATTGGCGACGCTGCCATAACCCCCGCCGCCAGGATTCAGCGTCAGCGTGGCGGTTTCATCGGTCCTGTCGGAATCCCCGAGCGCCGTGACGTAGAAGGTCTGATCGCTGTCCCAGTTGTCCTTGGTAAAGGTCAGCGCGGTCGGGCTGACGCGGAAGCTGGCGGTGTCGCTGACCGAAAGCGCCACCGTGACATTGCCCTGACCGGGATCGGGCGCCGCGCTCAGCTTCACCCGCCTCGATTCAGTCGCATCCTGGTCATTCGCCCCCTCGTCAATCTCCCACGCCGCAGTGGACGACACCGTCAGCCCCCTGGATTCGTCATCGTCCACAGTGGCGGCAAGGCTGACGGTGTCGGAGGCGTTGTAGCGCTTGACAACCTCGTCATAGCCACCGCCCGAGGCCGTCAGGGTCAGCTGGGCGCTCTCATCAGCGGCGTCGGCGTCGGCAACGCCGGTCATCTTGATGACCTGGGCGGTGTCGTAATTGGCGGCGGTAAAGGTCAGCGTGTAGGAGGCGTGATCGGCATCGCTGTTGCAGGCCGCAGTGGCGTCGCTGCCCTCGTCGCAGAACCGCAGCTTGGCGTGGTTGGAGGAGCTCAGCTCCACGTCGACATCGCCGGTCGGCTGGGTTGCCAGCTTGACTTCGCGGAATTTGGCGGTGCTGCCCTCGCCCACATCCGAGACGCCGCCGGTCGTGGTTGCGACCGTCAGACCCGGCGGAACCGGAGTGTCGTTGTCCTCGGTCGTCACATCAAAGCTGCCGGTCACACTGCCATAACCCCCGCCCGAGGCCGTGAAGCTGACCGTGATGGTTTCACTCTCGGTGTCCATATCGTCGACCGCACTGACTGTGAGGGTCTTGGCGGTATCCCAGTTGGCTGTGGTGAACGTTAAGTTGTTGTCGACAGAGACAGCTCTAACTCCAAGTGCGGCGTCTGCATCCGAAGCCGTGAACCTCACGGTGACATCGGCGCTCGGCTCGGCGCCCAGGCCAATGCTGTAGGTGGCGGATGTGCCCGCCTCCGTCACCATCACGGTCTCGGTCGGCAGGCCGGTGATCTGGAATTCATCGTCGTCGGTGACCGTCACCGTGACGCTGCTGCTGGTGCCGCCGGTGCTGCGACTCAGTGTGACGGTCGCGGTGTCGTCGGCGGCATCGCCGTCCTGGCCGGCGCTGACCTTGACGCTCTGGGCGACGTTCCAGTTGCCGCTGTCAAATGTCAGGGTGGTCTGGTTGCCGTCTCTGTCAGGGTCGGTGTCGACGGTGACGTCGGTGTTGCTGGGCTGCGTCAGCGTGACGGTCATGCCGGCAGCGCCGGGGGACTTGCCCAGCTTGACCGTGAACTCGCCCGAACCGCCCTCGATGACGGTCAGCGCCGTCTCCGCCAGCACCAGCGTCGGGGGATCGTCGTTGTCGGCCACGTTGAAGGTGATGGTCTCGGTGTTGACGCCGGCGCTGCTGCGCGAGGCGGGCTCGACGGTGACTTTATAGGTGTTGTCATCAAAGTCAGCGTCCTCGGCGGCGTTGACCGTGACGGTCTGGGGGTCGTCCCAGTTGGTGTCGCTGAACCTGAAGGTCTGGCTCGGGACAAAGGTCAGGCCGGAGCCGATCGGCGGCCGCAGCGTGATGTCCTGACTCTCCCCCGACCCTGGCGCCGAGGCCAGCCGAATCTCGAAGGTCGCCGAGCGGCCCTCTGTTACCGACACCGCCGACGAGGGCAGCACCGGCCGGTACACGTCGTCATCCCAAACCCGCAGGATGACGGTCGCGGTCATGCCCCGATACTCAGGGCTGGAGCCGTCAGTGCCGGTCAGCGTCAGCGTGTACTGATCGCCGTCGGTGGTGTTGCCGTCGTTCAATAACTGCAGCCTGCCGGTGGCGCTCCACGGGAATTGCACGGGCGTGTCCCAGTTGCTGGCGGTGAAGGTGATCGAAGCCGCCGGGTCGCCGACTCTGACTTTGGTGGTGTCGGTCGTGGACAGCACAAATGTGGCGCCGTCCGGCCCCGGTGCGGTGTCAAGCTGGATGGTGCCGGTGAAGGCGTAGGGGGAGGAGTAGCTCTGCCCCTCGTCAACGTCCCAAATGGTCTTGCTGAAGGTGATGCCCGGGGTGTCGTTGTCGTCCACGTCCACGTCCACGCTGCCGGTGACGCCGGCGTAGTCGCCGCCCGCTGCCGTGACGGCGATGGTCGCGGCGTCGTCAGTGCCGTCAGCGTCCTCGGCGGCGCTGACGGTGACGGTCTGGGGGTCGTCCCAGTTGGCGGCGGTGAAGGTCAGGGTGTTTTCGTTGTTGTTGGTGCTGGTGTCAGTGTCCAGGGTGACGTCGGTGTTGGTCGGCTGCACCAGCGTCACCGTGACGCTCGCCGTGGGCTGGCTGGTCAGCGCCACCGTGAAGGTGGCGGTGGCGCCCTCTGTTGCTTCCAGATCGTCGGCGCCCGTCGAGAACGCTATTCCGACCGCGTCGTTCTCGTCCACGGAGACGCGCAGGTCGGTCCTGACGCGGCGGTAGTTGGCGCCCGAACCCGTCAGGCGGATGGTCGCCGTGTCCGTGACGGCGTCGCCGTCATCGGCGGCGCTGACCGTGACGATCTGGGGGGTGTCCCAGTTGGCGGTGGTGAAGGTCAGCTCGTCCTGGTCGTTGGCGGTGCCGAGATCGGTGTCCAGCGTGATGTCGGAGTTGGCGGTGCCGGTCTGAGCCAGCGTCACCGTGACCGTGCTCGCAGGCTGGGTGTCGAGAACCACGCTGAAGGTGGTGCTGTTGTTTTCGTCCACTTCCAGCGCCGTCGCCGGGTCGAGGGTCAGGCCGATGTCGTCGTCCTCGACGTCGACGGTCAGGCTGGCGGTGACGTAGTCGTAGCCGCCATTGGCCGCCGTGAATCTGACGGTGGCGGTTTCATCCAGGCCGTTGGCGTCCTCGGCGGCGCGCACGGTGACGGTCTGGTTGTCGCTCCAGTTGCTGCTGGTGAAGGTCAGGGAGGTCTGGTTGCCGGCTGCGGCGGTGTCGGTGTCGACCTTGACGGCGGTGTTGTCGGTCGGCTGGATCAGCGTCACTGTGACGTCCTCGGCAGCAGGGTCGGGCACGGCGATCAGCTTGACGTTGAAGGTGGCGCCGTCGGCATCGCCCTCGGCTACGCTCAACCGCGTCGGCGTCAGCTTCAGCCCGACTTCGTCGTCAATCACCTTCACCGATATGCTGCCCGCGGCGCTGGCGTAGCCGCCGCCGGAGGCCGTGAAGCTGATGGTGGCGCTGTCGTTATTCCGGTCGGTGTCGTCGGCGGCGCTGACGGTGACGGTCTGTGCGACTTTCCAGTTGGCGGTGGTGAAGGTCAGGGTGTTTTCGTTGTTGTTGGTGCTGGTGTCAGTGTCCAGCGTGACGTCGGTGTTGGTCGGCTGCGCCAGCGTCACCGTGACGCTCGCCGTGGGCACCGAGTCGAGCCTGATCCCGAAGGTCTGGCTGGCGTTCTCCAGAAACTGCAGGCTGGTCTCGGAGAGCACAAAGCCTATGGTGTCGTCGTCGTCCACGTCCACGTCCAGACTGTCGGTGACGCTGGCGTAGTCGCCGCCCGAGGCGCTGACCTCGATGGTCACGTCTTCGTCGTCCGCAGCGTCGTCGTCATTGGCGGCGCTGACGGTGACGGTCTGGGTGTCGTCCCAGTTGGCGGTGGTGAAGGTCAGGGTGGTTTTGTCAACCGTGACCTCGGTGTTGGTCGGCTGGGTCAGCGTCACCGTGACGCTCGCCGTGGGCAGGGTCGCCAGCTCGACCGTGAAGGTCGCAGTGTCGTTTTCATCGACGTCCAGATCGTCGTCGTCGCCCAGCACGCTGCCGGCCGTGCGGAATATCAGCGCCGGTTCGTCGTCGTCGGTCACTTTTGCTGTCACGCTTGCGGTGACGCCGGCATAGCCGCCGTCCGCAGCCGATATGTTGATGGTTGCCTCTTCGTCCGAGGCGTCGTCATCGTTGGCGGCGCTGACCGTGACGGTCTGGGTGTCGTTCCAGTTGGCGGTGGTGAAGGTCAGGGAGGTCTCATCAACCGTCACGTCGGTGTTGTCGGTCGGCTGCGTCAGCGTGACCGTGACATCTGCCGTGGGGGCGGATTTCAGCTTGACGGTGAAGGTCGCCGTGTCGTCCTCGTCGACATCGACCTCCTTCGAGGACAGCACCAGGCTGGTGGCGTCGGTCACCGATACCTCTACTTCTGAACTCGTGATCCGTGCACCGCTGAGGGTGATGGTCGCGGTGTCGTTCTCGACGTCGGTGTCATCCTTGGCCTTGACCGTGACGGTCTGGTCGGTGTTCCAGGTGTCGGAGGTGAAGGTCAGCGGGCCGGCCGGGGTGACGGTGACGTCGCTGTTGCTTGAGCTCATGGTGACGGACATGTTCTCGCCCGGGTCGGTCGCCAGCTTGACGTTGAAGGTGGCGCCGTCGGCGTCGCCCTCGTCAATCGCCAGCGAGGTCTCCGACAGGGTCAGGGCGACATCGTCGTCGTCGTTGACTGTGACGGTGATCTGGTTGTTGGCGAAGCCGTCGCCTTTGAGACTGATGTTCGCCATCTCATCGGCGGTGTCGCTGTCATCGGCGGCGCTGACCGTGACGGTCTGGTCGGTGCTGTAGTTGGTGGAGGTGAAGGTTAGGGTGACAGTATTGCTGGGTAGCGTGACGTCGGAGCTGCCTCCTGCCCTCGTCACCTTGACCTCCCTGTCGTGGACGATCTCACTGTTCAGCTTGACGCTGAGCGTGGCACTGCCGTCCTCGTCGACGCTGATGTCGTCCGCAGCCAGGGTGATGTCCTTGTCCAATATATTGACCGTCAGGTCGTCGCTGTCTCCGGTTTTTTTGACCGTGCCGCTGCTGAACGTGAAACTGACAGTCTGATCGTCGTCTGTCGAGTCGGCGTCCACTGCCATGCTGAGGGTGACGGTCTGGGCGGCGTTCCAGTTGGTGGAGTTAAAGGTCAGGGTGTTCTGGTTGCCGGCCGTGGTGGGGTTGGTGTCGACGGTGAGATCGCTGTCCGAGGTGGAGATTGTGATCGTGCGGTCGTTGCCCGACCCCGGCTGCGACTCCAAGACATAAGTGAACGTTGCCGTCGAGCCCTCCACGATGCTAAGCGTGTCGACGCTCCGATCCGCCTCGATGTTGTTGAGTAGCGTGGCGGTTATGTTTTTTGTGGTGATGTTGGTGCCGCTCAGGCTGATGGTTTGTGTTCCGTCACTGTTTATCGAGTTGTCGTTCAGTGTGACACTGACGGTCTGGTTGGTGTTCCAGTTGCCGGAGGTGAAGTTCAGCGAATTCGGAACAATAGTCATATTAGACCCGGAGGAAAGGTTGACCGTTCGATTCGCCTCGGGGTTTGTATCCAATTTGACTTGGAGATTTGCCGAGCCGCCTTCCGCCAAAGTCAGCGACGTCGGCGACACAGTCACCCCGGCTATGATTGTTGTGTCGTCCACCGCCACATTTACCGTGTGGGTGGTGACAACCAAGCCGCTGGAGGTGGCGGGCTCAAACTTGAGCGTGAGGGATTCGTCGTCCGTATCGCCATCAGTGCGCGCAGTGATGGTGACGGCTTGAGAAGTCGTGTAATTGCCGGGGGTGAAGGTCAGTTTGGTGACCGAATCGTTACCCTTCTTGATATCCAGCTTATTGCTTTTGTTCACGCTAATATCGATGACGACATCCGATATGGGGGCGGTGGTGGATGAGAGTGAGACGGTAATAGTGGCACTGCTGCTGGAATCACCTTCGGTAAGCGAGATGTTGGAGGGTGTCGTAGACACCGTCATGATGCCGGCGGGGATTGCTAGGCCCGGCTTGTCTTCAAGGGGGCGGCTGGTATCTTGGGAACAACTGCTGATTTCTGGACACTCCCTGCGCCCCGCGTTGTACTGGTGACGGGCATCGACATATTCAATACAAATATATCCAGGAGGTGTTGCGGAGTATGCGAAAGTCGAATTACCTTCATCATCTGTACTAAACCTGCTCCGACTTAAAAAGGTGCAACCATTACCGGTACCAGGTGGATCATGATCTGGATCATGATCTGTATAGGTGGCATTAACCTTAACTTCGTTAGGACAAGTACTTGTGAACACGTTCGTGTCAGTGTTCCAGGTTATACAACTAAGCCCCGAGACAGTTGCACTTGCAGGACTGGATGCAGCGGCCAGCATCAGAAAGACCCCGGCGAATAAGGTGGCGGTGGCGGCGACCGCCAGACGGCGGATGTGGAGTGGATGAGAGGCGGTCGGGGCTGAAGTGGCGCCGGTGTCGGTGGCGGGGGCGGTAGCCGATGCTGCCGATGCAGTCGCCGCTGCGATCAAACGCCGCAGCCAGCCTGCACCCGTGCGGAACAGCCAGCCCGCAATCACGGCTTAGATGAAGAGAGAGAAGGCACGGAGCGGAGTGCGATAAGGGGCGGGGGATGCCGCTCGAAACAGACCCTGAGCGGATCTGTTGAGTTTGATGAGCTGGCCGCTCCTCTGCGAAACATGTTTTCCTTAACCGACCGCCCCGTGAACGAGCGGCGCATTCTACTACTTTTGCAGGCGGCGTTATTGCCCCCTCCACCAACCGCCCTCCCCGACCGCCCCCGCCGCCCTCCCCGACCGATCCAGATGCGCCGCCGGTCGGCTGGGTCAGCACAGTGCCAGACTGCCGAATCGGCACCCCGCCGGGCCGTCATTTTTAATTGTGCTATCGTGCTCGCCGTATTTCTGAAACCCCCTTGAGAGGCATGGATCCCATGGCCAGTCAGAACCCGCGTAAATTAGATTCACATCACACGACCACCTCGCCATCCAAGCTTGAGGATAGTTCGGTTGATCACACACAGCAGTGCCAGGCCGACAAGCCGGCTGTGGCAATCCAAATCGAAAATCTTGAATTGCAAATCCTGCAGCTGAGCCAGGAGTTCAGGGAACTCGCCGGCTCAGAGGACAAACGCATCGACTTTGTCGCGGCAAACTTGAACAGACAGATAAACACTCGCTTCGGCGAGGTGGAGGAAAATATGGCTAAGCAACTTGACGACCACACAAACGAGCTGAAGGAACATCTGGACGGACAGATAATCCTGGTGAATAAACGTGTCGACGACACCAAAAATGATCTAAAGGGTGAGATGGGGCAAGCCGAGACCAGACTGAACAAGCGCATCGACGACACCAAAAATGATCTAAAGGGCGAGATGGGGCAAGCCGAGACCAGACTGAACAAACGCATCGACGACACCAAAAATGATCTAAAGGGAGATATCCGCGAGACCAAGGAGGAGCTAAAAACCGACATAGGAAAAGTTGAGACAGACCTGGGCAAACGCATCGACGACAACAAAAATGATCTAAAGGGAGAGATGAGACAAGTCGAGACCAGACTGAACAAGCGCATTGACGACACCAAGGATGAGCTAAAGGGAGATATCCGCGAGACCAAGGATGAGCTAAAGGGAGATATCCGCGAGACGCGGCAATACCTAGAAGGAAAGATAGACAGGCTTGAAAGCCGCATCACTTGGCCGCTATACATAGGGCTGGCAGTGGTGATATTGGGCGCACTCGCCGTCTACATCATTGAGAAGGCTGGCGCATTTGCTTCTTAAAGCAAGCCCTCCCCGCCGACATCCTGACAGAGACTGTGCGCTGGGGCGATTAATTTAATTAACAAGACCGCCCTCGTCACGCTGCGGTCGGCTGGGTCAGCACAGTGCCAGACTGCCAAATCGGCACCGCGCCGGGCCGTCATTTTTAATTGTGCTATTGTGCTCGCCGTATTTCTGAAACCTCCTTGAGAGGCATAGATGCCCATGGCCAATCAGAACCCAAGTAAATTAGATTCACATCACACGACCATCTCGCCTGATCACACGCAGCAGTACCAGGCCGATAAGTCGGCTGCGGTGATCAAGATCAACGGCCTCGAGCTAAAGATCCTGCAGTTGAGCCGGGAGTTCAAGGGACTCGCCAGCTCAGAGGGCAAGCGCATCGACTTCGTGGTCGCCAGCTTGAGCAGATGCACAGACGATCGCACCAACAAGGTCGAGGCACTGGTGATCAGTTACGTTGACTATCGCACAAGCGAACTCAATATCCACCTGGTCGGGCAGATAAACCAGGTCGATAGGCGAGTCAGCGTAGTGAAGAAAGGCTTAGATGCCTACGTAGCACAATCAGAGACCAACCTGGTCAAGCACATCGACGACACCAAGGAGGAGCTAAAAGCCGATATCAAAAAAGTCGATGACCGTTTAGATGAGGTGAAGGAGGAGCTAAAGGGGGATATCCGTGAGACCAAGGAGGAGCTAAAAACTGACATAGGAAAAGTTGAGACAGATTTGGGCAAGCGCATCGACGACACCAAGGCGGAGCTAAAAACCGACATCAAAAAAGTTGAGACAGATTTGGGCAAGCGCATCGACGACACCAAGGCGGAGCTAAAAGCCGACATCAAAAAAGTCGATGAGCGTTTAGATGAGGTGAAGGGGGAGCTGAAAACCGACATCAAAAAAGTCGATGAGCGTTTAGATGAGGTGAAGGAGGAGCTGAAAACCGACATCAAAAAAGTCGATGAGCGTTTAGATGAGGTGAAAGGGAAGCTAAAAACCGACATCAAAAAAGTTAATAAGCGCGTTAATAAGCGCATGGACCGCCTCGAAAAAAGATTCCTCTGGCCGATATGGGTAACATTATTCGCTGGATTCATCTCAAACATCTTCGGAAAACAGATCGCCCATTCACTCGTCAATACCGCTGTGAATATCTTCGAAACAGTGGCATCCTTCATCTCTTAGTGCAAGCCCTCCCCGCGCGAACTCTTGACCCAGACTGTGCGCTGGGGCGGTCGAGTCGGAGCGGCTGGATTAGCTGAACCGCCCCGGCTGAACCGGCTCCGTCAAGCAACTGGAATATCCGCCCATCTATATATGCTCACAAGGCAGCTCCGGTCTTGGCTGATCTGATCGATCTCGGGCGCCCCCGCCTCTGGCGCTCAATCACCCGCCCCGCTCCGACAAAGTGAAAAATTTGGGCGAGCGCATCAGGTGCGTGGAAAAGCCGGACTTGGCGCATCGAAAATATCAATGAGGGCGCTGATGATGTCGGCCATTAAATCGCACGACAACGCCCAAGCCGACACAGCTCCCTCGAACTGTGCTAGGCTTGCCAAATTATTCAAGACGGAGAGCCCGATGAGCACTCACCACCCTGATTCTGATCAGAATCAATACCTGATCAAAATGTCCCGACTCGAAAAGGAGTTTGCTGAGCACAGGAGGCAATGCGCAGCCGACAAGGCGGCCACGGCAGCCAGAATCCACGAGCTCGAATTGAGGGTCTTGGAATTGGAAGGAGACTTCCAGGCGCTCGTCAGTTCAGAGGATGAACGCATCGACTTTTTGGCGGCAGAGTTGAACAAACATCTAGACCGTCAACTCGCCAAGGTGAAGGGAACCGTATACGGACACATGAGCGAGCGCACAAAATGGCTTGAAGGACAGCTCCGGCGAACAGATAAGCCAAGTTAATCAGCAGGCCTCGCCATTCTCTTGGACAGGTCTCCGCTGCGGCGGGCAATGACCCGACCTCAACGAGTCCCAGAATTGTGATACTCTTGCCAAATTGTTTCTCAGGAACCATCCGATGAACACACACAACCCAGATTCAAATCAGGATCAAATCGTGACCCTGCTGTCCAAAATCAGCGACGCCCTGATTGATTTTGAAGGACAGCATACGGTCGACAAATCAGCCCTCAACGCCAAAATCGAAAACCTTGAGTTGAAGGTGTTTCAGTTGAGAGACGATTTCAAGAAGGAGGTCGGCCAATTAGATAAATTAGATAAATGCCTCAGCGACCTGACAGCAGATTTTGGCGAGCGCTTCACTCAGATAAAGAAAAATTTGGACGAGCGCATAGAGCGGGTGGAGCAGCGGGTGGAGCAGCGCGTGGAGCAGGCAGAGAACACACTGCACCTGCACATCAATCAAATAAGAGAAGACCTGAAGTGGCAAATCAGCCATGAACAAGAAAACCGGACCTGGCGCATCGATCGCGTCAATGAACGCATCGAGCGCCTGGAGAAAAATTTCGAGCGGGACCTCGACTACGCAAAAGAGCGCTTCGAATGGCGCATCAAACATGAAGAGGAAAGCCGGACCTGGCGCATCGATCACGTCAATGAGCGCATCGAGCGCCTGGAGAAAAATTTCGAGTGGCGTATTAATCATGAAAAGGAAAGCCGGACCTGGCGCATCGATCACGTCAATGAGCGCATCGAGAGCGTCAATGGACGCATTGACTGGCAAGGAGAACATCTCAAAGGACGCATCGACTGGCAAGGAGAACATCTCAATAGACGCATCGACTGGCAAGAAGAACATCTCAAAGGACGCATCGACTGGCAAAGGGAACATCTCGAACGGCAGATAAACCATGAAAAAGAAAGCCGAACCTGGCGCATCAAAGATGTCGACAAGCGCGTCAACAGAATTGAAAACATCTTAATCTGGGGGGCGTGGGGCGTGGTATTCGCCCTCTTTTTTGTGTCGATTATTAAGAGCATCAGCGGTGCCTAGGCCGATACTTCATCTGCTGAACAGAATCAGGTCAGACGACGACCCAGCGAGTGAGTGAGCGAAGTGAAGGCAGACCTGAAAACCGATACGGGAAAAACTGATACGGACTCGGGCAAGAGCATAAAAAATTAGAGAAATCTGTGAGCCAACGCATTGACCACCGCGAAGACAAATTCCTCGGACCGATTTTGACAGCACAGATATGCATAAACATCGTGAACATCTTGATACCAGTGGTCTACCCCCTCTTTTTCGGAGAATTTTTCACCCGCCAAAATCCCCCCGCCCGCCGACATCACCCTCACAAACCCTGTTCAGAAATCTCAGGCGAACGCTCCAAGGCATCAAAAATATCGGCGATCAATCTGGGCCCCCGAAATACCAGCCCGGTGTAGAGCTGCACCAAGTCAGCCCCGGCGTCGAGCAGATTCTGCGCGCTGGCTCCGTCCTCAACTCCGCCCGAACCCACCAGCACCGCATCAGTCGGCAGCTCGCTGCGCAGCAGACGAACCAGCTCGCAGCTGGCCCGATGCAGGGGCGGGCCGCTGAGCCCGCCCTCCTGCTCGACATCCGGCAGGCCGGCGACGGTGTCGGGCCGCTGCCTGGTGGTGTTGCTGGCAATCACTCCCTCGATGTTCTTTTGCGCCAGCAGCGCCGCCGTGCGCCGCAGGTCGTCAGCGCCAAAATCACTGCTCAGCTTGACCCAGATCGGTCGATGCAGGTCGGTCTCGGCGACGAGCTCCTCGCGCCGGGCGTATAGCCCGTCCAACAGCTGACCCAGCCGGTCGGGGCGCTGCCAGTCGCGCAGCCCGGGCGTGTTGGGCGAGGAGACATTGACGACAAAATAATCGCCCCAAATCCACAGCCGCCTGAGACACTGCAGGTAGTCGGCAAGGGGATCTTCGCTGTCCCGGTTGGGGCCGATGTTGATGCCGATGACGCAGTCCAGCCTGGGCTGCCGGCTGAGTTTGTCGGCCACCTCCGCTGCGCCAATGCTGGGAAATCCCATGCGGTTGATCAGCGCGCGCGCCTCCCCAAGGCGGAACACGCGGGGCGGGGGGCTGCCCGTCTGCGGCCTCGGGGTGACCGTGCCGACCTCGATAAAACCCGCCCCCAGGCTGGCCAGGCCGACGATGGCGCCGGCGTTTTTGTCCAGACCGGCGGCAACGCCGATGCGGTTGGCAAAACTCAGCGAACCCAGCTGAACCGGCTGTGCAGAACGCAGCGGCTGCGGACGGCGCCCCGCCAGGGTGTTCAGCACCCAAAGGCTGAATTGCTGGGCGCGCTCGGCGTCCAAGAGATGCGCGGCGCGCAATACCGCCGGGTGCGACAGCCAGCGGTGCAGCGCCCTCACCGGCACCGGAGAGGCCGTGCGGCCCGGCCCGCCCTGCGATCGCGCTGATCCGGTTCCGAGAGCCGCTCGCTCATTAAATCTGCCCGCTCGGAATTTCGCGCGTGAGCGTATCACAACTAATAAGGTGTCACCGGGGCACTGGCCGCACTTGACAAAACCCCCGCCGCCTGCCCAAAAAATCCAGACCGATATGCCTTTGCTTGCAGACACTTTTTCCACAGCAAACCCATCGCGTTTGCCGAGCGTTTTCCGAGCGCCCGCCGGCCGCCGCAACCACACACCGGGCGCAAGTCCATAAACTAGGCCGCCGCCGTGAGTGCCGTGAGTGCCCGGAACGTGACCGACCCCCTCCCAAGGCATTTCATTCACGAGAAAATCGCCGCCGATGCGGCCGCCGGGGTCGCCGTGCGAACCCGCTTCCCGCCCGAGCCCAATGGCCACCTGCACATCGGCCACGTCAAGGCGATCTGGCTCAATTTCGAGATGGCCAGGCTGTTCGGCGGGGACTGCACGCTGCGCTATGACGACACCAACCCCGAGACCGAGTCGGCCGAGTTTGAGCGCTCCATCCTCGAGGGCATCCGCTGGCTCGGCTACGGCGAGGGCGTCCCCGTGCGCCGCGCCTCGGACTACTTCGATCAGCTCCACGACTTTGCCCTGCAGCTGATCCGCAGCGGCAAGGCCTACGTCTGCGACCTGCCGCTGGATGAGCTGCGCCGCCAGCGGGGCGACTTCAACACCCCCGGCATCGACAGCCCCCACCGCACCCGCACCGTTGAGGAAAACCTCGAGCGGTTCGCGCAGATGCGCTCGGGTGAGCTGCCCGACGGCGCCTGCTCGCTGCGGGCGCGCATCGACATGCAATCATCCAACCTCTACCTGCGCGACCCGGTGCTCTACCGCATCCGCCGCGCCCGCCACCACCGCACCGGCGACGCCTGGTGCATCTATCCAACCTACGACTTTGCCCACGGATTGTCCGATGTCATCGAGGGCGTCAGCCACTCGCTGTGCACGCTGGAATTTGAGGAGCACCGCCCGCTCTACGACTTTCTGGTCGATGCGGTGGAGCTGCCGGCCGGGGTGCGGGTGCGCCCGCGTCAGACCGAGTTCTCGCGCCTGCAGCTCGACTACACCGTCACCTCCAAGCGCAGGCTGGCCGAGCTGATCCGCCTGGAGGTCGTCGAGGGCTGGGACGACCCGCGCATGCCGACCCTGGCCGGCATGCAGCGGCGCGGCTACCCGCCCGAGGCGGTGCTGGACTTGTGCCGGCGCGTCGGCGTCACCCGCCAGCAGGCTTGGACAGACCTGGGACTGCTCGAGACCTGTGTGCGCGAGGCGCTCTCGGGGGTCGAGCGCGCCCTGGCCGTGCTGCGCCCGCTGCGGGTGGTGCTGACCAACCTGCCCGAGGATTTTGAGCAGTCCATCCCGGCGCTGCGCCACCCGCAGGAAGAATCGCTCGGGATGCGCGAGCTGCTGCTACAGCGGGAGGTCTACATCGAGCAGAGCGATTTTGTGATCGAGGCGCCCAAGGGCTACTTTCGACTGCGCCCCGAGGGGGAGGTGCGGCTGCGGCACGCCGGGGTGATCCGGCACACGGGGCACGACTGCCGCGCCGATGGCAGCGTCGAGACCGTCTACTGCGAGTTTCTCGGCGAGGTCGACCGCAAGGTCAAGGGGGTGGTGCACTGGGT
>MEIF01000170.1 GCA_001750645.1 Gammaproteobacteria bacterium AqS3
ACAGTGATGACGAATTTGCATTGATTACTTTCAGCGGCAGCCAAATCAGGGGTGAATCAGAGTCTGTCCGGATAGTTGACGATGATGCTGATGCCGGGCTGTCTATCTCTTCGTTCCCTTCTTCCTTGAACGAGGGCAGTTCACAAACTTTCAGGGTACGGTTGAATAGAAAACCCAGTGCTAATCGCACGGTCAATGTGTCCTCAAGCAACCCCGATGTCACGGTCAGCCCGTCCTCGCTAGTCTTCACGCCTTGGAACTGGAATAGTGGATCTCAGAGTGTGACGTTGACGTCGGCTCATGATGCCGACAGTGATGAAGGATTTGCATTGATTGCTCTCAGCGGCAACCAAATCAGGGGTGAATCACAGTCGGTCCGGATAGTTGACGATGATGCTGATGCAGGGCTGTCTATCTCTTCGTTCCCTTCTTCCTTGAACGAGGGCAGTTCAAAAATTTTCAGCGTGAGGTTGAGTAGAAAACCTGGTGCTAACCGCACAGTCAATGTGTCCTCAGGCAACTCTGATGTCACGGTCAGCCCGTCCTCGCTGGTTTTCACGCCTTTGAACTGGAATATAAGTCAGACTGTGACGTTGACAGCGGCTCAGGATGACGACAGGGATGACGAATTGGCATTGATTGCTCTCAGCGGCAACCAAATCAGGGGTGAATCAGAGTCGATCCGGATAGTTGACGATGATGCTGATGCCGGGCTGTCTATCTCTTCGTTCCCTTCTTCCTTGAACGAGGGCAGTTCAAAAACTTTCAGCGTGAGGTTGAGTGGAAAACCCGGGGCCAGCGGCACGGTAAACATGTCCTCAAGCAACCCCGATGTCACGGTCAGCCCGTCCTCGCTGACCTTTACGTCTTCGAACTCGAGCAGAGATCAGAGTGTGACGTTGCGGGCGGCTCAGGATGCCGACAGGGAAGACGAATTGGCAGTGATTGCTTTCAGCGGCGACCAAATCAGCAGTGCATCAAGACTTATAGAGGTATACGAATCATCCATCCGGGTGAATTTGTCGAAGAGTTCACTGGTGCTGGACGAGGGTGAATCAGGAACCTTCACGGTGCAGCTGGCGGCACAGCCCGGGAATGCTCGGAAGGTCACGCTGGCAGTCACTGGCAATGACGATGTCACGGTCAGCCCGGACTCGCTGGACTTCACGGCCTCGAACTGGAACACCGCTCAGACCGTGACGGTCCGAGCGGGACGGGACGCTGACAAGGCCGACGACACTGCGGCCATCTACCTGATGGGTGATGGCATCGCTGCCGGCTCGGTTTCGGTGACGGTGCATGACGACGACATTGGCTTGACGCTGTCCGATCTGGATGATCTGACCGAGGGCGGCTCCAAGACCTTCACGGTTAAGCTGGCTGCCCAGCCCAGGAAGGCACGAACGGTCACGCTGGCGGTCACCGGCGACGCCGATGTGACGGTCAGCCCGGCCTCGCTGGACTTCACGACGACCGACTGGAGCGCCGCCCAGATCGTGACGGTCAGTGCCGCACAGGATGCCGATAAAGTTGACGACACTGCGGCCATCAGCCTGACCGGAGAGGGCATCACTTCCGGCTCGGTGTCGGTCAATGTGGAGGACGACGAGGATGCCGCTGTCGGCCTGGTGCTGTCCGACTTGGACAATCTGACCGAGGGCGGGTCGAAGACCTTCACGGTTCAGCTGGCAGCCCAGCCCGGCAACGACCGCAAGGTCACGCTGGCGATCACCGGTGATGCCGATGTGACGATTGACAAGGCTTCGCTGGACTTCACCACGACCGACTGGGACACCGCCCAGACCGTGACGGTCAGCGCTGCAGACGACACTGACAAGGCCGACGACACCGCAACGATCAACCTGACCGGCGACGGCATCACGACCGGCTCGGTGTCGGTGACGGTGTTTGACGACGAAGATCC
>MEIF01000171.1 GCA_001750645.1 Gammaproteobacteria bacterium AqS3
CCGGGGAGCCGCTGACCCGCGACGAGGGCGCCTTGGGCGACCTCATGGTCAGGCTCAGCCTCGACCCCGACGCCGACACGACCGTGCAGCTGACATCCGACAGCAGCGGCATCGCGCTCAGCCCGGCGACGCTGAGCTTCACCGCCGGCGCCGGCGGCAACTGGGGCGCCGCCCAGCGCGTCACGGTCAGCGCGCTCCAGGATCTCGACGCCCTCGACGAGACCGCCGAGGTCAGCCTGACGGCGCCGGGCGCTGCGACGGTCACGGCACGGGTCAGCGTGGACGACGACGAGACCCTGGGCATCCACATCCCCTCCGCCCCGCTGTCGGTCGCCGAGGGCGCCAGCGCCGCACTCAGCGTGCGGCTGACCGCGGCGCCCCCCGCAAACACCAGCGTCACGGTGGCCTCCGACAACGACTCCGTCGAGCTCAGCCCGACGACGCTGAACTTCACCCCGGCGAACTGGAACATCGACCAGCCGGTCACCGTCACGGCGGGGCAGGACGCCGACGCCGCGGACGCCGCCTCGGTGATCAACCTGACGTCACCGGATCTGGCGCCCGCCCGGGTCGAGGTGGCGATCGACGACGACGAGGCCGCCGAGATGACGCTGTCGAACCACAGCATGTCGCTGCACGAGCTCGACACCGGAAAGTTCACGGTCTCGCTCAGCGCCCCGCCGCGGGTCAACGTCGTGGTCAAGCTGACGAGCGACAGCAGCGATGCGATCGAGATCTCGCCCATCGCCCTGATCTTCACGCCGGCGGACTGGTCGGGGCAGGAGGTGAGCATCACGGCGCTTGACGACCCCGACGCCCTATCCCCCGAGGACACCACCATCACGGTGACCGCCTTCGGGGGCAGCTTTGACCGGCTCTCGGGCCAGGTCGTCGTCAGCGTCACGGACGACGATGCCGAGGGGCTGAACCTGCCGGGCGGGGTCATCCGGATCGACGAGGGCGATGCGGCGACATTCGAGGTCAGCCTGCGCTCCCGCCCGACCGACCGCGTCACCCTGACCCTGGCGCTGTCGCGCACCGACTCCGGGGTGAGCATCGACACCGACGCATCCGATGCCGGCGACCAGAACATGCTGCAGTTCGATGCCTCCAGCTGGAGGACCCCGCGGACGGTGACGCTGCGGGCCGGGAATGACGCCGACGCCCGTGACGAGCCGGTCACCATCCGGGTGAGTGCGTCCGGCGCCGACTACGGCGACATCGACGGTGAGGTGAGCGTGCTGGTGATCGACCGCCAGACCGCGTCGATCGTGCTCTCGGGCGTCGGCGACGGCGGCATCGCCGTCGAGGAGGGCCGCACGGCGGAGTTTTCCGTCAGGCTGGCGAGCGAGCCGTCCGACAGCGTCACCCTGACGGTCACCAGCGCCGATGCCACGGCGCTCAGCCCCGGCGCCGACGGCAGCGGCGCCACCCGCACCCTCGGTTTCACCGCCGCCAACTGGAACACCGGGCAGAGCGTGCGGCTGACCGCGGTGGATGACGAGGACAGAGAGGGCGAGCGCGTCGCGGTGAGCATCCAGGCAGCGGGCGGCGACTATGACAATCTGTCGGCGAGCTTCACCGTGACGGTCTCGGATGACGACGCCGGCGCCGCACCCGAGCAGGAGGCCGCCGCCGCCGAGCTGGTGCTGGCCGAGATCGTCAGCGCCGTGCTGCCGGCCGCCAGCGACACCATCGCCCTGCGCTTCGGCGCCCCCCGGGGTGCCCGCACCGCCTCCGTCGACGGGCGGCGGATCGCCCTCGACCGCTCGCTCGCCCGCGACCTCGCCGCCGGCTTTGCCGGGCGCGCCGGGGCTCGGGGCGGCTCAGAGGACGGCCGCTTCGACCGGGATCGCTTCGGCGCCGAGCGCCACAGCGCCGACTGGCTCGGCGGCGTCCCGCTCGAGG
>MEIF01000172.1 GCA_001750645.1 Gammaproteobacteria bacterium AqS3
TCGGTTGCCGTCACCGTCAAGGACGACGACCTGCCGGCCATCGTGCTGTCGCACGCCGAGCTGTCCCTGACCGAGGGCGAGAGCTTTGAGGTCGGCGTGGCGCTCTCCTCGCTGCCGGCCGGCGAGGTGCGCGTGGCGGTGTCGAGCCGCTCGAGTGCGCTGCAGTTCTCCTCCGAGCAGCTGGTGTTCACCCGCGGCAACTGGAATGTCGAGCAGCAGCTGGCGGTGATGGCCGTCCAGGACGACGATGCGCAGGACGCCTCCGGCAGTATCACGCTCGTCAGCAGCGGCGGCGGCAGCGACACCGCGCCCCGGACGATCACCGTGGCGGTGGTGGACGACGACGAGGCCGGCCTGCTGGCGGCGCCGGCCGAGCTCGAGCTGGACGAGGGCGGCAGCGGAACCTTCACGGTGCAGCTGACCTCGGAGCCGGTCGGGCGCGTGGTGCTGGAGGTGTTCAGTGCCGACGGGGGCGCGGCGCTGGCCGCCCCCGCCAGCCTGAGCTTCCGCCCGCAAAACTGGAATCAGCCGCAGACGGTCACGGTCAGCGCGCTCGACGATCCCGACTTCAGCGACGAGACCGTCGCCATCAACCTGTCGGCCTCGGGCGCCGACTACGCCGACATCACCGCCGTGGTCATCACCCGCATCATCGACGACGACGAGGGCGCCGACCCCGAGGTCGAGCGGGAGGCGGTCGAGACCTCGCTGGCGGCGATCGGCAACACCATGCTGACCAGCTCGATGGACGTGATCAGCCTGCGCTTCAGCACCGGGCGGGGGCTGCGCACGGCCACCTTCGCCGGGCGTGAGTTCGACCTCGATGAGGGGCGCACGGCCGAGTCTGAGTCCGCCGCAGAGGTGTTCCTCAGCGAGGACGATCCGAGCGCCCCCCGCGCCGGCTCGCAGCGCTACACAGAGGCGTGGTTCGGGCACAACCGCGCCGGCGACAGCTGGCTCGGCGGCGTGGCGCTGCGCGAGGGCCGCCCGGTCTTCATCAGGCAGCGCAGCGAAAAGCTCGACATCCCCTTCCTCAGCAACTTCAGCTATGCGCTGAAGGCCGACGGCGGGGACGGCGGGGACGGCGAGGACGGCGAGGACGGCGGCGCCCATGCCGCCGTCTGGGGGCGCTACAGCGAGCGCGACTTCTCGGGCCAGCTCGAGGACCTCTCCAGGACCCAGTTCCGCGGCTTCCAGCGGGGCACCTGGCTGGGCTATGACCAGCAGCTCGACCAGGGGCTGACCTATGGCGTCGCCCTGGCGCGCTCCAGCGGCGAGGCCGACTACACCGTCGAGGGCTATGAGGCGCGGTTCGAGACGCGCCTGACCTCGGTGCAGCCCTACATTGAATTCCCGGCGCTCGGCAGCGGCTCGATCCAGCTGATCTACGGCCTCGGCAGCGGCGCCATCGACGTCACCGAGAGCAGCGGGGTGATCGGCACCGCCGACCTCTCGCTGGAGATGTTCTCGCTGGGCGGCAGCTGGCCGGTGGCGCGCTGGGGCGGGAGAGCCACGCTGTCGAGCGTCTCGAGCGTGTCCTCCAGCAAGCTCAAGACCGCGCGCTCGACGGCGGCCAGCATCGCCGGCCTCAGCGCCTCCTCGGAGCGCATCCGCAGCGGCTTTGAGCTGGCGCACGACGGCTTCGGCATCGGCATGCAGTTCCGCCCCCGCTTCGGCCTGACCGTGCGCCAGGACGACGGCGACGGCATCAACGGAACCGGCCTCGAGGCCACCACCGGCGTGCAGATCGCGACCCCGAATGAGCGCGTCAGCCTCGACTTCAGCGGCTATGCGCTCTGGCTGCACACCAATGTCGACCTGGATGAGTGGGGCGCCAGCGTCGAGCTCGAGGTCAAGTCGAGGCTGGGCGGGCGCGGCGTGTCGCTGAGCATCGGCCCCGAGTGGGGG
>MEIF01000173.1 GCA_001750645.1 Gammaproteobacteria bacterium AqS3
GGGTTGAGCATGCCGAGCGCGCGGCGCCCGTCGTCGCCCTGGATCACGGCATGCGGTGCGCCCGCCATCCCCCACCCGAGCAGCAGCAGGACGATGCACCGGCATCGCATTGGGTTAGGATAGTCCGCCACGTTCCGAGGTTCCCCCGCCGTGTACCAGCTCTATTTTGCCCCCACCCCGAATGGATGGAAGATCACGATCTTCTTCGAGGAAGCCAACATCCCCTACGACCTGAGGTACGTCAACCTCGGCGCCGGCGACCAGTTCAAGCCGGAATTTCTGGCGATCAGCCCCAACAACCGCATGCCCGCCCTCGTCGACCCCGACGGCCCCGGCGGGGAGTCGATCGCGCTGTTTGAATCCGGGGCGATCCTGCTCTACCTGGCCGAGAAGACCGGCCAGTTTCTGCCGGCAGACGCGCACCGCCGCCAGGCAGTCCTGTGCTGGCTGTTCTGGCAGATGGGCGGCCTCGGCCCCATGGCCGGGCAGCTCAGCCATTTCGTCAACTACGCCCCCAAGGAGGGCAACGACTACGCCCACGACCGCTATGCGCGCGAGTACGACCGGCTGTTTGCCGTCATGGACGGGCAGCTGGAGCGCAGCGAGTGGCTCGGCGGCGACGACTTCAGCATCGCCGACATGGCCTGCTTCCCGTGGGTGCTGCCCTATAAGCGCTTCGGCCAGGCCATGGACGGCTTCACCCACCTGCGCCGCTGGTTCGACGCCATGAAGACGCGCGAGGGCGTGCGCCGGGGCGTGGACGTGGGGGCTGAGCTGCGCACCGACCCGAGCAAGATCACGCCGGAGGCGCGCAAGATGATGTTCGGGCAGTCGGCCGACACCCTGCGCGGCAAGAAGACCTCCTAACTGCCGGCCTCGACCCGGGTCCCCGCCGGGTCGATCAGCACCGCAGCGCCGGCTGCAACGCGCTCAAACAGCTCGATTACGGCATTGCCGGCCATGCGGATGCAGCCGGCGGAGGCCGGGGCGCCGAGGAGGCGCTCCTCGTGGGTGCCGTGAATGTAGATGTAGCGGGATTTGGAATCGATGCCCGGACCCTGATTGAGCCCGGGCTGCTCGCCGGTGAGCCAGAGGATCCGCGTCAGTATCAGATCCTCCCCGGCCAGCTCACCGGCACTTTCCGGGAGGACGATCTGCCCGCTGGGCACCCGTCCGATGAAGCGCATTCCAAGCGGGGCGCCGTCCCCGATTTTTTCTGAGACGCTGTGCCAGCCGACCGGCGTGCGCAGCGAACCGTCCCGGCTGCCGAGGCCGGCCAAGGCGCTGGAGATCGGCCAGGACTGCAGCAGCTCATCGCCCCGGCGAAGCTCGAGGGTCTGCTCTGCAATGCGCACCGCAATCCAGCTCGAGTTGAGCCTGGCGACCAAGTGCTGCGGGATCTCAGGGGCCGGCATGTCGCTCACTGGTCACTGCAAGGCCCCGGGATCGGGCGCCGGGGACGGCGAGACTGGGCGCGCTGGCGCTGGCGGGCGAGGTCATGCGGCTCGTCCTCAAGGTCTGCCCTGGGGGGCATTATTGGGACTTGGACGCCCTGGCGCCCTAATGCCCTTCACATCCAGCCCTGCGATGCGCGAAATCGCGCTGCCGGCAGGTCGCGGGCCGGACAGATCAGTAGCGCTTCTGCAGTTCGACGGCGAGGCGGGAGCGGGTTTCGCCGAGGCGGGCGATGTGGCGCTCGCTGAAGAGACTTAGCTGCAGGGCGTCGCTGTTTGAGAACCGCACCCCGGCGAGCTGGCGGATTGACCCGTAGTCGCCGCTGGTGAGGCGGTACTCGGAATAGGGTGTCAGCATCCCGCCGAAGGCGCGCAGGCCGTAGCCCAGGTCGGCCGCAATGCCACGCTCCCGACCCCGCAGCCGACGCTGCTGCCGACCGGCTTCGTCGAGCC
>MEIF01000174.1 GCA_001750645.1 Gammaproteobacteria bacterium AqS3
CCGTCAATCTGTATGAGCGCATCGAGGCCGAGCGCAGCACCAGCCACATCGACATCACCGAGGGCTCCACGAAGACCTTCACCTACGTGCTGAAGTCGCAGCCGACCTTCGACCGGACGATCCAAGTCAGCACCTCGCACGCCGATCTCACGGTGTCCACCGGCGGCGACGGCACGGCGGCCCGCAATCTCACCCTGACCTTCACCCGGCAAAACTGGAACAGGGAGCAGACCGTCACCCTCAAAATGGCGCGGGACGAAGACAAAGCTGACATCACCGGGCAGAAAGTCAGCTTCGTCCGCAGCTACGGCCTGTTCCCCGTCAGCGGCCAGACCTCCGATGAGATCTCAGTGCTGATGCTGGACGATGGCGTTAATTTGATCGTCCAGGTGGTGAATTCGAATGTGACCGAGGGCGGCAGCAGAAAATTCAATGTCAATCTGGATTACAGGCCGCAGCGCAACCGGACTGTCAACCTGACATCGGACAACGACGATCTCACACTCAGCCCGACCTCCCTGACTTTCAACTATAGAAATGCGTTCAGCAACCAGGAAGTGACGATCACCGCCGAAGATGACGCCGACACCGCCACCGAAAGTGCAACGCTCACCCTGAGCGGCGAAGGCTTCGTGAACCGAACGGTGAGTTTCACGCTGGTCGACAACGACGATGTCGCACTGGACGTGTCGGAGACTTCGCTGACCGTCGACGAGGGCGGAGCCGGGGGCAGCTTCACCGTCAAGCTGGCGACGGATCCGGGCCAGAACATGAGCGTCACCCTGTCCTCGGACAACGACGGTGTCACGCTCAGCACCGCCTCGCTGTCCTTCACCGGCGGCAGCGACGGCAACTGGGGCACCGCCCAGAGCGTGACGGTCAGCGGCATTCAGGACGCCGACAGCGCCGATGAGAGCGCAGCCATCAGCCTCGGCGGCGACCGGATCACGGACGCTTCGGTGTCCGTGACGGTCAACGACGACGACGACGTCGGCCTGACCCTGTCGCCGACTTCGCTGAGCGTCGACGAGGGCGCTGCGGGCGGCAGCTTCACCGTCAAGCTGGCGAGCGACCCGGGCGAGGCCATGAGCGTCAGCCTGGCCTCGGACAACGCCGATGTCACCCTCGGCGCCGCCACGCTGTCCTTCACCGGCGGCAGCGACGGCAACTGGGACGATGCCCAGAGCGTGACGGTCAGCGCCGCCAATGACGCCGACAGCGCCGATGAGAGCGCCGCCATCAGCCTGACCGGCGCCCGGATCGCGACCGGCTCGCTGACGGTCAATGTCAACGACGACGACGATGTCGGCCTGACCCTGTCGCCGACTTCGCTGACCATCGACGAGGGCGGTGCGGGCGGCAGCTTCACCGTCAGGCTGGCGAGCGACCCGGGCGAGAGCATGAGCGTCAGCCTGACATCGGACAACGCCGACGTCACCCTCGGCGCCGCCACGCTGTCCTTCACCGGCGGCAGCGACGGCAGCTGGAAGACCGCCCAGAGCGTGACGGTCACCGGCGTTCAGGACAGCGACAGCGCCGATGAGGGCGCCACCATCAGCCTCAGCGGCACGAGGATCACGGCCGCTTCGGTGCGCGTGACGGTCAACGACGACGAAGCCGTCGGCCTGACCCTGTCGCCGACTTCGCTGAGCGTCGACGAGGGCGCTGCGGGCGGCAGCTTCACCGTCAGGCTGGCGACCGACCCGGGCGAGGACATGCGCGTCAGCCTGGCCTCGGACAACGCCGATGTCACCCTCGGCGCCGCCTCGCTGTCCTTCACCGGCGGCAGCGACGGCAACTGGAGCGCCGCCCAGAGCGTGACGGTCAGCGCCGCCAATGACGCCGACACCGCCGATGAGGGCGCCACCATCAGCCTGACCGGTGCCAGGATCACGGCCG
>MEIF01000175.1 GCA_001750645.1 Gammaproteobacteria bacterium AqS3
CCTTTCAAAACGGCTTAAAACCCAGTCAGACACTGATGTAGAGCCGGCCCCGCCCCCCGCATCGGGCGGATTTTCAACAGCCCCAATACTGCAAAAACTCGGCGGAATAATTGCCGCCGGCATCGCCGCCCTGACCCTCGCCCTCATCGCCGTGCAGTCCCCCGCAGCGGCGGCTCAGCAGGTCACGCCAGCCAAGGACTGCGCCAAGCTGAATCAAGGTGGCGACAAAATACTCAACAATTGCTCGTACGCGATCCGTATTGTGGGACGGACAATTGTCACTGGTGATTCAACGAGGGCTTCAATAGTAGTTGCAGCCGGCAACCACGTCAGTGCCCCAAATAACAACACCAATGCCTGCATTGAGTACAGCGATGCAGAAAGGCAGCGGGACTCCGGCTACGCCGCCTGCCCCGACAACTCGGATGCCGACAACTATCCGATTTCCGGGTCTTTGGTGCTGGGCTATGCAGACAAGCTCGACGCCGACCTGAGGGATCTCCCCTCAGAGCTCACGCTTGAAGAGGGCGCTTCCGGCCAGTTCACCTTCCGGCTGACCACCTCGCCCGAGCAAAACACCAACGACCCCGATGTGACCGTGACCATTGCCCAGCCGGCGGCGTCCACCGGGGTGATGATCGACACCGACGACGACACCTCAAACAACAACCAGAACACCCTGACCTTCACCGGTGACAACTGGGGCACGCTGCAGACGGTATACGTCAGGACGACAGAGGATGCCGATGCCGCCGTCCCCGCCGACCTGACCATCAGCCTGACGGCCAGTGGCGGGGGTTCGGGCGACTACAGCTACGCCAGCGTCACCGGCAGCGTGACCCTCAAGCAGACCGAGAAGAACATCGCCGGGCTGACCCTCGACCCGACCGACCTGGATGTGCGCCGGGACGGCACCAACACCTTCACGGTGAAGCTGCAGGCGCAGCCGACCGACGAAGTTGAGGTCACCCTGACGCAGCCGGCGTCATCCACCGGGGTGACGGTCGACACCGACACCAGCGCCGCCAACAACCAGACCACCCTGACTTTCACGACGACCGACTGGAACACCGCCCAGACGGTGACCGTCTCCGCCACCGGAACCGCCCCCCTCGGCAACGATGCCGCCACCATCAGCCTGTCCGCATCGGGCTCGGATGCCACCGAGTACGCCAGCGTCACCGGCAGCGTGACGATCGATGTCGAGGCGAGGCTTCCCGCCCTGGTGATCTCACCGAGTCCCCTGACCGTCGGCGAGGGCCGCAACGGCGAATTCATGGTCAAGCTGAACCAGCAGCCGACCGCCACCGTCACGGTGACGCTGACGCAGCCGACCAACACCGACGTGACGGTCGACACCGACACCGGCGCCGCCAACAACCAGACCGAGCTGATGTTCACGACCACCGACTGGAACACCGACCAGAGCGTCAGGGTCAGCGCCCTTGAGGACGACGACATCGCCGATGACACCGCCAGCATTGCCCTGTCCGCCGCAGGCGGCAACTTCGACAATGTAAAAGGCACCCTGACCGTCAACGTCACCGACAACGAGGTTCCGGGGCTGACCCTGATGCCGAGCGCCCTGACCGTCAACGAGGGCGGCAGCCAGACGTTCGACGTCAAGCTGACGCTGCAGCCGACCGCCACCGTCACGGTGACGCTGACCCAGCCGACTGACGAGGGCCCCGCCAACGCCGACGTGACGATCGACACCGGCACCACCGGCGACCAGAGCACCCTGACCTTCACGACCGGCAACTGGAGCACCGCCCAGACCGTCACGGTCAGCGCCGCCGAGGACGACGACGTCAGCAACGACATCGCGAAGATCAAGCTGACGGCCGCCGGCGGCGACTACGACAGCATCACCGGCA
>MEIF01000176.1 GCA_001750645.1 Gammaproteobacteria bacterium AqS3
CGTCTTTGTCCGTTTTGGTGTCGACAGTCACATCGGAGTTGGGGTTGGTAGGCTGGGTGATGGTGACCGTCACGTCCCCGCTCGGCTGAGTTTGCAGCTTCACCGTGAAGCTGCCGCTCGTCCCCTCCCTGATCGTCAGCGATGTCGCAGACACCGTCAGCCCCGGCACGTCGTTGTCGTTCACCGTCACCTCGATGCTTCCGGGTACCGCGTTGTAGTCCCCGCCCGAGGCACTCATGGTGATCGTCGCCGAGTCATTGTTCCTGTCTTCGTCGTCCGCCGCGCTCACCGTCACGGTCTGCGCCGTCTGCCAGTTCGAGGTGGTGAAGGTCAGCTCGGTCTGGTTCCCGACCGTCTCCGTGTCGGTGTCGACGGTGACATCGGTATTGTCGGCAGGCTGCACCAGCCTCACCGTCACGCTCGTGCTCGGCTTGGTCGCCAGCTTCACTGTGAAGGTGGTGTTTGAGCCTTCGGTCAGGGTCACAGATGTCGGGTCGAAGGTAAGGCCCGGCGTGTCGCTGTCGTTCACCGTCACCCCGATGCTTCCGGTGACCGTCCCATAGCCCCCGGCCGAGGCGCTCACGATGATCGTTGCCGTGTCCTTGATCCCGTCGTCGTCGTCCTTCGTGTTCACCGTCACCTCCTGCGCCGTCTCCCAGTTTTCGGTGGTGAAGATCAGCGAGGCCGGGGTCACCGTCACATCGGTGTTGCTCGGCTGCACCAGCGTCACCGTCACATTCCCGCTCGTCCGGATTTCCGGCTTCACCGTGAAGCTGCCGCTCGCCCCCTCTCTGATCGTCAGCGAGGCCTTCGAAACCTCCAGCCCCAGGAGGTCGTTGTCCTCAACCGTCACGCCGACGCTTCCGGTGACCGATCCGTAGCCCCCGCCCGTGGCGCCGACCCGAAGCGTCGCGGTGTCGTCGGTCAAGTCGATGTCCTCGGCTGCGTTCACCGTCACGGTCTGCGCCGTCTGCCAGTTCAAGGTCGTGAAGGTCAGCTCGGTCTGGTTCCCGACCGTCTCCGTGTCGGTGTCGACAGTCACATCGGCGTTGGGGTCATCAGGCTGGGTGATGCTGACCGTCACATTCGCACTCGGCTCGGCATCCAGCACCACCGTGAAGGTGGTGTTTGAGCCTTCGGTCAGGGTCACAGAATCCGAAGAAAGGGTGATGCCCGGCTTGTCGTTGTCGTCCACCCTCACCGAAACATCTTTGTGGGCGACCGAGCCATAGTCCCCGCCCGAGGCGCTGACCCGAAGCGTCGCGGTTTCATCGACCTCGTCCTCGTTGTCCTCGGCTGCGTTGACCGTCACCGTCTGATCCGTTTTCCAGTTCGAGGCGGTGAAGGTCAGCGAGGCCGGGGTCGCCGTCACATTGCTGTTGTTGGTGCCGGTCTGGGCGATGCTCACCGTCACGTCCTCGCTCGGCTGCGTGGCCAGCTTCACCATGAAGGTGTCGCTCGAACCCTCGGTTATGGTCAGAGAGTTCTTCGATACCAAGATGCCCGGCGTGTCGTTCTCCGTCACTGTCACCTCGATGCTTCCGGAGACCGAGCTGTAATCCCCGCCTGATGCGCTCATGGTGATCGTCGCCTTGTCCTGGATGCCGTCGTCGTCCTCTTTCGCGCTCACCGTCACGGTCTGCGCTGTTTCCCAGTTCGAGGTGGTGAATTCCAGCGTGTTCTGGTTCCCGTTGGTGTCCGAGTCGGTGTCAAACGTCACATCGGTGTTGGGCTTATCGTCCGGCTGGCTCAGGGTCACCGTCACCGGGTCGCTCGGCAGGACCCTCAGCCTCACCGTGAAGGTGGTGTTCGAGCCCTCGCCCACGGTCACGGAATCCGAAGAGAAGATGAGG
>MEIF01000177.1 GCA_001750645.1 Gammaproteobacteria bacterium AqS3
GGTCGCTGATGCCGACTCCGATAACGAAACCGCCACCGTCAGCCTGACGGCCTCGGGCGGCGGCTACGGCAGCACCACCGGCAGCGTGTCGGTCAGCGTCGCCGACAGCGATAAAGGGAGGCTGGTGGTCACCGGCGACCTTGAGGTCGGCGTCGCCCGAGACCTGAGCGTGAAGTTGACCAAGCAGCCCACGGGGAATGTCACGGTGAGTCCTTGGGCCGTGGGAAGGACATGGGGTGGGAATACTCACTTGCTTTTTACTTCTAGCTTCTTAGGTGCTCAGATAACATTCAGCCCATCCAGTCTGACGTTCACCCCGTCCAACTGGAATGTGGCTCAGACCACTTCGGTGACCGTTCCCCCTAATTCTGCCTGGGAATCAGTCAAGAATCCTGGGGCTGCGGAGGGAATGCAGACTAGTTGGAATGCATCTGGAGGCGGCTACATCATAGGAGGCAGCGGCGGCGTTTCCCCAGTCACCCTGATCAACTCCATCCCCGGCTCGATCACCGCCGTCGACTCGAGCAAGTCGGTTGCGGAGGGCGGCGACGCCACCTACAGCATCAGCCTGAGCCACAAGCCCCGATCCGATGTCACCGTCACCGCCACCTCAAGCAACACGTCCGCAGCGACCATCGATGACACCGACTCCGGCAAGGCCGGCACCCAGAACACCCTGACCTTCACCGCAACCAACTGGAACACCGCCCAGAACCTCACCGTCAGCACCTCTGAGGACGACGACAACCGAGACGACAGCGTCGCCATCTCGCTGACCGCCAGGGGCGGCGGCTACTTCGATGTCGCCGCCAGCCTGTCCCTCAGCATCACCGACAGCGACATCTTGGTGCTGTCGACCAAGACGCTGACCGTGGACGAGGACGACGAGGCAACCTTCACCGTCAAGCTGGGTTCTGAGCCCACAGCGAATGTGGAAGTGACGCTCGCCCGGACCGACGCATCCAGCACCGACGTAACGCTCGATAAAACCTCGCTGACCTTCACGACCGGCAACTGGAACACCGCCCAGACCGTCACGGTCAGCGCCGCCGAGGACGACGACGCCATGGTTGACACAGCGACGATCAAGCTAACTGCGGCGGGCGGCGGCTATGACAACGTCGAGAGCAGCGTGTCGGTGAGCGTGACCGAGAACGACAGCGCCGGCTTGGATATCTCTGAGAGCAGCCTCGAAATCAACGAGGACGATGAGGCGACCTTCACGGTGGTGCTGACCAGCGAGCCCTCGGCAACCGTCAAGGTGACGCTGGCGCAGCCGAGCGCCACCGCCAACGCCGACGTGACGATCGACACCGACGAGGACACCAACGGCGACCAGAACGAGCTGACCTTCACGACCTCGAACTGGAACACGGCACAGACCGTCACGGTGAGCGCGGACGGCGACGCCGACGACGGCACGGCCACCATCAACCTGACAGCTGCGGGCGGCGGCTACGACAGCGCCACCGGCAGGGTCACGATCACCGTTCGGGACATCGACGGGGGTGCGGCGGGGTTCAATCCCGCGACACTGGCCGACATCATCGCCACCGAGGGCTCGGTCGTGGCCCGCAGCATCGCCCTGTCCCGCCGGCCCGGCGCCAGCGTCACGGTCGCTCTCAGTTCGACCAACTCCGACGTGAGTTTTTCCTCGGACTCCGCCGGCAGCACCGCCATCACCTCGCTGAGCTTCACCCGCGCCAACTGGAGCACCGCCCAGACCTTTTACACCGTCCTCGGCGACGACACAGACTCCGACAACGACACCGCCACCGTCACGCTGACGGCCTCGGGCGGCGACTTCGCCGGGGTCACCGCCGGCTACGGCGTCAGGGTCATCGACACCGGC
>MEIF01000178.1 GCA_001750645.1 Gammaproteobacteria bacterium AqS3
CTCCTACGGCGTCAGCGTTCTCGGCGGCCTGTTCACGCCCTACTCCGAATACCGCCTCACCAACAGCACCTACGGCTCGACCCGACGCTGGGGCAATGGCGTCAAGTTCAACGACGCCGACCGGCTCGAACTGCGCCTCTTCACCGAGCGCCAAACCTCCGGCCAGGGACTGACTCAGTCCCGAATCCGCCTCGAGCTGCAGAGGCAGTTCTAGGAGATCGGCCTCAAATCCCGCTTCAAGAATTTCAGTAGCACCCGCCAGTCGTATTGGGTCAATTCAAAGCCATTAACAAGTCTCGACTCCGCCCAACGCGCCGCAACCTTCACGCCCTCAAACTGGAACGTCAATCAAACAGCGACGATCACCCCGAACAATGACGCGGACGCCTCCATTGAGGTCGGCGAGCTCTACCTCAGGCTGTCGAACGGCGCCGAACTGCACCGGACTTTTGAGGTGTATGACGATGATGTCCAGATGGCCGTGTCGCCGACAGCGCTGACGATCAGCGAGGGCGGCGCCGAGACATACAAAGTCAGGCTGGCCGCCCGGATTGGAAGGGCCCGAACGGTGAACCTGTCGTCCGGCAATCCCGATGTGACGGTGGATGCCGATCCCTACACAGCCGGCATCCAAACCTCGCTGACCTTCACAGCCGCCAACTGGAACACGGAACAGACAGTGACGGTCACGGCGGGGCAGGATGACGACGCCGACGACGACAGTGCGACGATCAGTCTCACCGGCGATGGCGTCGAATCCGGTTCGGTGGAAGTGACGGTCACCGACGATGACGGCACCTCCGGATTCAACCTGTCGGCGCTGTGGCCGGAAAAGGGTCAGGGCTCTGCGGAGCACCCGCTCGACCGGCGCCGCCCCGAAGAGCAGCCGCATCGCATTCCGCGTGATCGGTTTGTCAGCCTCGGATTTGATCATCGGCGACGACATCCGACGGCATCGGCCTGATTCAGTCACCCCATTGCAATCAGGGGTGTGTTTGTGCTAGTGTCAGCCCGCTGCGAGGGCGGCAAACAACAAAACAACAACAACAACAACCTGCAAAAAAGAGAAGAATAAAAATATGAAAAATCTCAAGGCATTCAGCCGCACACGTGCGCCACTCCCAAGCGAGTCCCGCACCGAGTCAACCACCTCCCCCCATTCTCTCCGCCAACCTCAGCCTCCCCCTTCTGCCTCCATCATTCAGCGCCTGCTGACCGGCGGCATCCTGCTGCTGTCGGGGCTGGCGCTCTCGGTGCTCTCGGCGCCGTCTTATGCCCAGGGTTTTACATTCTTCGACACGCCGGTTCAGGTTCAGGAGGGTCAGTCGGAGGACTTCCGGGTCAAGCTGACGCAGCAGCCGACCGCCGATGTGACCGTGACCGTGAGCACGAGCGACAACCCTATTTCGATTCATACGGATGGGTCGTCACTCACGCTGACCTTCACGCCAGAAAACTGGAACACCTACCAGCGGGTGCGTGTGCAGGGCAGCCAGGACGGCGATACCGACGACGAAACTGCCAGTGTCCTGCTGTCGGCCTTGGGCGGGGGCTACGACGGCGTGAGCGGCAGCGTTTCGGTCACGGTGCTGGATGATGACCTGCTTGAAATCGTGTCAACCGGCAACACAGTGATGGTTGAGGGGGGTGCGAGCTCCAGCATCACGTTCAGGCTGAGCAGGCAGCCCGCTGCGAATATGACCATCACCCTGGGGTGGGCTGACGGCACCTACGCCAATCCCGACATGGATATTGACACTGATCCGGACACCGCCGGCTACCAGCACACCGTGATCTTCACGACTTCAAACTGGAACGTCAATCGGACGGCGGCGATCAT
>MEIF01000179.1 GCA_001750645.1 Gammaproteobacteria bacterium AqS3
CCAGCCGCTCGGCGGCGACGCACGTCGTGGCGCAACCGGCGAAGGGATCGAGCACGATCCCCCCTTCGGGGGCGCTGGCTTTGATGATCCGCTCATACAAAGCCACAGGCTTTTGCGTAGGGTAGCCCACACGCTCGACTGATACTTGATGCAGTCTTTCAATATCGGTCCACAAATCGTTGACAAATGGCCCCTGACGTGAGTCCATAAACTTTTTTCTATATATCCTATCTCCCGTCGCGTTCTTTTCAAGCAATCCATCATCCCAAGCCTTTTGTAGTTCATCTTTGCCCCACATCCACGGCCGCTTAGGAACAACCCCCATAAACTCGAAAAATCTGCTATTGGTTCCGCCCTTCGGAGCAGTTATGTCAGCCCACATATACTCCCGGCCTGTTTTTGCATCAATACGAATTTTGCCACCCTTTCGGGGTTTGAGATTAGATGCATCTAATCTCATTGGATTGAATATCGACATTTTGGCGTTTTTTGCATAGTGCAACAATCGATCGGTCACCCTATGAAATTTCGTTGCCTGAGTATTCTTAGGATAAGTTCTCTGCCAGACTACTTCGTTCCGAAAGTGCTCGACACCGAAGATAGCGTCAAGCATTAGTTTGATGTAATGGCTCGCGGTATCATCACAATGCAACCACAGCGAGCCCGTCGGTTTCAGTATTCTGTGCATCGCCAGCACCCGCACCGCTAGAAAACACAGAAAAGCCCCCATCGAATCCGAATGCGTGAACCGAGCCGCTTCGATCGCCCCCCAAAGTTTCGGGTGATCATCGATGATCTGATCAACCCACGCCTGATGCACGTCGTGATCCCAACTCCACCGATCCTGAAACTTCGAGCCGGCGGTCAACGAATCAGGCGTGGCGTGGAAATCTCGACCCTTATTGAACGGGGGGTCAGTGGCGATCAAATCGACCGACTCGGAATTCATCCCCCGAAGGATATCGAGATTGTCGCCGTGAAACAGCGTGCGGTTTTTCCAGTTGGGCGTATTCATGATACAGGCTCCTAAATGAGACGCCCCCGACGGCATCGCCGGGGACAATGGCTTAGCGAGCGGCGGGGATCCCGACCGCTTCATGAATGATCACCCCCGGCTCGTCTCGACGCATTGCGCCGAGCAAGCACGGGGTCTCAGGATCGAAGATTTCGAAGAGACAGACCCGCATCGGCGTGGCGTTCGGGTGGCGGTCAAACATCCCCCGCAACGCTTCACGCCCCAACCGCTCGTTCGGGTATGTCTCGAAATCGTGAAACGAGCCGGGGCAATGGGCTCTCACTTCGAACCGAAGCGGGGCAATGATGTATTGACCCGACGAAAGCGAGCGATAAAAATCTCGAAGCGAAAGAGCGGCTTGCTTCGACATCCCTGCCTTGTCTTCGCATCGCCCCCATTTCCCGGTCTGGCTATCCTGCGACATCACGCACCAGTAGCATTCCATGATCGGTCTCCTTGACAATGCCCCTAGCGAGCCCCTGTGCGCTCGCTAGGGGGCGATGGATGATTACCCGATGATTCGGGCTTGGCATACCGACAAATCGGGCAAATCTTCGGATTCGAAGCACCGAGCGAGCACCAAGTGACTAGCGATTACGCTGCTAGGGGCTTTGGCGATGCGCTCGGCGTCAAGCCCGGCCGCCGCTATCTCTTTCAATGCGAGAGCGCCACCCGGCCACTTGTTATCGGAATGCTCGCGCAACCCATAGTCGAGCTTTGCCGGGTCAAGCACCGTGCCGGCGTCGTCTTCGGCTATCATGATTTTGATATATCTCATTGCAGATCTCCTTTCGGTGAATAATGCCCCGCT
>MEIF01000018.1 GCA_001750645.1 Gammaproteobacteria bacterium AqS3
CGCCCGCACCAGCTGCGCCGCTCGCAGCGCCCCGGCAGCGATGCCGATGAGACCGCGTGCAGCACCGCATCGCTGAGCGGGACGCCGAGCCGCTCCAGGACGCGCAGGGCTGCGGCGCAGGCCTCCGGATGCAGCTCGGGGGCGTCCAGTGAAACCCCGCCGCACCAGGTCAGGACGCCGTCGGCGCCGGGACTCAGGGCGAAGTCGACCCCGTTGCGCTCGGTGCGCGCCCCGATGCGCTCGGCCTCGCTGAACAGCGCCGCCGGGGCGTCGACTTCGGCGCAGATCACCGGCCGGCCGGGGCGCATGACGCCGGCCTTCTCGACCGCGATCACCTCCCGGGTGTCGCCCAGCCAGCGGGTGTGGTCGAGCGAGATGCTGGTGATCACCGAGATGTCGGCGTCGATGATGTTGACGGCATCGAGCCGCCCGCCCATGCCGATCTCGAGCAGCGCCACGTCGAGATCGGCGCGGCTCATCAGGTCCAGCGCCGCCAGCGCTGCGTACTCGAAGTAGGTCAGGCGAATCCCGCCCTGGCGCTCGGTGATGCGCTCGAAGGACGCGCACAGCTCGGCGTCCGAGGCCAGCCGGCCGGCGATGCGAATGCGCTCGTTGAAGCGCAGCAGGTGGGGCGAGGAGAAAGTCCCGGTGCGCAGCCCGGCCGCCTCGAGGCCGGCCCTCAGCATCGCCTGGGTCGAGCCCTTGCCGTTGGTGCCGGCAATGACGACGCTGCGCTCGGCCGGCTTCGGCGATCCCATGTTTTGGTGGACCCTGGAGACCCGCTCCAGGCCCATCTCTATGGCGCGCCAGGAGTTTCCGCTAATGCGTCTCAGCCATTCATCCAAGCTCGGCATGGGCTCCCGCCAGCAGGTTGAGCAGGTGCGCAATGACTTCCCGCTGGCGGCCTCGCTCGACGATCATGTCAATGCTGCCGTGCTCGAGCAGAAACTCGGAGCGCTGAAATCCCGGCGGCAGCTTGACCCCGGTGTTCTGCTCGATGACGCGCGGGCCGGTGAAGCCGACCAGCGCCTTGGGCTCGGCGATGTTGACGTCGCCGAGGATCGCCAGGCTGGCCGAGACCCCGCCGTAGACCGGATCCACCAGCACCGAGATGTAGGGAATGCCGGCCTCGTTGAGGCGCTCAACCGAGGCCGCCGTGCGCGCCATCTGCACCAGCGAGAGCATCGACTCCTGCATGCGCGCCCCGCCGCTGGTGGCAAAGCAGATCAGCGGAATGCCGTGCTCGAGCGCATAGTCGCTCGCCGCCTGAAAGCGCCGCCCGACCACCGACCCCATCGACCCGCCGAGAAACCCGAACTCGAATGCGGCGACGCACACCGGGCGGCCGAGCAGCTTGCCGGCCTGCACCAGCAGCGCCTCCTTCTCGCCGGTGCGCTTGGCGGCGCGCGTCAGGCGGTCGACGTAGGTCTGCGTGTCGACGAATTTCAGGGGGTCGTGCTGGCGGTGCTCATTGCCGATCTCGACGCGCTGGCCGGGGTCGAGGAAGTAGTCCAGACGGGTGCGCGCACCGATGCGCAGGTGGTGCCCGCAGTTGGGGCAGACGTGGAAGCTCTCCGCCAGGATGGTCTCGAGCTGCCTGGTCGAGCAGCTCGGGCACTCAATCCAGACGCTCTCGCCGGAGTCGTCGTCGCGGCTGGTGCCGCCGAACTTGGGAACCAGGCGGTCGATCCAGCTCATGCCGGGTTCCCTGAATCGATCGCGGTGCGGTAGCTGTGCATCAACATTTCCAGCTGGACGGCTGCGGCCTCGGCATTGTCGCACCCGCCCACCGCCCCGACAAGTGCGGAGCCGATCACCACGCCGTCGCAGACCTCGGACAGCCGCGCCGCATCGCCCGGGCTCTTGATGCCAAAGCCCGCCACCACCGGAATGTCCGAGAGCGCCTTGAGCTCGGCCGTGCGCGCCCGCACCGCCTCGACCTCGAGGTCGGCGGCGCCGGTGACGCCGCGCAGGGTGATGGCGTAGGCAAAGCCCGAGGCGTGGGTGAGGATCTCGCGGCAGCGCCCCGGCGCCGTGGTCGGGGCGATCAGCTGGATCTTCTCAAGCCCCTCGGCCTCGAGGGCGCGCTCCAGCGGGCTGCGCTCGCCGGCCGGGCAGTCGACGCACAGCACGGCGTCGACCCCGGCGGTGCGCGCGTCAGCGGCAAAGGCGGTGCAGCCGTAGCGCTCCAGCGGGTTGAGATAGCCCATCAGCACCACCGGGGTGTCCTCATCCACCCTGCGAAAGGCGGCGGCCTGCTCGAGCACGCCGGGCACGCTCGTCCCGGCGCTGAGGGCGCGCTCGTGGGCGCGCTGGATGATCGGCCCCTCGGCCATCGGGTCGGAGAACGGCATGCCCAGCTCGATCACGTCGGCGCCGCCGGCGGTCAGGGCGCGCATCAGCCCCGGCCCCGAGGTCGCATCGCCGGCGACGATGTAGCCGATCAGCGCCCGGGCACGGCGCGCTGCGAGCGAGTCAAAGCGCGTCCGAATGCGGCTCAAGGGGTCAGGCTCCGCACGGTGTCGACGTCCTTGTCGCCGCGGCCGGAGAGGTTGATCAGCAGGATGTCCCCGGCGTCGAGCTGCGGGGCGATGCGGGCCGCGTGCGCCAGGGCGTGGCTGCTCTCCAGAGCCGGCAGGATGCCCTCGCCGGCGCAAAGTGCGTGGAATGCCGCCAGCGCCTCGGCATCGTCGCAGCTGACGTACTGCGCCCTGCCCTGCTGCATCAGCCAGGCGTGCTCGGGGCCGACCGCCGGATAGTCCAGACCCGCCGATATCGAGTGCGTCGGGCTGATCTGCCCGTCCCCGTCCTGCAGCAGGTAGGTGCGGTTGCCGTGCAGCACCCCGATGCTGCCGCGCCCCAGCGAGGCGGCGTGCCGGCCGCTGTCGAGCCCCTCGCCGGCGGCCTCGACCCCGATGAGGGCGACCTCGGCGTCGTCGATGAAGGCGCTGAAGATCCCCAGGGCGTTGGAGCCGCCGCCAATGCAGGCGATGACCTGATCGGGCAGGCGGCCGGCGGCATCGAGAATCTGCGCCCTCGCCTCCCGGCCGATGACCGACTGGAACTCGCGCACCAGCAGCGGATAGGGGTGCGGCCCGGCCACCGTCCCGATGATGTAGTAGGTGTTCTCGACCGAGGCGACCCAGTCGCGCATGGCCTCGTTGAGGGCGTCCTTGAGCGTGGCGCTGCCCGACTCGACCGCCCGCACCTCGGCGCCCAGCAGCTGCATGCGGTAGACGTTGAGCTTCTGCCGCTCGATGTCGCGCGCGCCCATGTAGACCACGCACTCCAGACCCAGCCTGGCCGCCGCCGTGGCGCTGGCGACGCCGTGCTGGCCGGCTCCGGTCTCGGCGATGATGCGGGTCTTGCCCATGCGCCGGGCCAGCAGCGCCTGTGCCATGCAGCTGTTGATCTTGTGCGCCCCGGTGTGGTTGAGGTCCTCGCGCTTGAGGTAGATGCGGGCGCCGCCGAGCTGGGCGCTCCAGCGCTCGGCGAAGTAGAGCGGCGAGGGGCGCCCGACGTAGGTCGCCAGCTGGGCGTTCAGCTCGTCCTGAAATGCCGCATCGCCCCGGGCCTGCTCGAATGCGGCCTCGAGCGCGTCCAGAGCCGCGATCAGGGTCTCGGCGACGAAGCGCCCGCCGAACTGCTCGCCGAAGTACCCCTCAGAATCGGGCGCGCTGGGCTCGTTACGCACCGGCAGCGGCGTCGGCGCTGCGCACCGCCTCGACGAAGGCGCGCATGCGCTCGGGGGACTTCACCCCGGGCTGCTCCTCGATGCCGCTGCTGACATCGACCGCCCTGGGCTTGACCCGGTGGATGGCGTCGGCGACGGTCTCGGGGGTCAGCCCGCCGGCGATGAAGGCGCCGCTGCGGCGCTGCTCGGGAATGCGGGAGTAGTCCAGCGTCTGCCCGCTGCCGCCCTGGCCGCCCTCGAGCGTCGCGTCCCAGAGAAAGGCCTCGACGTTGCCGTAGTAGTCGAGGTAGCTGAAGCGGCTGTCAACCCCGGCGGCGAGCGGGTGAACTGCCTTGATGAAAGGGACCTCAAAGTAATCACAGACACGCCAGGATTCGCTGCCGTGAAATTGCACCAGATCGGGTTTGAGCTCGAGCACGATGCGCTCCAGCAGGGTGATCTCGGCGTCCTGGAGCAGCACCACCGACTTCATGGGTTCGGGCACCGCGCGCACCAGCTCGGCGAGGGCGTCAAATTCGAGGTAGCGCGGGGTTTTGGGGATGTGGTTCAGACCCGCATAGCCGACCCCCAGCTCGGCGGCAAGGGCGATGTCCTCGGCGCTGCGCAGGCCGCAGAACTTGATTTCGGTGGTTTTTCCTGGCAAGGACGACGCCTGCACAGCGGGTGCGAAATGATAACAAACGCCCCGAGTCGATGCCCCGCTTTTGCTACTATGCGCGCGCCGAAACAACCGGTAATGAGCACGTGAACCTGGATTTTTCCGACGAACAGAAACTCCTGGGCGATCAGGTCAACAAGATGCTCTCCGACAGCGACAGTGTCACCGCCGCGCGCCGGCTCGTCGAGGGATCCGAGACCGGCTACGACACCGAAATCTGGCGGCAGATGCAGGAACTCGGCCTCACCGGCTGTGCGATCGAAACCCAGTACGGCGGGCTGGGACTGGGCGACCTGGAACTGTGCGTCATCAGCGAGGCCATCGGCCGCCACATCGCCCCAACCCCCTTCTTCTTCTCAATCTGCATGGCGGCGCGCGCCATCCAGCTGTTCGGCGCCGAGGAACAAAAGCGCACCCACCTGCCCGGCCTCGCCAGCGGCGAGCGCATCGCCACGATGGCCATCGCCGAGACCCCCGGCGCCGTCTCGCAGAAACGCATCCGCACCCGCTTTGGCGGCGGCGTCCTGAACGGGCGCAAAATCGGCGTCTGCGACGGCATGTCGGCAGATTTCGCCCTGGTGATGGCGCAGGACGAGGGCGGCAGCGTCGGCCTGTATCTGGCCGAGCTCGGCGACACCCAGCGGAGCCCGCAGAAATCCCTCGACCCCAGCCGTCCGGTGGCCTGCATTGAGTTTTCCGACACCCCGGCCGAGCCCCTCGGCAGCGCCGGCTGGGATGACATCCAGCACATCAGGGACCGCGCCGCCGTGCTGTGCGCCTTTGAGCAGGTCGGCGGGGCCGAGGCCTGCCTCGAAATGGCGCGCAACTACGCCCTCGAGCGCAAGGCCTTCGGGCGGCAGATCGCCTCCTACCAGGCGCTCAAGCACCGCATGGCCGATATCTACATCCTCAACACGCTGGCGCGCTCCAACGCCTACTACGCCGCCTGGGCGCTCAGCACGGACGCCCAGGTGCTGCCCTCGGCCGCTGCGACCGCGCTGCTCAGCGCCACCGAGGCCTTTGATTTCGCCGCCGCCGAGAATATCCAGATCCACGGCGGAATGGGCTTCACCTGGGAGTTTGACTGCCATCTTTACTACCGCCGCTCGCGCGCGCTGGGTGTCATCCTGGGAGGGACTGGCAGCTGGCAGAGAAAGCTCATCAGCGCACTGCGGGCGCAGAACAGCACCGCAGTGGCCTGAGCGCCGACACGAGACTGAGGGAGGGGATATCCATGGATTTCAACGACACACAACAGGAAGCCGAATTTCGAGTTGAGGCGCGCTCCTGGCTCGAGGGCAACAAGCCCGAGCGCAGCGCCGCCGATGAGCGCATCGGGGGCGAGGAGTCCTACCTGAGGGCCGCCAAGGCCTGGCAGAAGCGCAAATACGAGGCCGGCTGGGCCTGCCTGCACTGGCCCAAGGAGTACGGCGGTCGCGGCGCCTCGCCGATGGAGCGCATCATCTGGGGCCAGGAGGAGGGCAAGTACGCCGCACTCAGCGGCCCCTTCGCCATCGGCCAGGGCATGTGCGGGCCGACCCTGATGGGCTATGCCATTGAGGAGCACAAGCAGAAATACCTGCCGCCCATGGCCTCGGGCGAGCACATCTGGTGCCAGCTGTTCAGCGAGCCGGGGGCGGGCTCGGACGTCGCCGGACTCAGCACCCGCGCCGTCAAGGACGGCGATGAATGGGTCATCAACGGGCAGAAGATCTGGACCTCCGGGGCGCAGTTCAGCGACTACGGCATCCTGCTGACCCGCACCGACCCGGATGTTCCCAAGCACAAGGGGCTGACCATGTTCTGGATCGACATGCACGACGACGCCGTTGAAGTGCGCCCCATCAAGCAGGCCTCGGGCGCCTCGGGCTTCAACGAGGTCTACTTCACCGACCTGCGGGTTCACGACAGCCAGCGCCTCGGCGCCCCCGGCCAGGGCTGGGAGGTCGCCCTCACCACGCTGATGAATGAGCGCCTCGCCGTCGGCGACGCCCCCGGCCCCGACTTCAATGAAATCTTTGACCTGGTCTGCGACCTGCCCGATGAGAATGACAACCCGCTGGTTGAGGACGGGCGCGTGATTGAGCATCTGGCGCGCTGGTACTGCCAGAAGAGCGGCCTGAAGTACACCAAGTACCGCACGATATCGGCGCTCTCCCAGGGCAAGACCCCGGGGCCGGAAAACTCCATCACGAAAATCGTCAGCGCCGCCAAGCTGCAGCAGATCTCGCGCTTTGCGATCGATGCCCTGGGCATTTCGGGCACCATCAGGGATGAATTCGAGGGCAATGAGGACAACCCCGCCCTGCCCTTCATCGACGGCTTCATGGGCGCCCCCGGGCTGCGCATCGCCGGCGGGACCGACGAGATCCTGCGCAACATCATCGCCGAGCGCGTGCTGGGACTGCCCCAGGAAGTGCGCGTCGACAAGGACAAGCCCTTCAGCCAGCTCTGAGGTTCGCCGCCCGACTCAGGTCGTCCCGGCGGTCTGCGGTCGACCCTGCGGCGGGGGCATTGCCGTTTTCCAGAGGGTTTCCCGAGGTTTCACAGCGAGTGCGGAGTAACGGCGCTGTTCATCATTGACCCGATCCTCGGCGGCAGTGAGTGGGGGTTTCCAAAAATACTGAGGGGTTCTTTTGCCGGCGAGTGCTTTGGCATTGCCTCGCCTGAGAAAGAGCTGGAATACCACCTGAGCAAGGTGTGGAAAAGTCCGGATCCGATAGACGTCAAGCTGACCAATAAGCCGTCGGGTCTGGGCTTCAATCTGACTGTCAAGCGGTGCAGCCTGGTTAATCGGGGTCAATGGCCAAGTGCATATCCAGCCCGCATCGGCGCCAGACCGGCGAGCAGGAGCAGATACCGCACCACCAGCCGATTTGAAAGGGCCGAGGCGGCCGAAAACCCATCTGCCGGACGAGCGGACAGGGGGCAATTGCAAAGCCGGTGCACAGGGCTTTTGCAATGGCGCCTTGGCGACCCCGCCCTGCACGGCTGTTATGTTGGCTCCTCGACGGCAGACTCCAACTTTCAGCCGGCGGCTGCTTATTCTTATGTGTGATCCGGATCACATTTTCAACGCCTCCCCGGGGCCACACTGGCCGGATGCAGCGCTTTGATCTTCCCGACCTCCTCGTCGCCGCAGCGCTGGCACCGCTGCTGCTGGCGCTGAGCGCCATCAGTCTGCCTCCCCAGCAGCAGCTGCCGGTGCTGCTCGCCGGCGTGATCGCCTGCACCCTCGCCGTGCACGATGCCCGCACCGGCTACCTGCCCGACATCGGCACGCTCGGCCTGCTGTGGCTCGGGCTGCTGCTCAGCGGCAATTCCCGGGCGGCGATTTTCGGGGCGGCTTGGGGCTATGTCGTCCTCTGGCTGCTGGGCCACCTGTATCGCTGGGCGCGCGGGCGACACGGCATGGGCTATGGCGACTACAAGCTGCTGGCGGCAGCCGGCGCCTGGGTCGGAGCCGCCGCCCTGCCCTGGCTGATCCTGCTGGCCTGCATCAGCACGCTCGCCTGGACGGCGCTGCGGCGGGTGCCCCTGGACAGCCCGACCGCCTTCGGTCCGCATCTGGCGCTGGGGCTGCTGGCGCTGCTGCTCTGGCAGGGGCCGCTCTAGACCGAGCGGCAATGCGGCATTCAGATCGGCTTGTCGCGGTCGGCCCAGTAGGGCTCGCGCAGCACCCGGCGCAGCAGCTTGCCGCTGGCATTGCGCGGCAGCACCTCGGCGAGCTCAAAGCTGCGCGGGATCTTGTAGCCGGCGATTTTGTCGCGCAGGAAGGCGTTCAGAGCCTCGGCGTCCAGCTCGACGCCCTCGCGCAGCACCAGAAAGGCCAGCGGCACCTCGCCCCACTTCTCGTCCGGGACGCCGACGACGGCGGCGTCGGTGATGTCCTCGTGCTGGTGCAGCGCGCTCTCGACCTCGGCCGGGTAGATGTTCTCGCCGCCGGAGATGATCATCTCCTTGACGCGGTCGTGGATGTAGAGATAGCCGTCCTCGTCAAAGTAGCCGGCGTCGCCGCTGTGCAGCCAGCCGCCGGCGAGGGTCTCCTCGCTGGCCTCGGGGCGGTTCCAGTAGCTGCGCATCAGCCAGGACGAGCGCATCAGCACTTCGCCGACCTCGCCGGGGCCGAGATCCCTGCCGTCCGGATCGACCACGCGCACCTCGGCGCCTTTGTAGGCCTTGCCGACCGAGCGAAACTTGCCCAGCTCGACGGCGTGCCCCTCGGGCGGCAGATACGTGCCGCCGCCCTGGTTTTCGGTCATGCCGTAGACGTGGATGAAGCTGCAGCCGATGATGCGCTGCGCCGCCAGCAGCACCGGCTCGGGAATGGGCGAGGCCCCGTAGGTCAGCGAGCGCAGGTTGGAGAAGTCGGTGGTCTCGGCGCGCGGGTGCTGCACCAGCATCTGAATCACCGCCGGAACCAGCAGGGTGTCGGTGACCTGGTCGTTTTCGATGGCGTCAAAAATCGCGTCCGGGTTGACCTCCCTGTGGATCAGCGCGGGCAGACCCTGGGCGATCGAGAAGATGGTCGCATTGAAGCCGGCGACGTGATACATCGGCATGACGATGAGCACCTTGGCGTCGTCGCCGGCGGCGCCGTAGTCCGCCCAGCCGGCATCGACTGCGGCGCCGAGGAACTGCAGCATCGCCGAGTGCTGCGAGCGCACCCCCTTGGGCAGCCCGGTGGTCCCCGAGGTGTAGAGCTGCAGGGCGTCGTCGCCGGCGTTGACGGCGGAGTCGTCGATGGCGGGCGCCGCCCCAGCCGAGTGGATGTCGGCATCCAGGTCCTCAATGACCTGCAGCGTCAGGTTGAGGCGCTCGGCCAGCACCTTCCCTGCCTCCAGAAACTCGCTCCCGACGAAGAGCACGCGCACCCCGGCGTCCTTGATGATGAATTCCATCTCATCGACGGCCAGGCGGTAGTTGACCGCCACCAGCACCGCGCGGGCGCGCATGATGCCCAGCGAGGCCTCGATGTAGCGCTCGGAGTTTTTGTCGAGTATCCCGACGCGCTCGCCCTCTGCAACATTGCGCTCCAGCAGCCAGGCGGCGATGCGGGCGGTGTTGTCGTTGAGCTGGGCGAAGCTGAGGGTTCGATCCTCGCAGATCATCGCCGCGGCATCGGGGGTGCGCTCGGCGTAGAAGGCCGGAATGTGCGCCAGGGTCTGCGGCAGATTGCTCACGGCCTACTCGTCCTGGTAGCCGGCCAGCTCGAGGCGGGCGATGGTGCGGCGATGTACCTCGTCGGGACCGTCGGCCAGTCGCAGGGTGCGCTGGCCGGCGTACATCTTGGCCAGCGGGAAGAACTGGCTGACACCGCCGCCGCCGTGCATCTGAATGGCGCGGTCGATGACTTTCAGCGCCATCTGCGGGCCGGCGACCTTGATCTGGGCGATCTGACTGCGGGCGACCTTGTTGCCGACCGTGTCCATCTTGTGCGCCGCCTCCAGGGTCAGCAGCCGCGCCATGTTGATCTCGATGCGCGACTCGGCGATGTAGTCCATGTTGGCGCCCAGGTCGGCGAGCTTCTTGCCGAAGGCCTCGCGCGAGAGCGCGCGCCGGCACATGTATTCGAGGGCGCGCTCGGCGACCCCGATGGTGCGCATGCAGTGGTGGATGCGTCCCGGGCCGAGCCGGCCCTGGGCGATCTCAAAGCCGCGCCCCTCGCCGAGGATGATGTTTTCCTTGGGCACGCGGACGTTGTCAAACGTCATCAGCGCATGCCCGTGCGGGGCGTCGTCGTAGCCGAACACCTTGAGCATGGTGTCGACCTTGATCCCCGGGGTGTCCATCGGCACCAGGATCTGCGACTGGCGCTGGTGCTTGGGCGCGTCCGGATTGGTGACGCACATGAAGATCAGCAGTTTGCAGCGAGGGTCGCCGGCGCCGGAAGTCCACCACTTGCGGCCGTTGATGACGTATTCATCGCCCTCGAGCACGGCGCGGGTGGCGATGTTGGTGGCGTCCGATGAGGCGACGTCCGGTTCGGTCATCGCAAAGGCGGAGCGGATCTTGCCGTCGAGCAGCGGCTCAAGCCACTCCTTCTTCTGCGCTTCGGTGCCGTAGCGCTCCAGCACCTCCATGTTGCCGGTGTCCGGCGCCGAGCAGTTGAAGACTTCGGAGGCAAATCCCACGCGGCCCATCAATTCGGCCAGCGGGGCGTATTCAAGATTGTTGAGGCCTGAGCCGCGCTCCGAGTGCGGCAGAAACATGTTCCAGAGCCCCTGATCCCTGGCGACATCCTTGAGTCGCTCGATGGTTGGGATCACGCACCAGCGTCCGCCCTCCTCTACCTCCCTTGCGACCTGCTCCTCGCTGGGGTAAATGTGCTCATCCATGAAGGACGAGATACGTTCGCGCCACTGCTGCGTTTTTTCAGAATATTCAAAGTTCACGGGGGTGCCCTCCCAAAATCGTGGGCGGCATTCTACTGCAACTGGAGCGGTGCGGGGGCAATGCCCGGATGTCATCCGCCCCGCCGGTGCCATCTATGATTTGTCCCGAGCCGGACGGGGGGCGCGCATGGCCTCAGCCCTCAACGGACTGCTGCTCGGGCTGTCGCTCATCGCCGCCATCGGCGCTCAGAACGCATTCGTGCTGCGCGTCGGGCTGCACCGGCGGTTTGTTTTCTCAACGGCGCTGATCTGCGCTCTGTCCGACGCCCTGCTGATCGCTCTGGGGGTCGCCGGCTTCGGGACGCTGGTGGGCGCCTATCCGCAGGCCGTGCAGTGGCTGAGATATTTCGGGGCGGCGTTTCTGCTGCTCTACGGGCTGCGCGCGCTGCACTCGGTGCTGCGGGGCGGCCACTCGCTGCTCGGCGGAGCCGAGGCCGACAGCTGGGGCGGAACCGTGCTGACCTGCCTGCTGCTGACCTGGCTCAACCCGCACGTCTATCTCGACACCGTGGTGCTGCTGGGGGCGGTGTCGGTGCAGCAGGCCTCGCCCTGGGGCTTCGGCGCCGGGGCGGCGCTGGGGAGTTTCGGGTTTTTCTTCTCGCTCGGCTATGCGGCGCGCTTCATGGCGCCGCTGCTGTCCCGGGCCCGCACCCTGCGCCTGATCGACGTCCTGATCGGTGCGGTGATGATCGGCATTGCCGCCGGGCTGATCTGGCCGCTCTGAGCGCGCCTCAGCCCGCCTCCGGTCGGTGCAGCGTCAGCGGCGGGCTGTGCTCGATCGACACCGTCCAGCCGGGGCGCGCGGGTGTCGGCGCTGCGGCAGCGCCGATCCAATCGCGACCGCTCCAGGCGGCGATAAGGCGCTCGCCGTCCCAGAGCAGCGGGACGCGGCCCCGATCCCAGGGCGCCAGCCCGGCCTCGCTGAGCAGGTTTTTCAGAGGGCGCATCGCACCGCACCGTGCCGATTCAATCCGCTCGCCGCCCCGGCGAAAGCCGATGCGCACCCGCTCGGGGAGCGCCAGCGGCCCGCCCGGCGCCGCGCGGATGCACAGGCCCGGCAGAGCCAGCTCGGGCCGCTCGGCCGGCGCCCAGTCGCAGGCCGCCGGCTCGGGGGCGCGCTCGACCAGATACGCCGCCCCCCGCCACACGTGCAGCGCACCGGCGCCGAATCGCACCTCGGCGCCCTCGGTCGGATTGCGCAGCGTGCGGGCGATCTCCCGGTAGGTGCGCCCGCGCGGCTGGGCACGACCGGTCCGGTCGATCCAGGTGCGCGCGCAGTCCTCGAGATCGTCGTCGGACAGCTGCCCGATGCCGCCCAGCAGCAGCTGCCCGTCCGGCCCCAGGTGCTCGGCGAGCCGCTCGGCGTGCAGCGCCTCGAGCTGGGCGCTCCAGTGGCGAAAGCGGCCGGCCTGGCGGTTCAGCGTCCGGCGCCAGCCGGCAAAGCGCGCGTCCAGCAGCGGTGCTATCTTGCCGCGCAGGTGCGCGCGGGCAAAGCGCTCATCCCGGTTGGCCGGATCCTCGCGCCATGCAAACCCCAGCCGCCGGGCGCAGTCGAGTATCTCGGTGCGCGAGACCCCCAGCAGCGGCCGCCAGATCGCACCCCCGCCCAGCGCCCGGCGCTCCGGAATGCCCGCCAGCCCCGAGGGACCCAGCCCGCGCAGCAGGTTCAGCAGCACGCTCTCGGCGACGTCGTCGGACTGGTGCCCCAGCAGCAGCAGCCCGCCCGCGGGCATCCAGTCGGCCCAGGCGCGATAGCGCGCCTGGCGCGCGGCGGCCTCGTCTCCGGGGGGCTCGACCTCGACCCGCAGCACCTCCAGCGGCGCCCGCCACTGCCGGCATATATCCAGGCAGTGGCGCTCGGCGACCTCGGCCTCCTCGCTCAGGCCGTGGTTGACATGCACCGCACCGATCTGATCTCTGTCGAGCCCCAGATGGCGGTGCGAATCGAGCAGCAGGTGCAGCAGCACGCTGGAGTCGACCCCGCCGCTGAGGGCGACATGCACCGGGGCGCTGCGCCCGGAGATGGCCGCCAAGAGTTCGGGGCCGAGTTCAGTCGCCAAGTGCTCGAAAGCGCCGCGTGCGCTCGCGCAGCAGCTGCTCGACCGGCATGCCCCGCAGGCGCTTGAGCACGTCGGACAGATGACTCCGCAGCAGCGCGCAGGTGCCCTCCAGGTCGCGGTGCGCACCGCCCGACGGCTCGGGGACGATGCGGTCGATCACCCCCAGCTCCAGCAGCGCATCGGGGACCAGTTTCATGGCCTCGGCAGCGGCCTCGGCGTGATCCGGCGAGCGCCAGACGATCGACGAGCAGGCCTCGGGCGTGGCCACCGAGTAGACCGAGAACTGCATCATCTGCAGCCAGTCGCCGCAGCCGATCGCCAGCGCCCCGCCCGATCCGCCCTCGCCGATGACGGTCGCGATGACCGGCACCCTGAGCCGGTAGATGGCCGCCAGGTTGGAGGCGATGGCCTCGTTCTGGTTGTGCACCTCGCCCTCGGCGCCGGGGTAGGCGCCGGGGGTGTCGACGAAGGTCAGAACCGGCAGCGAGAAGCGCTCGGCCAGCCGCATCAGGCGCAGCGCCTTGCGCAGCCCCTCCGGCTGCGGCATGCCGAAATTGCGCTCGCCCCGCTCCTCCGGGGTGCGCCCCTTCTCGTGGCCGATGACCATGACCGGAGCGCCGTCCAGGTGCGCCAGCCCGCCGACGATCGCGGCGTCGTCGCCGAAGCGCCGGTCGCCGTGCAGCTCGGTGAAGCCGGTGAACACGCCCCCGATCACATCGATCGTGTGCGGGCGCAGGCCGTGGCGCGCCAGCAGCACGTGCTGCCAGATCGACAGATCAGAGAAGATTTTTTGGGTTTCCTGGTTGAGCTGCTGCTCCAGCTCCGAGCGCTGAGCGCCGGCCTGCGGGTCGTCCGCATCGAGCTCGTCAAGGCGCTTCTGAACCTCGATCAGGGGCTGCTCAAAATCGAGGTAATCGTGGACGTTCACGGCGTTCAGGGGCGCGCCGAGGGCGATTCGTCATCATACACGAGCCGCAGTTTGGCGCTGCCCAGCTGCGGGGCGATCTCGCGGCTGATCTGATAGTCCATGCGCAGCTTGGGCGGGCTCATGCGCACCGGTTCGCCCCCCGGCTGGTTCAGCACGACTGTGCAGGCGAAACCGCCCCTGCCGGAGGTGTCCAGATGCCGCAGCGGCTCGAGCCAGCTGAGATCCTCGGCATCCTCCAGCACAATCTCGGCGCCCCGGATGCGCCGGTTGACGTATTCGTCCAGCAGCTCGGCGCGCTTGACGGCGATCCCCTGGTTTGTGCGCACCGCCTGAATCGCCACCAGAGCGCCCTTGCCCAGATCGCGAAGCGTGCGCTGAATATTGGACTCCAAGGCATTCGGCAGCAGCAGGGTGTGGCCGTCGTCGAAGACGATGCGCAGTGCGGAACCCCCCGAGCCCCACATCGAGACCGAAAACAGGTCGATGATGATGCCGGCCAGCAGAAGTACCTCGTTCTCCTGGCCCGCCCCCCGCCGCCGGGCGTAGTCGAACCCGGCGAAGCGGTACTTATTCAGCACCTCCCGGTAAAAGTCCAGCGGGTGCTCGCCGAGGTGAAAGCCGAGCGCCTGGCGCTTCATCTCCAGCATCGTGAGGCGCGGGTACTCCCGCTGCGCCCGGCCGTCCATGCTGCGCACGGCGCTGACTCCGCCGCCGAGCATGTCGTGCTGGACGCTGCCGCGGTCCTGATCAACCGCCTGGCAGACCACTTTCACGGCCGCCATCAGGGACGCGCGATTCCAGCCCTTGAAGCAGTCCAGCGCCCCGCAGCTGATCAGCAGCTCCAGGCTCTGGCGCGTCAGCCCGCTGCTCTGCGTGCGGCTGTACAGGTCGCGCATGTCCTTGAACGGGCCGTGCTCCTGGCGCTCCCGGCACAGCGCATCGGCCAGGTGGTTGCCAATGCCCTTGATCGCGGAGAGGCCGTAGCTGATGACCCCCGGCGCCACCGGGCGGAACAGCGCGCCGCTCTCGTTGATGCAGGGGGGCCTGACCTCGATGCCGCCCTGCCGGCAGTCGTGGTAGAAGCGCAGGATCGTCTCGGGCTTCTCCTTGTTGTAGGCGCTGCACGACATCGCCGCGGCAAAGAAGTGCTCGGGGTGGTTGGCCTTGAGCCAGGCGGTCTGGTAGCAGATCAGCCCGTAGGCCACGGCGTGCGACTTGTTGAAGCCGTACTCGCTGAAGGTCTTCCACTTTTCGAACAGCTTGGCGGCGGCCTGGTCTGAGAGCCCGTGCGCACCCGCCTGGCTGCGGAAGCGCTCGCCCATCTGATCCATCAGCTTGGCGTCCTTCTTGCCCATGGCCCGGCGCAGCGTGTCGGCCTCGGCCAGCGTGAAGCCGCCCATGATCTGCGCCCCCTGCATGATCTGCTCCTGGTAGACGAACACCCCGTAGGTCTCTCTCAGGATCGGCTCCAGGTTGGGGTGGTCGTAGTCGACCTCGGAGCGGCCGTTCTTGCGGTCGGCGTACTCGGTGTGCATGTTCATGTTGAGCGCACCGGGGCGGTACAGCCCCATGATGGCCACGATGTCGCTGAATTCGGTCGGCTTCAGCTGCCGCAGCAGCTCCTGCACGCCGGGAGATTCCAGCTGGAACACGCCCATGGTGCGGGCCTTGCGCAGCAGCTGGTAGGTCTTGGCGTTCTTGATGGGGATGCCGGCCGCGGTGAGCCGCTTTTTGCCGCTCTTGGCCTGCCCCTCGTTGATCGAATCCAGCGCCCACTGGATCAGCGTCAGGTTTTTCAGGCCGAGAAAGTCAAACTTCACCAGCCCCATGCGCTCGAGATCGTCCTTGTCCGACTGGGTGACCAGTGACTCGCCCCTCTTGATGCGGTAGAGCGGGGTGAAGCGGCTGACCGCGTCCGGGGCGATGACCACGCCGGCGGCGTGCTTGCTGACGTCGCGCACCAGCCCCTCGAGATTCAACGCCAGCTCCCACATCTCGAGGTATCCATTCTCTTTTTTGATCACCTCGCGCAGCGCCTCGGAGTCCTCGAATGCCCTGGCCAGCGAGATGCCCAGCTCGTTGGGAATGTATGCGGCGAGGTTGTCGCGATGGCGCTTGGGGCTGCCCAGGGCCTGCCCGGCGCCCTGCACCGCCGCGCGCGCCTGCAGCCTGGTGAAGGTGACGATCTGCGCGACCTTCTCGCGCCCGTAGCGATCCGCTACGTAGTCGAGCACGCGCTCCCGCCCCAGCGGGCAGATATCGATGTCAAAGTCCGGCATCGAAATGCGGTCGGGGTTGAGGAAGCGCTCGAACAGCAGGTTGTGCTCGATCGGGTCGATCGCGGTGATGTCCAGCGACCACGCCACCACCGAGCTGACCCCCGAGCCGCGCCCGGGGCCGACCGGGATGTCCTGGTTGCGCGCCCATTTGACAAAGTCCTCGACCACCAGAAAGTAGCCGGCATAGCCGGTGCGGCTGATGACCCCCAGCTCCATGTCGAGCCGCTCAAAGTAGACCTTCTGCTGGTCCTCGGGGACATCGGCCTCTGCCAGATGCCGCCTCAGCCCCTGCTCGGAGTGCTCGCGCAGCTGCTTGACAATGTCGGCGTCCTCGCCCAGCACCGGCAGATGCACCTCGCCGAGCGGCAGCTCCAGCGTGCAGCGCTTGGCGATCTCAACCGTGTTCTCAAGCGCCTCGGGGATGTCGGCGAAGAGCTCGCGCATCTGTTGGATCGGGGCGAAGTGCTGGCTGGGCCGGTACTCGCTGACGCGGTTGGGATCGTCGAGCGTCGTGTTCTGGGCGATGCAGACCCGCGCCTCGTGGGTCTGATAGTCATCCTCCCTGAGAAAGCGCACGCGCATCGAGGCGCAGACCGGGATCCCGGTCCTGCGCGCCAGCGAGAGCGCGGCGCGGTTGAAGGTCTCGTCCTCCGAGGTGCCGCTGCGGCACAGCTGGACGTAGAGGGCGTCGCCCCAGTCGGCCTTGAGCTGCTCGGCCTGGAGGGCCTGCTGGGCGGGGTCCTTGATCCTGAGAATGCGGTCAAAGTCGGAGTGCCGGCCCATCAGCACGATCAGCGAATCCGAGCGCCGCACCAGCGCCTGGTAGTCGATGCAGCAGTTCTCGCCGCCGCTGTCCTCCAGATAGGCCTGCGTCAGCAGCTCGCTCAGGGCGATGTAGCCGTCGTGATTGCGGATCAGCAGGCTCGCCCAGTGGCGCCGCTCGCCCTCCCGGATCTCGGCGTCGATGCCGCACACGGGCTTGATGCCGGCGGCCATGGCGGCGTTGTAGAACTTGACGATGGCGAACAGGTTCATGCGGTCGGTCACGCCGACGGCGCGATGCCCGCCCTGGCGCGCCGCCTCGATCAGATCCCCGATGCGCAGCATGCCGTCGGCGATCGAGTAGTCGCTGTGGACATTGAGGTGGACGAAGCCGCCCAGATCGTCCGGCGTCGCGTTCAAGTCAGCAGCTCCCGCACCGGGGCAAAACTGCGGCGGTGCACCGGGCTGGGGCCGTGCCCCCTCAGAGCCTCGCGGTGGCTCTGGGTCGGATAGCCCTTGTTCACCGAAAAGCCGTATTCGGGAAACTGCCGGTGCAGTTTGCACATCAGGGCGTCGCGCGCCACCTTTGCCAGGATCGAGGCCGCCGAGACCGCGGCAATGCGGGCATCGGCCTTGGGGGTGGCGCGCATCGGCCGCCCGGACTCAAGCGCCGGGACGTGGATGCCGTCGATTTCAATGCGGCCGTAGTCGGCGCCGATGCCCTCGATCGCCCGCCGCATGGCCAGCAGCGAGGCCTGCAGGACATTGAGCCGGTCGACTTCCTCGCAGCTGGCCCAGGCGATGCAGTAGTCGCTGGCCCAGCCGCTCTCGAGCTGGTCGGCCAGGGTCCGGCGCCGCCTGGGATTGAGCTGCTTGGAGTCGGTCAGCGCCCCGGTCTGGGCCGAGGGCGACAGCACCACCGCCGCTGCGCACACCGGTCCGGCCAGCGCCCCCCGCCCCGCCTCGTCGACGCCCAGCACGCTCATGCCGCACCCTCCAGAATGTGATGCAGCGCCTGGGCGGCGCGCTCATCGGCGCCCAGCGCCAGCTCTGCGAGCAGGCGCTCGTAGTCGCCCTGAAACCGGCGCCCCTGATCCGAAAGCATGGCCTCGAGTTCCCGGGCCAGCCGCTCGGGCGAGGCCTCGTCCTGGATCAGCTCGGGGACGACCTCGCCGCCCAGCAGGACATTGGGCAGGGCAATCCACTTGGAGCGGTTGACGCGCGACAGAATGGCGTGGTTCAGCCAGGAGGCGCGCCAGACCACCGCCATCGGGCGGCGCAGCAGGGCGACCTCGAGGGTCGCCGTCCCCGAGGTCACGGCGACGGCGTCGCTCGCCAGCACGAGCGGCCGCAGCGGGCCCTCGACGATGCGCCACCGGACATCGGGCAGGCATTGCTCGATGCGCCTGTGCTGAACCTCGCCGGCGGCGGAAATCAGGATCTGCAGGGTCGGCTCGGTGCGCTGCAGCATCTCGGCGGTGCGCGCCATGACCGGCAGGACGTGGTCGATCTCGCTGCCCCGGCTGCCGGGCAGCAGGCCGAGGCAGGGCTGCTCCGGGTTCAGCCCCAGCTCGCTGCGCGCCGCCTCAGGCGGGATGTACTCGGCCGGGCTGGCGTCGGCCAGCGGGTGCCCGACCACCTCTGCACGGACGCCGGCGCTGCGCAGCAGTTCGGCCTCAAAGGGGAACAGGCACAGCACCAGGTCGACCGAGCGCAGCAGGGTCTTGACGCGCCCCGGGCGCCAGGCCCAGATCGACGGGCAGACGTAGTGCACCGTCGGAATCCCGCGCGCGCGCAGGCGCCGGGCCAGCGGCAGGTTGAAGTCGGGCTGGTCGATGCCGATGAAGGCGCTCGGCGGGCTGCCGCACCAGCGCCGCACCATGTCGCCCCGCCTGCGCAGCAGATCGGGCAGGCGCTTGAGCGGGTCGGTAATCCCCATGACCGTCAGCTCCTCGGCCTGCATCCAGCAGTCGAGGCCCGCCGCCTGGAGCTCTGTGTTGCCGACCCCCTCGGCGAGCGCCGCCCCGAAGCGCTCCCGCCAGCTGCGCAGCAGGCCGGCGCCGAGCCGGTCGGCCGAGAGTTCCGGGGCGCAGAAGCCGAAGGTCGTGGCGCCTTCCCCTCGGAGGGGCTGCGCTTCAGTCGTCACTGGGCTGCGATGTGCTTGAGGGCCGCACGATGCCCCGCTGCGACTGCTGCACCGACTCGAGCAGGATGGCCACCTCCTCGCACTGCTCGGCCAGCTCGGCGAGCCGGTCGCAGGCCTCGTCGGTGGTGTGGCCGCTGCTGTAGAGGATGTGATAGGCCCGGCGCAGCGTGCGGCGCGTCTCGGCGCTCATGCCGCGGCGCCGCAGGCCCTCGATGTTGAGGCCGTAGACCTTGCAGGGATCGCCGCGCACGGTCATGAAGGCCGGGACGTCCTTGATCACGATGCTGCCCAGAGCGGAAAAGGACTGCGCGCCGATCTGGACGCGCTGATGCACCAGCACGCCGCCCCCCAGGATGGCGTGGTCGCCGACGGCGCAGTGCCCGGCCACGCCGGAGTGGCTCGACATGATGATGTCCGAGCCCAGCACGGCGTCGTGGGCGACGTGGACGTAGGCCATGATCAGGCAGTTGTCGCCGATGGTGGTCTCGCCGCGGTCGACCTGGGTGCCGCGGTGAATGCTGCTGAATTCCCGGAAGGTGTTGCCGCGGCCGACCCTCAGCCAAGTCTCCTCGCCGCCGTACTTCAGGTCCTGCGGGTCCTCGCCCAGCACCGAAAAGCTGTAGATGCGGTTGTCGGCCCCGAGCACGGTGTTGCTGCGGATGACGGCGTGCGGGCGCAGCTCGCAGCCCGGGCCGATGCTGACATTGGGGCCGACCACGCAGAAGGCGCCGATCTCGGCGCCGGGGTGGATGTCAGCGCTGGGATCGATGTGCGCGCTGGGGTGGATTCCGCTCACAGCTCGTCAACGGCGGCGCACAGGAGATTGGCCGTGCAGACGGTCTTGTCGTCCACCTCGGCGCTGACGTCAAAGCGCCAGAAATTGCCCTTGGTCGTGGTGGTGCGGCAGTTGAGGTAGAGCCGGTCGCCCGGGCCCACCGGGCGCTTGAACTTGACCTTGTCGAGGCCGCAGAGCGTGTAGTAGAGCTGGTTCGGGCGGGTCCGGGAGTATTTCTCATCGGTGCGCATCGACACCACGCCGAGGACGCCGCAGAGCTGCGCCAGGGCCTCGGTGATCAGCACCCCGGGCATCAGCGGGCGGTAGTCAAAGTGACCCTGAAAGAACTCCTCGTTGATGGTGAGGTTCTTGAACCCGCGCGCCGACACGTAGGGCTCGAGCTCGAGCACCCGGTCGATCAGCAGAAAGGGGTATCGGTGCGGGAGTATCTCCCGGATGTCCTGGGCCATCAGCGGCATCTGGATCTGCTCGTGCTCTGAACTCATGAATGCTCCCCCTTCAATCCTCTGCAAGTGAGCGCAGCCGGCGAAGCGTTGCCGCCAGACTGCGAAATGCTGCGGCATTGCGCCGCCAGGTCGCCCGGTCGGTGTGGCCGGTGGCGCCGCCGGCGAAGCAGCGCCCGGCCCTCTCGGCGTCGGCCTCGGTGATGTCGCCGGTGACCATCGTGGTCGGGGCGATCTCGACCCCCGGGGCGATCTGAATGCCGGGGACGATGGACGCCAGCCCGCCGATGCGGCAGCGCTCGCCGACTTCAATGCTGCCGGCCAGGGTGGCGCCGCCGGCGATCAGGGTGTGCGGCCCGATGCGGGTGCCGTGGCCGATGTGAACCCTGCTGTCGAGCTTGACGCCATCGCCGATCACCGTGTCCTGAAGGGCGCCCCGATCCAGCGTGCAGCCGGCGCCCACCTCGACGAAATCGCCCAAAACCACGGCAGCCAATTGCTCGATTTTCAGATGCCTCCCCTGCCCGGTGATGGCGAACCCGAAACCGTCGGCGCCGATCACCGTTCCGGCGTGAATGATACCGCCTGCACCGATGCGGCAGTCCCGGTAAATCGTCACCCCGGGGTGCAGCACAGTGTCAGCGCCGATTGCAACGGCCTGCATCAGGTTGCAGTTGGGGCCGACCACGACGCCGGGGCCGAGATGCACCCCGGCCTCGATGACGGCGCCGGGACCGACCTCGGCGCCGGGGTCGATCTCGGCATCCGGGTGGACGTGGGCGGCGGGGTGAATGCCGGCAACCGCGCGCCGGCTCGGGGCGAACAACTCAGTGGTGCGGGCGTAGTCGTGATAGGGCGCCGGCGAGACCAGGCTGGCACACGGGCACTTCTGAACGTCGGCCTCGGTCAGGATCACGGCCGAGGCCCGCGTGCCGGGAAGGTGTGTGCGATAGGCGGCGCTGGCGAGAAAGCTGATCTGCCCGCTCCGGGCCGCATCGAGCGGGGCGATTGCGGTGATCAGCGTGTCGGGGCTGCCGTTGAGGGGGCGGCCGAGGTGCTCGGCGATCCGCCCCAGGCTGACCGGTGCGGGGCTACTTTTTGCGGCCGCCGGTTTCATCCAGCCTCTTGACGACATCCTCGGTGATGTTGATCTCGGGGGACACGTAGCTCGCCGAGCCGGGGCGCAGCAGCACGGTGATCTTCTGCTCGTCGACGATGTCCTCGATCACGTTGCGCAGTTTGCTGGCGAGCTCGAGCTCGATGGTCTCGACCACGGCCTGCTCGCGGGCGGCCAGCTTGCGCTGCAGGTGCTGGATGTCGGCGGCGAGGTCGGTCAGCCGGTTCTGCACCTGCTGTTTTTCATCGTTGCTCATGGTCTCAAAATCCTTCTGCGCGCGATCCCGGATTTTGCGCCCCTCGGTCTGCTTGGCGATCAGCTGCTCCCGGTCGTCCTTGAAGCCCCGCTCGTTGCGCATTTTGTCGATGTGAACCGCCGCCGCCTTGGTCTGCAGCAGCCCGGTCGGGTCGAAGTAGGCGATTTTCGGGTTGTCGGGCACCTCGGCCAGCGCCAGCGACGCCCCCAGTGCTGCTGCCATTGCAATGATTCGCGACATAGTCATTTTCCTCCTCTAAACAACACGATCAGAATGTTCGACCGAGCGTGAACTGGAATTTTTCTTCCTCGTCATGCGGCCCCACGTTGAAGGGTTCCGCCAGGCTGAATGTCAGCGGCCCGAAGCCGGTGATCCACGAGAACCCAAGCCCAATAGAGTATCGCAACTCGCTGAGATCAAAGGGGCTGCAGGAGGCCTGGGCGTTGCGGGACACCGTCTCCACCCCCCTCAGATTGCCGTCGGAGTCCTTCTCCCCGATGGCAACCGAGGCGTAGTCTGCTATGAGATCGACGGACTGCTCGGGCGTGCAGTGCTGCGAGAACACGTTGCCGACGTCGATGAACAGCGCCCCCCGCATCGAGCCCTGCTGCTTGGCGCCCGGAATCGGGAAGATGAAGTCGACCCCGCCCAGCACCAGGACGTCGCCGCCGATCGGCTCCAGCCGGGTCGGTCGAAGCATCGGTCCCAACTGGGTGCGAATCGAGCCGTTGCGGTGTGTGCCGGTTCCGACGTGGGAGAAGTCCACTGCAGTGCAGCTGTTGGTTTGTCCGGGGGTCGTCACGCACTTGTCAATGCCGGCGGCCAGGCTGGTGGGGAATTCATAGCGCTTGACCCGGGGCAGCCCGTTGGCGTCGAACTCGAGCAGCTTGTCGCAGTCTGAGCAGGTCACCTCCCGGTTGGTGCCGTCGTCAATCCAGACCGTCTCATACTCGCCATCGGCATTTTTGCGGGCATATTTGTAAACCAGCGGAATCTCCTCACTGCTCTCGAAGACTTCGGTGTCGGTCGGGGGGGCGCTGCCAAAGAACTCGAGGTAGTCGGCAGGGATGGTCGGCTTGTCGCCGTCGGGAACCCGCTGGTAGATGTGCCCGACGATCACCGGCTGGGCGATGCGCTTCTGCAGCTCGGAGTCGAGGTCGTCGGCGCCCAGGTCGATGAATACGTTGCTGCCGGTCGTGGTGGTGTTGGCGAGCCAGCGATAGCACTTGTCGTCGCTGCCGGCGTAGTGGGCGTTGACCGTGGCCCCGTTGACGGTCGTCCCCGCACAGGGGTGCTCGACGCTGCTGTACAGCACGTCGCCCTTTCTGAGCCCCCTGATCACGCTGCCGTCATTGGCGGTCTTGTCGGCGGTGTCCTCAGCCTGGCGCTGGAACATGGGGACGTATTCGCCGGCGTCGTTTTTGTAGTACTGCGCGACAAAGAAGCCTGGGCCGGGCAGCACCTCCCTCAGCCAGTCGCCGTTCTTGTCGACGACGTGGGGCACCGGCGTCCCGCGCGGCCCCAGCGAGTTGAGCTCAAAGCCCCGCACGCTGCCGATGCCGCCGGAGTAGTAGTTCTGGAAGAACGGCGGGCGGTGGCTGTCGCCGTAGCCGGCGACGTAGCCGATCTGCGAGCGCATCCCCAGCACCCAGCCCGAGCCGCCCATCGGGGTGTAGAAGTCAAAGCTCTGGTCGGCGCGCACGTACTCCAGCTCGCTGCCGGGAACCGTGAAGGTCAGGCTGAGGTTGGAGGACGACCCCCGGGTCGGGAACAGCCCGCGGTCGAGGGTGATGCGGCTCCACGAGCCGGTCAGGGTCAGGGCGTCGAATTTCACGCCGTCCTGGCGGACGAAGTCGATGATCTCCCAGGCCGGCGAGGTGCCCATCTCCAGCTCGGTCTGGTCGTAGCCGATCGACAGCCCGAGGCTCTGGATCTCATCGATGGGATAGCGGAAGTTGGCGCCCATGCCGAAGCGGTTGACCAGATATTCGGCGACCTGATACTCGCCGTAGTCGACCTGGCTGTAGAACATGTTGAAGCCCAGCGAGGTGCCGTCGAGCGTGAAATAGGGGTCGACCAGCGAGAACGAAAAGCTGTTGACGTAGTCGCTGGCATTGGCCGACAGCTGCATCGACCGGCCCGAGCCCTTGTAGTTGCGCTGCACGTAGTCGAGGTTCATCGAGAAGCCGTAGTCGTTGTAGCCGAAGCCGCCGCCGATCGAGCTGGTGAACTCCTCCTCGACTTCGTAGGCGATGTCGATCTGGTCGGGCTCCTCGGTGACCTCGGTGGTGTCGACCTCGACATTGCGGAAGAAGCCGAGCCGCTGCAGGCGGATTTTCGAGGCCTCGATCTGCGCCGAGGAAGCCCAGGTGCCCTCGAGCTGGCGCAGCTCCCGGCGCAGCACCTCGTCGTTGGTGCGCTCATTGCCCGAGAACGTGATGCGCCTGGCGTAGTAGCGCCGCCCGGGCTTGACCACCACCGAGATGTCGACCCGGTTGCCCTCGGCCTCGGGCTGCGGCACCGCCTTGACCTCGGCAAAGGTGAAGCCGTTGTTGTTGAGGATCTGCTTGATGCTCTCCTCCGATGCGGTCAGCGCCGCCTGGGAGAATATCGTCCCGGTGCGGGCGTAGATCGCCGGGCGCAGCAGCTTCTCATCGACCGGCAGGTCGCCGACCAGGCGGATTTCGTCGAAGTAGTAGACATGCCCCTCGTCGATGTTGAGGCTGATGTAGACCGACTGGCGGTCGGTCGAGACCGAGATCTGCGTGGCGTCGATCGAGAATTTCAGGTAGCCGTTGTCGAGGTAGAAGGAGCGCAGGTTCTCGAGGTCGCCGCGCAGCTTTTCGCGCGAGTAGCGGTTGTCCCTCCTGGCCCAGGAGAGCCAGTTGGTCGGCTGGGTCTCGAACAGATTCAGCAGGGTCTTGTCGTCGTAGGTTTGGTTGCCGACAAAGAAGATCTCGCGGACATCGGCGCTGGTGCCCTCGTCGATGTCGACGACGATGCCGACGCGGTTGCGGTCATTCTCAACCACCTCGATTTCGACGGTGGCGTCGTAGCGCCCCTGGGAGACGTAGGAGTGCAGCAGCCCCTGCTGCAGCTCGCGCAGGGTGTCCCGGCGCAGCACGCGGCCGTCGTCAATGCCCTGCTCGGTCATGGTCTTGCGCAGCTCCTCGCTCTTGATCTGCTTGTTGCCGCGGATCTCAATGCTGCCGATGGCCGGGCGCTCGACCACCGACACCAGCAGCACGCCGCCGTCCCGGGAGATCGAGATGTTGTCAAACTGGCCGGTGGCAAACAGCTCCTGGATGGCCTCGCCGATGCGCACCCGGTTGACCGGCTGGCCGACCACGATGGGCAGCGAGACAAAGACATTGCCGGCCGAAATGCGCTGCAGCCCCTCGATGCGGATGTCGCGCACGATGAACTCGGCCTCGCTCGCCGGCGCCGTGGGGGTCGGCTGCGCCTGAACCCCTGCGGTGCACAGGGCGAGCAGCACGAACAGCCACAGACGATGCCTCACAGCAGCGAGGCGAAGTCGTTGAACAGCGCGAGGCAGAACAGCCCCAGAAGCAGCGCATAGCCGCCGTAGGTCCAGGCGCGCACGACCCCGCTGTCGGGCACCGAGCCCTTGAAGTGCTCCAGCGCCAGCATCAGCAGCGCCCCGCCGTCCAGCCCGGGTATCGGCAGCAGGTTGAACACCATCAGCGCCAGCGAAATGATGGCGGCAAAGACCAGCAGGCCGTTCATGCCCTCCAGTTCCGTGAACTGTGCCCCGATGCGGACGATGCCGATGGGTCCGCTCAGCTCTGCCGGGGAGATGCCGCCGGTCAGCATGCGGGCGAAGCCGCTCAGCATGAGCCCGGATGCGTGGACCGACTGATTGAATGACTCAATCAGCCCCCTGTGAATCGCGTGGTGGTGCTCGACGAGCATCTCATCCTCCCATTGATCGCGCGCCGCAGCGCCCAGATAGCCGTACAGCTCGCCGGTCGATTGGGTCTTGGACTGCAATTCGGCCTGAACAGTTCGCTCCTGCCCGTCGCGCACGTAGGTGATGTCGATCTGAGCCCCCGGGTTATTGCGCAGCACCGGCGTCCAGTCACTCCAGGATTGCAGCTCGACGCCGTTGGCGCCAATCAGCAGATCACCGGGGCGCAGTCCGGCCCGATGCGCCGGTTCATCCTCCGTCACAAAGGCGATCTTGGGCGGCATTGTGGGTTTGGGAAGGGAGAAGCCCCAGCCCTCAAAAGTCTGCACCGCTCCGGCGCTGAGCGTGCGCGTGCGCAGGATGCCGTCCGGATTGCGGACCTCGACATCGATGTCCTCCCCCTGCAATGCCGCCAGCGCCTCGGAGAACTTGTCCATGCCGATGACGGGCTCGCCCCGGACGCTGAGGATTTCATCGCCCGGGCGAAATCCGGCCTGCAGCGCCGGCGAGTCTGCGGCCACCGGACCGATGACCGGGCGCAGATGCGTATGGGGAAGTTGGGTCAGCACGAAGAACAGCATCCAGGCGACGATGAAATTGGCCAGCGGGCCGGCGACCGCAATCCAGGCGCGCTGTGCGACGCTGAGGGACTCATAGCGCGTCCCGACAACGTTCTGGAGGCCGCCGACCTGCGCCTCCTCAAGCCTGGAGAGCATGCGCACATAGCCGCCCAGCGGCAGGGCCGAGATCGCGAATCGAGTCCCGCGCGGGCTGTAGATAGATGTGAGGACGGGGCCGAAACCGATTGAGAACGTGTGCACCGCCGCCCCGGCGCTGCGGGCCGCCAGAAAATGCCCCAATTCATGCAGCGCCACAAGCAGCCCCAAAACAAACACGGCCATCAATAGGCTCATGCAATCCACTCCCTGGCATAACTGATCGCCTGCTGCTGCACTTGACTTATGTCTTCAATACTGCGAACCGTTCCCGGGTCAGCCCGTCTCAAACCATCTTCAATGCAGGGAACGATGCGATCGAACTTTATTTTGCTTTGAAGAAATGCATCGACCGCAATTTCGTTGGCGGCATTATAGGCAATCATCGCATTTTGCCCGCTGTTCATGGCCTCCCTGGCCAGCGACACCGCCGCAAAACGCGCATCGATTCGCTCGAAGCTCAGGTCGGGCGCCGAGGCCAGGTCGAGCCGCTGCACCGGGCGCTCGGCGCGCCCGGGCCAGGCGAGCGCATAGCCGATGGGAATGCGCATGTCTGCCGCACCCAGACTGGCGATCTGGCTGCCGTCGGCAAATTCAACCAGGGCGTGCACCAGACCCTGGGGATGCACCAGGACGTCGACCTGGCTGTGCGGCACCGAAAACAGCAGGCTGGCCTCGATCAGCTCGAGGCCCTTGTTGACCAGCGTCGCCGAGTCGACCGAGATTTTCCGGCCCATCGACCAGACCGGGTGCGCGCAGGCCTCATTGACGCTGACCTGCGCCCAGTCGACGTCCTGGCGGCTCCAGAACGGCCCGCCCGAGGCCGTCAGCCACAGCCGGGCGATCTGCGACCACTGGCCGGCGTCCGAGGTGTCGCCCCGAATGCAGCTGCGCGCACAGGGTGCGGGCAGGCACTGCAGCAGGGCGCTGTGCTCGCTGTCTATCGGGATCAGCTCGGCGCCGCTCTCCCGGGCGGCCTCGAGCAGCAGCACGCCCGACATCACCAGCGCCTCCTTGTTGGCCAGCAGCACGCGCTTGCCGCAGCGCACCGCCGCCAGCGTCGAGGCCAGACCGGGGCTGCCGACGATTCCGGCGACCACGGTGTCCGAGTCCGAAGCCTCGGCGAGCTCGGTCAGCCCCTGGGCGCCGTGCAGGATGCGCCGACGGGCGCCCAGAGCGTCACGAACCCGCTCGACACCGGCGGCATCACCCGCCGCCAGCGCCGCATCGGGAAATTCTCGCCCGAGGGCGATCAGGCCGTCGATGTCCTGGTGCGCACTCAGCCCCGACACCGAATAGCGCGCATCGCTGCGCACCCAGTCCAGCGTCTGCGTCCCGATCGACCCCGTGGCGCCCAGAATGCACAGACGACGCAGCCCGGTCGGTTGATCCGGCGACTTCACGCCGCAACCCCGAGAAGGTGCAGCAGCAGGGCGCCGCCGGCGAGCGATGCGGCATGGCTGTCGATGCGATCGGCAATGCCGCCGTGCCCCAGCGCCCACGAGCCGGCGTCCTTGAGGTGGTGCACCCGCTTGATCCAGCTGAACAGCAGGTCGCCGACGACGGCAAACCACGGCAGCACCAGCGCGCCGATCCACAGCAGGTGCCAGCTGTCCAGCAGGACGGCGGCGGCCAGCGACAGCGCCCCGCTGAACGCCAGCCCGCCGAGCAGTCCCTCGAGGGTCTTGTTGGGGCTCAGCTCGCCCAGCAGCGGCAGCGGACGCTCGCCCCAGTTGCGACCGGCAAAGTAGCCGCCGACATCGGTGGCCGCACCGATGGCCAGCACAAACAGCAGCAGCGCCGCATTCGGGTGGACAAAGCCCGGAATGGCCTGGCTCACAGGCGCTCCGATGATGCCCCAGGCGCCGAGGGCAAAGCTGGCCAGGCCGACGAGCACCATGGCGTCCGCCAAGAGTTTGGGGGCGCGCGCCGGCGGCAGCGCCCGAAGCATGACGGCGATCGCCGGCCAGAGCCCGGCCGAGAGCCAGAGCAGCGGCTGCGGCAGCGCCGGAACCGAATAGCGGTAGGCCAGAGCGCCGGCGCCCAGCGCCACCAGCCCAAACAGCAGCCAGCCGCTGCGGGTGCGCCGGTGGTGCAGCCAGTCGGCCAGTCCCAGCACGGCGACCGAGATGAAAATCCACTGCAGCAGCCCCGCACTCGAGAACATCAGCAGCCCCAGGGCCGCCGCCGCCATGACCAGACCGCTGAAGATGCGCACGCCTAGAGCACCGCCTCTTGAACGCCGAAGCGGCGATGCCTTCCCGAGAACTCCTCCAGCATCTGGCGGAACTGATCCGGGGTGAAGTCCGGCCACAGCACCGGCGTGAAGAACAGCTCGGCGTAGGCCAGCTGCCAGAGCATGAAGTTGCTGAGGCGCTGCTCGCCGCCGGTGCGGATGCACATGTCGACCGGCGGCAGGTCGGCCAGCGCCGTATGGGCTTCGAGGGTCGACTCGTCGATGTGGTCGGGGGCGATCTCGCCGCTGAGCACCCGCTCGGCCAGCGCCTTGGCCGCTGTCGCCAGATCCCAGCGCCCGCCGTAGCCCAGCGCCAGCACCAGCGTGCGCTGCGCCCCGTCCCGACTGATGCCCTCGGCGCGCTCGACGGTTCGCTGCAGCGCCCCGCCCAGCACCGAGCGGTCGCCGATGAGCTTGAGCTGCACGCCCAGCTCGCCGAGGCGGTTCATCTCCTCGGTGATGGTCGAGGCAAACAGCTTGAACAGGTCTGAAACCTCGGCCGGTGTGCGCCCGGCGTTCTCGCTGCTGAAGGCGAACAGGGTCAGCACGTCGATCGGCCCCTCGCTCAGAGACTCCAGCAGCGCGCGGGCGGCCGCCACCCCGGCCTCGTGCCCCCGGCGGCTGGACAGCCCGCGCGCCTGTGCCCAGCGGCGATTGCCATCCATAATGATTGCGACGTGCTTCGGGACGTGATGCGCCACAGAGCGTCCTCCTAGAACTCGCTCAGATCTTCCTCTTTGCCCTTTAGCATCTTGTCGATGTTTTCGATGTATTCGTCGGTGAGCTTCTGAACCTGGTTTTGCATCCGGCGCGAGGCGTCTTGCTCCCCGCTGCCCTGCTTGATGGAATTGTTGACGTCGCGGCGAATGTTGCGCACGGCGATGCGGGCTTTTTCGGCTTCATCCTTGGCCTGCCGCACGTATTCGGACCGGGTCTCCTCGGTCAGCTGCGGCAGGTTGATGCGAATGGCCTCGCCCTGAACGTTGGGCGTCAGCCCGAGATTGGAGGCCAGCAGCGCCTTTTCTATGGCCTGGAGCATGCCGGCGTCCCAGGGGGTGATGACCAGCGAGCGGGCGCCCTCGACAACGATGGTGGCGGCGTGGCTGATTGGGGTGGGGGTTCCGTAGTAGTCGACCTCAACCGAGTCCAGCAGCGCCGGGTTGGCCCGACCGGTGCGAATCTTGGCGAAGGCCTGGCGCAGCGAGTCAAGGGCGCCCTCCATGCGTCTTTTCGCCCCCTGCAGATCCCCGTTCATGCCGACTGCCCGCCCACCAAGGTGCCGATCGACTTGCCCAGCACAATATCACAGATATTTTCGAGCCTCTGCATGCTGAACACCCTGAGCGGAATGTCAAAGTCGCGCAGCAGGCACAGCGCCGTGAGGTCCATGATTCCCAGCTGGTTGTCGATCGCCGTGGCGAAGTCGAGCTGCTCGTAGAGCTCGGCGTCGGGATCCTGTGCGGGGTCGCTCGAGTAGACCCCGTCGACCTGGGTCGCCTTGAGCACCAGATCGGCCTCGATCTCGATGGCGCGCAGGCAGGCCGAGGTGTCCGTGGTGAACAGCGGGTTGCCGATGCCGCCGACAAACAGCACGACATTGCCCGATTCCAGCAGCGCCTTGGCGGTGCGCTGGTCATAGCGCTCGACGATGCCCTCCATTCCGATCGATGAGAGCAGCGCCGCCGGGATGTTCTTGCGCTCCAGTGCATCGCGCAGCGCAATGCCGTTCATGATGGTCGCCAGCATGCCGATGTGGTCGCCGGCAATGCGGTTGAGACCGAACTTCTGCAGCCCCTCGCCGCGAAACAGGTTGCCGCCGCCGATGACGGCCGACACCTTGACGCCGATGCCGCGCAGCTGCCCGAGCTGCAGTGCGATGGCGTCGAGCAGCTCCGGGTCAATGCCCTGCCGCCCCTCTCCGGCGAGGCCTTCGCCGCTCAGTTTGATGAGGATCTTCTCGTAGCGGGGCTTGGCGGCTGAGACGCTCAAGACTGCAGCTGGGCTTGGACCTCGGCGACAAAATCGGTGTCGGCGCGCTCGATTCCCTCGCCGACTTCAAAGCGCACAAACCCCAGCAGTTCAGCCCCTGCCGCCTGAAGCACTTGGCCGACCTTTTTCTCGGTGTCCAGCACATAGGGCTGATCCACCATGCAAACCTCGCCGAGGAATTTGCGCAGCCGGCCCTCGACCATCTTCTCGGCGATTTCCGGCGGCTTGCCCTCTTCCTCGGCCTGGGCGCGGAATATCGAGCGCTCTCGCTCCAGAATTTCGGCGTCCACCTCGTCGGCGGTGCGGGTCAGCGGATTGCCGGCCGCCACGTGCATCGCCAGCCCCCGGGCCAGATCGTCGTCGCCGCCGCTGATGCTGACGGCGCTGGCAATGCGCCGGTTGCTGTGCGTGTAGGCCCCGACCCGATCCCCGCCGGTGAAGCGCCGCAGGCGCCGCACCTGGATGTTCTCACCCAGCTTTTGCACCAGGGCGAGGCGCCGCTCCTCCTGTTCGGCCTGCATCAGGCCCTCAGCGTCCCCGGCGCCGCCGGAGATTGCGGCCTCGAGCATGGCCTCGGCAAAGCCGACGAAGTGTTCGTCGCGGGCGACAAAGTCGGTCTCGCTGTTGACCTCGATCAGAACCGCCGTGCTGTCTTGGGTGCGCACCAGCACCAGCCCCTCGGCGGCGATGCGCCCGGATTTTTTTTCGGCGGCCATTTTGCTGGACTTGCGCAGCAGCTCAACGGCGGCGTCCAGATCCCCGCCCGACTCGACCAGGGCGCGCTTGCAGTCCATGAAGCCGACCCCGGTGCGGTCACGCAGCTGCTTGACCAGACCGGCAGAGATGTCACCCGCCATTTGTTTAGGAAGCCTGGACGACACCGGCCGGCTTTTCAGCCGCACCGGCAATGCAGGCGTCAGCCAGCGCCTCAACCAGCAATTTGACCGAGCGCTGCGAGTCGTCGTTGCCCGGAATCGGATAGTCGATGCGGCTGGGATCGGAGTTGGTGTCGACCACGGCAAAGACCGGAATGCGAATCTTGTTGGCCTCGGCAACGGCGATGCGCTCATTGGCGACATCGACCACAAACAGCGCGCGCGGCAGACCGTTCATGTTCTTGACCCCGCCGACATTGTTCTCGAGCCGCTGGTGCTCGGCCTCAAGCTTGAGCCGCTCCTTCTTGCTGAGGTGGGCGGTGCCTCTGTGCTCAAACTCGTACTCAATCGCCTTGAGACGCTCAACCCTCAGCTTGATGGTGCGGTGGTTGGTCAGCATGCCGCCGAGCCAGCGGCGGTTGACGAAGGGCATGCCGGCACGGCGGGCATTGCTCTCGACGATTTCGGCGATGTTGCGCTTGGTGCCGACGAACAGGATCTCCTGGTCGTAGCTGACCATTCCGCGCACCGCATCGCAGGCGGCATCCAGATGCTTGATGGTCTTGCGCAGGTCGATGATGTGAAGCTGATTGCGCATCGTGAAGACGAAATCCCGGGTCTTCGGGTTCCAGTAGCGCCTGCTGTGCCCCAGGTGAACACCCGCCTCGAGCAGCCTCTTAATAGATACCCCGCTGCCCTCGCCGTGCTCGCTCATAGTCAAAATTCGGTGTCCATTGCCCGTGTTTTGCGCAGCAATAGGGAGCTGCAACGGGTCTGGGGGTTAATTTGGCGGCGGATTATATACGCACATCACCGGGCGGATTGACCCGGCTGTGTGATAGGATTTGCGCCGCCCGACGGGGGGCTTCGGGAACCTGAAATGAACTACGGTGATGTTTTTCTCGCACTGGCCAAGGCCATTCCGGACAAGCCTGCGCTGATCCACGGCGACGTCCGGCTCAGCTGGTCGGAATTTGATGCGCGCTCCAGCCGACTCGCCAATCACCTGCACGGCCTGGGGCTGAAACGCCTCGACAAGGTCGCCTTTTATCTGGCCAATTCATGCGTCTACTCCGAATTGCTGGCGGCGTGCTTCAAGGGTGCATTCACCCATGTCAACGTCAACTACCGCTACGTCTCCGGCGAGCTGCACTACATCCTGGACAATTCCGACAGCCGCGTGGTCTGCTACCACCAGCGCTTTGCCCCGCAGGTCGCCGAGCTGCGGCCCACCCTGCCCGATGTCGAGCTGTGGCTTGAAGTCACCGACGAGCCGGGGGCCGATCCGGTCAACTCCTTCGCCGTCAGCTATGAGCGCATCGTGGCCGGGCCGGCGTCCTGCGAACTCAGCCCCGACCTGAAGCGCTCCGATGAGGACCTGCTGTTCATCTACACCGGCGGCACCACCGGGCTGCCCAAGGGCGTCATGTGGGAGCACACGATGCTCTGGGAGGCCAGCCTGGCCGCGACCTTTGAGGAGCCGGTCGAGAGCGTCGAGGCCATGCAGCAGGCCGTCGCCGCCGCCAAGGGTCATCACATCTTCGTTCCGGCCTGTCCGCAGATGCACGGCACCGGGATGATCACCACCATCAACGCCCTGGCCCAGGGCGCCTGCATCGTCACGCTGGACGTGCCGAAATTTGACCCGCACGCGCTCTGGGAGTGCGTGCAGCAGCACGGCGTCACGCAGATCGCCATCGTCGGCGACGCCTTCGCCAACCCCATGCTCAGGGCGCTGGGCGAGGCCGACTACGACATTTCCTCGCTGCAGACCATCATCTCCTCCGGAATCATGTGGAGTCCCGAGAACAAGCGCGGTCTGCTGGAGCACAACCCCCAGATGCTGCTGGTCGACTCATTCGGCTCGTCCGAGGCCATCGGCTTCGGCTCCTCGGTCAGCTCCAGCGAGGGCACCGAGGAAGTCGCCAAGTTTGAGATCGGCCCGACCTGCAAGGTCTTCACCGAGGACCTGCGCGAGGTCAGACCGGGCAGCGGCGAGGTCGGCTTCATCGCGCGCTCGGGGCCGATCCCGCTGGGCTACTACAAGGACGAGGCAAAGACCGCCAAGACCTTCATCACCGTCGACGGTGTGCGCTATTCCATGCCCGGCGACTGGTGCAGCGTCGAGGCCGACGGCACCCTCACCCTGCTCGGCCGCGGCAGCGTCTGCATCAATTCCGGCGGCGAGAAAATCTACCCCGAGGAGGTCGAGGAAGCCCTGAAGCGCCACGCCGCCGTGCGCGATGCACTGGTGGTCGGCGTGCCCAGCGAGCGCTGGGGACAGGCCGTCACCGCGCTGATCGAGCTGGAGCCCGGCTCCGAAACCCCCGGGGAGGACGCCCTGATCGCCCACGTGCGCACCCAGCTGGCGGCCTACAAGGCGCCCAAGAGCGTGCTGGAGGTTCCCGCCATGTTCCGCGCCGCCAACGGCAAGGCCGACTACGCCGGCGCCCGCACCCACGCCCTGGAAGCCCTCGGCATCGCTGAATGAGCCGCTACGTCTCTTGGTTTGACTCCCCGCTGCCCTGCGGGCTCTACTACAACCAGGCGCACGAGGCCTGGCGCAGCACCATCCGCAGCTTCGTCGACGAGGAAATCTTGCCGCACGTCGAGGACTGGGAGGAACAGGGGACTTTCCCGCGCGAGCTCTACGGCAAAGCCGCCGAGATCGGCTTCCTGCGCATGGGCTATCCGGAGGAGCTCGGCGGGATTGAAATGCCCGACCCCTTCTTCGGCATCGTCGCCCACCAGGAGATGGCCCGGCACGCCAGCGGCGGCCTCAACGCCTCGCTCAGCAGCCACAACATCGGCCTGCCGCCGGTGGCCGCCCACGCCGGGCAGGCGCTGCGCGAGCGCATCGTCCCCGAAGTGCTCGCCGGCGAGAAGATCTCCGCCCTCGCCATCACCGAGCCCTCGGGCGGGTCGGACGTCGCCCAGCTGCGCACCCGCGCCGCAGTCGATGGCGATGACTACATCGTCGACGGCAGCAAGATGTTCATCACCAGCGGCATGCGCGCCGACTACATCACCACTGCGGTGCGCACCAGCGACGCCCCCGGTGCGCGCGGCATCTCGCTGCTGCTGATCGAGGCCGACGCCGAGGGGGTCTCGCGCACCGAGCTGAGCAAGATGGGCTGGTGGTGCTCGGACACCGCCGCCATCTACTTCGACGGCGTGCGGGTGCCGCGCAGCCATTTGATCGGCCCCGAGAATGAGGGGTTCAGCCTGATCATGCGCAACTTCAACAGCGAGCGGCTGATGATGGCCGCGCAGTCCCTGGGCGCCTGCCGGGTCTGCCTGGACGCGGCGGTCTCCTGGGCGCAGCAGCGCGAGACCTTCGGTCGCAGACTCGCCGAGCACCAGGTCATCCGCCACAAGATTGCGCAGATGGTGCAGCGCATCCAGGCCACCGACGCCTACCTGCTGCAGACCGCCTGGCGCCTGCACTCCGAGGAGGCGCCGCCGGTGGTCGACCTGTCGCTGCTGAAGGTGCAGGCCACCGAGGCCATGGAATTCTGCGCGCGCGAGGCCATGCAGATTCTCGGCGGGGCCGGCTACATGCGGGGGCATCCCGTCGAGCGCATCTACAGGGAGGTCCGCGTCAGCGCCATCGGCGGCGGATCCGAGGAAATCATGCGCGACCTGGCCGCGCGTCAACTGGGGCTTTGACCATGACTGTTCGCACCATTACTTTGATCGCCTTGATCGCCGTGCTGGCGAGCTGCACGGGGGCGCCCGACGCCGGCGGCGGCGGCACCGACTGGGTGCTGCGGGCTGAGTGCTCGTCGCTGAGCTTCACCACCAGCAAGACCGTCGTCACCGGCGAGCAGCTGACCTCCCTGGTCGAGGTGGGCCGCTTCGGGGGGCTGTCCTCAAGCTTCTCCGAGGGCGATGACGCCGTCGAGCTGGAGGTCGATCTCGGCTCGATCGACACCGGCGTCCCGGTGCGCGATCAGCGCGTCGGCGAGATGCTGTTTCTCGGCGAGGCCAAAGCCCGGGTGAGCGTCCAGGTCTCCGAGCAGCTGCGGCGGGCGGCGGCGGGCGGCTCGGCAGCACAGCGCCTGACCCTGCCCCTCGAACTCAAGCTGGGACCGGCCAGCCTGCGGCTGGAAGCCCTGGTCAGCGTGGTGCGCGGCAGTGACACGCTGGCGCTCGCCACGCTCGAGCCGGTGCCGGTCTCGGTGCGCGCCCTCGACGGCATGGCCGGTCTGGAGGCGCTGCGCGAGGTCGTCGGCCTGGGCAGCATTGCCGAGGCGATTCCGGTCAGCGCGCAGCTGTGCTACGCCCGGGCGGACTGATCTGAACTGCGGGCTCAGCTGCCCGAGGCAAACAGCGTCAGGAAGTTCAGCAGCGAGACGCGGCTGCCCCGCTCAATCGTCAGCTCCCCGCTGATCGTGGTTGCGGCGATGACATTCTTGACCCCGCCCAGCACCAGCTTGATGTCGCGCCGGCTGCCCTTGACGACGACGTCCGGAGAGCGGAGCTTTTTCTCGCTGTGCACAACCAGCACGCTGTTGCGCACCTGCATGTCGAAAACCCCGCCGTCGTCGAACTCCAGCCGAACAGTCACGTCAACGCCGGCGGCCTTTTCCGGGTCGAGCCGAACCCGCAGGATGCGCAGCAAATCCTCCATCGGAATGCGCTCCAGCAGCGCCTCGTTGGGCGGCAGCACCCCGGCGCCGGGGCTGTTCATCTGCTGCGCCGCGACCAGGTAGTAGTGGCGCTGGTTGGGGTTGCTGGAGGCCGCCCCGAGGCGAACCAGCGCATTGGATCTCAGGGTCTTCATGGTCTGGTGCTCGGGCGCCACCTGCAGCACGGCGTCGCTGATGTGCAGGATCCAGCGGTACTCGGCCTTTGACCACGCCCGCATCGCCTCGGTGACGAGGGCGTCGACACCCCCGGCCATCCGCACCCAGTTCTCGGCGCGCTCCGCCTCTCCCAGCGGATCCAAGCCGGTGGGGTTGCCGTTGAACCAGCCCAGATACCCGCTGTAGACGGCGCGCGCCGACCAGCCGGGCCTGCCGTAGAAGGACTGCAGGTAGGGCGACTCAGCCAGCGTTTCGGGCAGCTCCAGCTCGAGCAGCGAGTCGGGGCTCGCCCCTGAGTTGATCGCCCGCACGGCCTGGTCGTGGACGAACTGGATCGCGTCCCGGTACTGGGTCAGCGCCTCGGCAATCTGCTCGGCGCCGCTGATCGGGCGGGTGTGCGAGGGCACCAGATGCTCGGGCTTGTGGGCAATCATGGCGTCCAGCGAGGCCGTCCAGCCCTCGAGGCTGCGGTAGGGCGTCCCGCGGATGGTGTAGAGATTGGGAAAGGCGCGGTAGAAGTTGTCGCCCGGCAGCAGCACGCCGTCGTCGGGCAGGTAGACGTAGATCTGATCGTCGGTCTCGCCCGGGGCGTGAACCAGCAGCATGCGAACCCCGGCAATGGTGACCTCAAGGCGATCGGATACCGTCTGCGTCGGCGGCAGAAACTGGATGTCGCGGTTCGGGCTGAGCTTGAGTTCGGGGCCGATGCCGGCGTTTTCGAATGCCGGGCCGTTGAGCGAGCTGCCGAACATGCGCGCCGCGCGCCGGCTCAGCGTCGGGTTGAGCATGCCGACCACGCGCCGCACCAGCGCCTCGGTGTCCTCGTGCCCCAGCACCTCGGGCTGATCCGAGCCGACCATGCCGCCGGCGCCGAAGGTGTGATCGCCGTGGTTGTGGGTGTAGATCAGCCCGGCCAGCGGGGCCGGCGCAATGCGGTCGAATTCCACCCGCAGCGCGCGGGCGACCTCGGGGCTCTCGGTGGCGTCGACAACGATGTTGCCGCCCTCGCCGACGATGAGTATCGAGTTGGCCAGGGCATAGCCGACTGCGACGTAGACGCGGTCGGTGACCTGGATGATCTCGCGCCTGAACTCGTCGCTGTGCTGGCTCAGGGCGGGGTCGGCCGGCACCTCGAGGGGGTTGAGCACGTCAAGGGCGGGATGGTCATCGCGCCCCTCGGGTTTTTCCATCTGCTGAAAAAGCGCATCGCAGCCCGTGAGCAAAAACAGCAGACCCAAAGCCCACGCCACTCGCCGAATATTCATTGCCAACCCCTGCCAAGGCGGCGGCTAGAATACAACGCCCGCCCGCGCGCACCGCCGTGAGCACCTCCCTCGCCGTCCCCAGACCCGCTGTGTCCTGGACGGCCGGCGGCGCCCCCCACTCAATCGAATTTGACGACCGCTACGCCTCCGACGCCGGTGCGCTGCACCAGAGCGATGCGGTGTTCATCGCCGGCTGCGACCTTCCGGCGCGCTGGGCCGATCACACCGGCGGCAGCTTCGGCATCGGCGAGATCGGCTTTGGCTTCGGCGTCAACCTGCTCAACACCTGGCGGCGCTGGTGCGATCAGCCGGACCAGCCCGACCGCGGCGCCACCCTGCACTACCTCGCCTTTGACCGCGCCCTGCCCGATGCTGAGGCGTTTGATCGCGCACTGTCGGTGCATCCCGAACTGACCGCCTTTGCCGGTGCGCTCAGGCAGTCCTGGCCCGCCCCGCTGAGGGGCAGCCAGCGCATATTCCTGAGCGCCCCCGGGCTCAGGCCGCTGTGGCTGACGCTCGTGCTCGGTGACATTTCCGAGACCCTCGTGCAGTGGGCGCAGACGCCCCGCGGCTGGATCGACGCCTGGTACTTCGACGGCTTTGCCCCGGCGCGCAACCCTGAGCTGTGGAGCGATGACGTGTTTCGGGCGGCCGTGAGGCTGTCGCGCCCCGGTGCGGCCTTTGCCACCTTCAGCGCGGCCTCCCGCGTGCGCCGGGGGCTTGAGGCGGCGGGCTTTGCGGTGCGCAAATACCCCGGCTTTGCCGGCAAGCGCGAGCGCCTCGCCGGAGAGCTGGTGCGCGGGGGAACGCGGCACTGTGCTCTGGGGCGGTTCGCCCGAATCTCAGGTGCGGGGCTGGCGGGATCCGCCCTCGCCCGCGCCCTCAGCCGGCGCGGCTGGAGCGTCGAGGTGGTGGAATCAAGTCCCGATATCGGGGCGTCGCAAAACCCCGCCGCCGTGCTCTACCCCGGCTTCAACGACGCCAGCGCCCGCGGCGAGCTGGCGCTGAGCGCGCTGATCCACGCCCAGCGCAGCCTGGCGCCGCAGCTCAACGCCTGCGGATGCGCCATCCTGGCGCAGGGGCGCTGGGCGCGCCTGGCCGACCTGAAGTCCGTCGAGCTGCCCGAGTGCAGCGCGCGCTGGTGCGAGCGGAACGAGCTGTCCGAGCGCGCCGGCGTCCGCCTGCCCGCCGGCGGCCTGTGGCTCGGGCGGAGCGGGTATCTGTCGATACCGCAGCTGGTGCGCGCGCGGCTGGACGACCCCCGAATCCGGCTGACCGATGCCGCCTCGGCAGACGCCGCCATTGAGATTCTCTGCACTCCGCATCGCATCGGGCTGGACGCGCAGATCGGCGTGCTGCACGGCTTTCGCGGCTTATCTGGCGGTGGTGACGGCGGCGGGACGCGGCAGCGCGCCGTGCTGTCCGGCGGCGGCTACCTCACCCCGCCCGATGCAGAGGGCTGGCAGTGGGTCGGCGCCGCGCACCAGAGGGAGGGCGATGCCGAGGCCGCCAACCGCGCCCGCCTCGGTCGCTGGTGCACCGCCCTCGAACACAACGCCCCGGCGTTTCAGCGGCGCTGGAGCGCGACCCG
>MEIF01000180.1 GCA_001750645.1 Gammaproteobacteria bacterium AqS3
AGACGGCATTCAGAATCATCTGATTCCATTCCTTGCTTCCAGGCACTCAACCCATGAAAGCGAACATTCGAGAGGCCAGCATATGTTCACGGCAGTGTCTGCTGTTGATCGGCATTCTGTTTCTGGGGCTGGGGTTCTCGGCTCCGCTTCAGGGGCAGTGGGTGGAGCCGGACTTTTATGCGTCAGGCCACGCAATAGGTGAAACTATAACTGAAGGTTACATCATCTTTTCTGCGTTTCGTGTTAGTCTGAAAAGACAGCCGACGGCGAACGTGACCATCGTCGTTACATCGAACAATCCCGATTCTGTATTTTCGTTGGATCGTCAAACCCGACTCACGCTGACCTTCACGCCATTGAATTGGAGCAAAACTCAGTATGTGGATTATGGGGCTTTAACTGATGCTGATTACACTGATGACATTACCACTGTCCTGTTCACAGCAAGCGGCGGCGGTTTCGACGGCCAAACGGTCACCCGAACAGTGACTGTGCTGGATGTCAGTATCGTTGACCTCCAACCGGAGCCTTGGGAAATCTACGAAGGAGTTGTTGACACCAGTTTCCAGGTCAGACTGCATCAACAGCCCTCTCAAAATATGGTTCTCACAGTCGCGCGATATGGCAATAATCCTTTTATGAAGATTGATACCGATCCGAAAACCGACGGAAACCAAGAGACCCTGACTTTCACCCCGACGAATTGGAACGTGTTTCAGACCGTGGCAGTGAAAAGGTCTCGCAACTTTAACGTTGTGAAGCCAGGTCCGGTCTCACTTGGAGTACAGATGATCTTTCCGAATGGTGCATCTATATCAGTTCGTTTAACCGTTTTAAACATAAAACCGGAGCTAATCCTGTCAATGGACAGCCTGGAAGTCACCGAGGGCGGCAGCAGAACATTCACGGTGAAACTGGCGGCTCAGCCCTACCTGAATGTTGTCCACCAACCCGATGTCAAGGTGGAGCTGGCCCAGCCGGACAACGCCGATGTGAAGGTGGATGTCGATCCCGACACCGACGGCTACCAAACCACCCTGACCTTCACGACCGACAACTGGGACGAGGAGCAGACCGTGACGGTGACCACGGTCGAAGACGAAGACTCCGCCCCCGACACCGCGACCATCAGACTGACAGCAACTGGTCCTGATTACGACGGCGTGACAGGCGAGGTTGAGGTGACCGTGAATGACAACAGCAAGCCGGGTCTGTTGCTGTCGGCGAAATCGCTGCAGGTGGATGAGGGCGGCGAGAATACCTTCACGGTGAAGCTGTCGACCCTGCCCTCGGCCGATGTCACGGTGACGCTGACCCAGCCGTCCAACACCGACGTGACGCTGGACAAGACCTCGCTGACCTTCACGGCCGACGACTGGGGTCAGGCTCAGACCGTGACGGTGAGCGCACTCCATGACGACGACACGCTGAACGACAGCGCCGAGATCAGCCTGACCGCCTCGGGCGGTGAATACGACGATGCAGCCGGCAAGGCGGTGGATGTCACCGTGACGGATGACGACGTGGAACTGGAGGTTTCGGCGACCGTCTTGGATGTGGACGAAGGTCGCAGCGGCACATTCACGGTGAAGCTGGCGGCGGCACCGCCGAGCGATGTCACAGTGAAGCTGGCGCAGGACGATGACACGCCCAACACCGACGTGACGCTGGACAAGACCACGCTGACCTTCACGGCGGACAACTGGGACGACGAGCAGACGGTGACGGTCCGCGCGGCGGAAGATCCCGATGCCGCCGATGAAAGCGCGACC
>MEIF01000181.1 GCA_001750645.1 Gammaproteobacteria bacterium AqS3
CCGGCACGCGCCTCGGCCTCGCTGCGGGAGGCGCCGGCGAAGCGCAGCGGGGCGGCGACATTCTCCAGCGCCGAGAGCTCGCCGATCAGGTGGTGGTGCTGGTAGAGAAAGCCCAGATGGCGGCGGCGCAGCAGCGTGCGCGCAGCCTCGGTGCATCCGGCCAGGTCGCGGCCGAGGAGTTCGATCCGGCCTGAGTCGGGGGCGCGCAGGGTTCCGAGTATCTGCAGCAGCGTGGTCTTGCCGCTGCCCGAGGCGCCCAGCACGGCGACGCACTCGCCCGCGCGCAGCTCGAGGTCGACGCCGCCCAGCACGCCGATGCGACCCTCCCCGGAGGGATAGGTCTTGACCAGGTCCGAGGTGCGCAGGATCGCCTCACTCATAGCTCAGCACCTCGGCGGGATCCTGCCCGGCGGCGCGCCAGGACGGGTAGAGCGTCGCCAGCAGCGAGAGCAGCGCGGCGACACCGCAGACCGCACCGACATCGCCCCAGCGCAGATCGGTCGGAAAGTAGTCGATGAAGTAGACCTCGAGAAAGCGCACCCCCAGCCACCGCTGCAGCAGCGCCATCACCGCGTCGATGTGGCTGCCGAGCAGAACCCCCAGAAAAGCGCCCAGCGCCAGCCCGAACAGCCCGAGCGCCAGCCCCTGGGTCACGAACACGCCGATGATCTGAACCCTCGACACGCCGGCGGTGCGCAGCATGGCGATGTGCCCGCGCTTCTCGACCACGGTCATCGCCAGCGCCGCGAACACGTTGAACACCGCCACCAGAACGATGCTGAACAGCAGCAGCCCGACCATGAGCTTCTCCAGCCCGACCGCGCGGAACAGGCTGCCGTAGGTCGCCCCCCAGTCGCGCACGTAGACCGGGGCGCCGAAGCGCGCCTGCATGTCCTGTTCAAGGCGGTCGGCGGTGCGGTGCGCCTCGAGCACGTCATCCAGACGCAGGCGGATTCCGGGAACCGCCGCAGCGCCGCTGAGCGCCAGGGCGTCGGCGAGGTGAATGTAGGCGTAGTTGGCGTCCAGCTCGGCGCCGTAGGCAAACTCGCCGACGACGGTGAAGCGCCGCACCCTGGGCAGCGCCCCGGCGACGCTCTGGCGCATCCGGGGGGTCAGCAGCACCAGCGAATCGCCGGGCTCGACCCCCAGGCGGGCGGCGACGATCTCACCCAGCAGGATGCCGTAGCGCCCGGGGGTCAGGTCGGCCAGCGACCCCGAACGGATGAACCCGGGCAGGATCGAGACCTCCGGCTCCCGCTGCGGGTCAATCCCCGAGACCAGCACCGCGCGGGTGCGCCCGGCGGCGCTCAGCAGCCCCTGCATCTGCAGCAGCGGGGCGCTGCCGGCGACCCCCGGGGCGGCTCTCAGGGCCTCGTCAAACGCACCGGACGGCACGCCGGCGGGAACTTGCGCCACGGCGTGCGCCACCGCCCCGAGGATGCGGCCCCGCAGCTCCCGCTCAAACCCGTTCATCACCGACAGCACGGTGATCAGCACCATGACGCCGATGGCCATGCCCAGCAGCGCCGAGAGCGATATGAACGAGGTCGCCCCGCCGCGCGCCAGGGCGTAGCGCAGCCCCAGCATCACAACCTGCCCGAGCGCCGGGCTCACGCCAGCACCCGCCCGACCAGATCGGCCAAAAATGCCCTCAGCGACTCATCGTCCATGTCGGTGTGGACGAAGAGCACCCAGCCCTGGTCCTGATTCAGATACAGCACGGCCGGCCCCGAGCGCGCCCAGCGCCCCCCGT
>MEIF01000182.1 GCA_001750645.1 Gammaproteobacteria bacterium AqS3
ACCTGACAGTTCCAGCTCGATGTCGTCATCGAGCGCCGCTGCCGATACCGAGCCGGAGGTGATGCCATCCCCGGTCAAGTTGATAGTCGCGGTGTCGTCGGCCTTGTCGGCGTCTTGGGCGGCGCTGACCGTCACGGTCTGGGCGGTGCTCCAGTTGGCCGTGGTGAAAGTCAGCGAAGCGGGGCTGACTGTCACATCGTTGTCGCCGGCGACTGCCAGCGTGACACTTCGGGTATTGCCGGGCTGTGCCGCCAGCTTGACCGCAAAGGTCTTGGAACCGCCCTCGGTCAGGTTATCCAGATCGGACAGCGTCAGGCCGATGTCATCATCAAGCGCCGTCACCGACACCGAGCCGGAAGTGACCCTGCCTCCGGTCAGGCTGATCGTGGCGGTGTCATCGGCCTTGTCGGCATCGTCCGCCGCGCTGACCGTCACGGTCTGTGCTGTATCCCAGTTCGAGGTCGTGAAGTCCAGCGAAACGGGGCTGACCGTCACATCGACATCGCCGGTGACGGCAAGCGTGACCTTTCTGGTATTCCAGCGCTGTGCAGCCAGCTTGACCATGAAGGTCTTGGAACCGCCCTCGGTCAGGGTCTCCAGAGCAGACAGCGTCAGACCGACATCGGGATCTTCGTCGTCAAACACCGTCACCGACACCGAACCGGAGGTGACGCCGTCTCCTGTCAGGCTGATCGTCGAGGTGTCGTCGGCTATGTCGTCATCCTGTGCCGCGCTGACCGTCACGGTCTGGGCGGTGCTCCAGTTGGCCGTGGTGAAGTTGAGAGAAGCGGGGCTGACGGTCACATCAGAGTCGCCGGCGACCGCAAGCATGACCTTGCGGGCATTGCCGGGCTGTGCCGCCAGCTTGACCGTGAAGGTCTTCGACCCGCCTTCGGTCAGGTCTTCCAGATCGGAGAGCGTCAGCCCGACGGCGGAATCGTCGTCGTCATCCACCGTCACCGACACCGAACCGGCCGTGATGCCATCCCCGGTCAAGTTGACAGTCGCGGTGTCGTCGGCCTTGTCGGCGTCTTGGGCGGCGCTGACCGTCACGGTCTGGGCGGTGCTCCAGTTCGAGGTCGTGAAGTCCAGCGAAGCGGGGCTGACGGTCACATCGGAGTCATCGGTGACAGCCAGCGTGACACTCCGGGCATTGCCCGGTTGCGCCGCCAGCTGAACCGTGAAGGTCTTGGAACCGCCCTCGGTCAGGTTATCCAGATCGGACAGCGTCAGGCCGATGTCATCATCAAGCGCGGTCACCGACACCGAGGCGGAAGTGACCCTGCCTCCGGTCAGGCTGATGGTCGCAGTGTCGTCGGCCTTGTCGGTGTCTTGGGCGGCGCTGACCGTCACGGTCTGCGCCGTATCCCAGTTCGAGGTCGTGAAGTCCAGCGAAACGGGGCTGATCGTCACATCCGAGTCGCCGGCGACAGCCAGCGTGACCTTTCTGGTATTCCAGCGCTGTGCAGCCAGCTTGACCGTAAAGGTCTTGGAACCGCCCTCGGTCAGGGTCTCCAGAGCAGACAGCGTCAGACCGACATCGGGATCTTCGTCGTCGAACACCGTCACCGACACTGAGCCGGAGGTGACGCCGTCTCCTGTCAGGCTGATCGTCGCGGTGTCGTCGGCTATGTCGTTATCCTGTGCCGCGCTGACCGTCACGGTCTGGGCGGTGTTCCAGTTGGCCGTGGTGAAGTTGAGAGAAGCGGGGCTGACGGTCACATCAGAGTCGCCGGTGACCGC
>MEIF01000183.1 GCA_001750645.1 Gammaproteobacteria bacterium AqS3
TGGTCTTGGTCTCTTCGGGGCTCAAGCGGGGATGCGGCGGGGCGCGGGGGACGCGCCGGGGCGGTGCAAAATCTAACAAGTTATTATATGTTTATCCGGCCGCCAAATGCAAGAAAACAGGGGCGTTTGGGCATTTACGGTAGCAAAATACAAAACTAAATCAAAAATAGCAAAAACACATAACTAGCCTGCAACTTCTAAAGCTGACAGCCAAAATGATAAAATTATAGTGGCATTACTATCTTAGGAAATAATAATGAAGATTTCAACCGCAGTGAAACTGATTGCTAGAATCCCGTGGGATGTCCCCCGGCTTTTCTTGTTTGCCTTCCGGGTTTTCTGGAAAGACGTTCTCCATAGCGTTAAGCAAGGGAAAAGTTTCTTCGCGGCTTTTGCTGAAGATGCCATTGAGACTCTTCTTTTTTCAAGCTCGGAGGGAAAGTTTTTCGTCGAGCATAACTTCCTTCCTGAAGAAAAAAGGAAGGCGTTCCAAGATATCCAAACCAGTCTGGGAAAACTAGCCAGGCTGATGAAAATACAATTTGCAACCGTTTCCAGCACCCTGGACATTCAGCTAGCTATCGGAATCAACTTAGAAGAGCTGAGCAAAGCAAGCGATGAAGAGCTGAAGGAAGTCCGCAAGATGGTAGACGTTATTTACAAAGCTGGTGGAAAGATTCAAAGAGTGGATCAAGAACTTGATTCGTATGAAATAATCATTCCTAACGGAGAAGCATTCAATGGTTTCCTGCACAAGCCGAAAAGCTTTTTCAAAGATCTGTTGATATTCTTGGTGTTTGTTTTCGTGTGGTTTCTTGCGGGGCTTGTGTTGGCTTGTTTTGATGTTTGGGGCTATCAAGGATTCCTTGCCTGGTCTTTGATAATAGCGGTGTTCTGCCCGTTTTTTAAAGCGATTTTAGTGTTTCTCCCAAGACATTGGAATCTTTTCATACAGGAAGAAGAGAAAGAACATCGTTAAAAACTTCTAGTCTATTGTTCAGCAGAAAATCTGTCGTTCCCCGCTCTCCTGCAATAGAGTGCCGTATAAAAATGAGATTTCGATGAGCTCCTGTAAGGAGGCTAAGTTGCACGAGGCAAACTTGTTTGAATCTGATGCTGGTTTGCATCAAGAGGACTGCTGGACTTTGGGAACTAGCTAGTCCCGCCACTCTCCTTCCTTATAAAGGAAAGGATGTAGTGGGCTGTATCTAGCTCGGGGCGATACAGTTCGCTCGGTCCGAACTTGCAGCTGTAACCGGCGAGTTCCATGTTTTCGACTAGCTCCCCGAAGGGCTCCTTCGCTTTTGCGTGCGCGCACGGCTGACGCATTTGAATGTGAATCATGATTTCATTGTCGCGCTCACAGCTGGTGCCGCCATCACCGAGAATGGTGAATTCCACCGCTGCAGTCCGCATGCGCAGGTTGACGAAGCGATCGTCGCGTTTTTTGAGCTGAACGATGAAAGACTGGGCAATCTTCATCGCCTTGTCGTCAGCCCAGGAAAAGAAAGCGTGCGAGGCGCTGTTGTTCATCTTTAGGCGGGCAAGTGTGCGGGGCTGGCTTGGCTAGCCCAGCATCAACTTGACTTCTTCCTGCGCTTCTTTAAGCGTTCTGGCCTTGAAAACCTGCAGAGTTCTGCTGTTCCAAGTGAAGATGACGATGCTGTAAGCGCCGGGACCGTCCTTTTCTTTCTCTCTGTTGATCTCGGCGGTCGCCGT
>MEIF01000184.1 GCA_001750645.1 Gammaproteobacteria bacterium AqS3
TTGTCGAGCACGACAAGAAATTAGATGGATTGCAAGCTTCTGTTAACGCAAACAAAGAGACCCTTGTCGAGCACGACAAGAAATTAGATGGATTGCAAGCTTCTGTTAACGCAAACAAAGAGACCCTTATCGAGCACGACAAGAAATTAGATCAATTACAAGCTTCTGTTGACGCAAACAAAGAGACTCTGGCTCAAAACAAAGAGACTCTGGCTCAAAACAAAGAGACCCTTGCCGAGCACGGCAAGAAATTAGATGAATTAAAAGATATTCGTTCTAGGCTCACCCTTTTGACATGGGTAGGTGTGGCGCTTGTCATCCCCGTATATTTAGGTATTTTCATCGCAATATTCCAAGTATTGATAAAGTAGAAGTGACATAAACCCCTGCACATTGCAGCACCCCGACCGGCGCCGGATGCAGGCCGGCGCCATTTCAAGGTCGGGGTCAAGGCTGGGTCGGCAGGGCATCCAGTCGGGCGCCAAGTAACACCAACTGCGGACACCTTTTTAATGCGGGTATACTCCGCACCGGCGAAGGCTTCGCAGAAGGCTAATTTTTTCTTCAGTCATTTCACAACCCTTAGGAGATCAGTCAGATGGATGGCAAGCAAGACCCGAAACGCCAGCATGCCGACGAGCGGCATGAGACCCAACTTGAGGAGCTCAAAAAAAACCTCGATTCACAGAAGGTGTTTCGAGCGTCAGCCGAGGCCACACTTAGCCAACTCAGCGAGCAGCTCAAAAAATCACAGGAAGCCGACCAGGCGCGTGATGACAAATTAGATGAACTCATAGTTTCTGTTGGCGCAATCCAAGAAACTCTTGCTCAAAACAAACAGACTCTTGATGGGCGCGACAAGAAATTAGGCGGGTTGCAAACTTCCGTTGATGCAAACAAAGATCCCCTTGCCGAGAACGGCCGGAAATTAGACAAATTACAAGCTTCTGTTGACGCAAACAAAGAGACTCTGGCTCAAAACAAAGAGATCCTTGCCGAGAACGGCAAGAAATTAGATGTAATAAAAGATATTCGTTCGAAGCTCAACCTTTTGATATGGGTAGGTGTGGCACTCATCATTCCCATGTACTTATTGATAGTAGGCATCTTCATCGAGACATTTTTTCAATAGATGATTCATAAACCCCTGCACATTGCAGCACCCCGACCGGCGCCGGACGCAGCCCGCCAGCGAGGTAATCCCGCAGCGCCGCCTCGGGCCAGTCGGCAAACGCCCCTCTGCCCCGATACGACTCCAGCGCCTGCTCGGCGGAGTCATAGTGCCGGTTCGGGCTCGGCCTCAAGCAGTCTCAGCAGGTCCTGGACAAACACCTCCCAGCTCCTCAGCCGGTCGGGGTCGGCGGGCTGCTCGGTCAGCTTGATCGGCTCGATCAGCTCAATCGGCAACCGTCAGAGCAGCTTCGGAGCCGGCCTAACTAGTGAAAACCTCACTCGAAAATCCCTGCTCATGGAGCCCCCTCTCAATGGGGTTATACTCGCCCCCGACCAAGGCTTCGTAAGAGAGCTAGATTTTTATCAGTTTGTCAGCAACCCTATAGGAGACCAAACCGATGGACAATATTCACAACCGCAAATCCTGTCATGCCGATGATCGGCATGAGAGGATTTGCGGTTGTGAATATTGTCCAT
>MEIF01000185.1 GCA_001750645.1 Gammaproteobacteria bacterium AqS3
CGGCTGCTCCCCTCGGCTGCGACAGCGTCACCGTGACCTCATCCGTGGGCTCGCTGTTCAGCCTGACCTTGAAGATCACGCTGTCGTTCTCGTCGATTTCGAGCTCGATGGGGCTGGTCAGCTCGGCGTCGTTCGAGTCGAGGATCTTGAAGCCTTTGGTGTCGTTCTCGGTCACGGTGACCGTCAGGCCGCCGGTGAAGCTGCCGTAGCCGCCGCCCGTGGCGCTCAGGTCGATCTCGGCGGTGTCGGCCACGGCGTCGTCGTCCTCTTTGGCGCTGACCGTGACGGTCTGTCCGTCCCGCCAGTTGGCGGTCGTGAAAGTCAGCTCATCCGGGGTGAAGGTCACATCGGTGTTCTCGGTGGCACTCGGCTGCGCCAGTTCCACCCTGACATTCCCCGTGGGACGGGACTTCAGCGCCACGGTGAAATCTTCGCCGTCGGCATCGCCCTCGGTCACCGTCACCGACACCGGGTCCAGCACAAACCGACCGTCGTCGTCGGTGACACTGATCGTCACGGTGGCCGCCTCGGCGTCGTCGTAGCCCCCGCCCTCGGCGGTCAGCTTGATCGTCGCCGAGTCGTTGATGGTGTCGGAGTCTTGGGACGCGCTGACCGTGACGGTCTGGGCGTCGTTCCAGTTGGTGGCGGAGAAGTCCAGCGAGGCCGGAGTGAAGTTGATGTCGGTGTTGGTCGTCCCGGTCTGCGCCAGCGTGACTTCCACGTCGGCCGAGGGGAGAGCCGCCAGCGCAACGGTGAAGGTTTTGTCGGATCCCTCGGTCACCCTCAGCGTGCTCACCGAGACATCCAACTCGACCGAGTCGTCGTCATCGACGCTGACATCCAGGCTGCCCTCGACGCTGTCATAGCCGCCGCCGGAGGCGGTCAGGTTGATGGTCGCCGTGTCGTCGTCGATGTCGCCGTCCTCGGCGGCTCTGACCGTGACGGTCTGGGTGTCGTCCCAGTCGTCAGTCGTGAAAGTCAGGGTGTTCTGGTCGTCGATCAGGTTGCCGTCGGTGTCGAACAACGTCACGTCGGCGTTGGTCGTCCCGGTCTGGGCCAGCGTCACTTCCACGTTCGCTGTGGGCTGCGATCCCAGCCTGACGGTGAAGGTTGCCTCTTCGCCCTCGTCGATTTCCAGGCTGGTCGTCGAAAGCGTCAGGACTTCGTTGTCGATGATCGAAACCGCCCGGGTGACGTCTGCAGCGGTGATGCCGCCCGAGGCCGTGAAGGTGATCGTGTCGGTGTCGTCGTCGGCATCGGCGTCCTCAGCCGCCGTGACGGTGACGCTCTGGGGGTCGTCCCAGTCGGTGGTGTTGAAGGTCAGCGAGGTCGGCGAGAAGGTGACGTCCGAGTTGGTTTTTGTCAGGGAGACCGTCACATTCGCACTGGGAGCGGCAGAGAGACTGACCGAGAGGCTGGCTCCCGTCGAGTCGCCCTCGTCGAGGGTCAGCGCACCGGCCGGGGTGACCTGTATGTCGCCCAGGGGAAGGGTGCTGTTGGTGACGGTCTGGCCGCTGAGGGTCGCCAGCTCGTTGCCGGCGGCGTCCTGGAGCTTGTCGCCGCTGCCCGGCTTGGTGTAGCCGAGGGTGACGCTCTCACCGGCGGTGACGGCGCTGGCGAGAGGGTGTAGCTGCTGACGCTCCTTGCGCTGCCGGCCACGCTGACCGTCCAAGCCGAGTCGGCCGCCTTGGCGCCGCCCATGCTCTCGCTGAAGGTGACGGTCAGGGTGGCTCCGTCGATGACGGCAGCGGTGACGGTCGGGGCGGTGGTGTCTCGGGTGCTGTTGGTGACGGCCTGGCCGCTGAGGGTTGCCAGCTCGTTGCCGGCGGCGTCCTGGAGCTTGTCGCCGCTGCCCGGCTTGGTGTAGCCGAGGGTGACGCTCTCACCGGCGGTGACGGCGCTGGC
>MEIF01000186.1 GCA_001750645.1 Gammaproteobacteria bacterium AqS3
GTCGGCTGCGTCAGCGTCACCGTCACATCGCCGCTCGGCCGGCTCGCCAGCTGCACCGTGAAGGTGTCATTGCCGCCCTCGGCAATGGTCAGCGAAGTGGTGGAAACCTGCAGCCCCACGTCGTCGTCCTTCACGCTCACCGTCACGCTGCCGGTCACGCCCTGATAGTCGTCGCCCGAGGTCGCCAGAGCGATGCTCGCGCTGTCGTCAGTCGAGTCGGCATCCTCGGCGGCGCGCACCGTCACTATCTGATCCTCGTCCCAGTTCGAGTCCGTGAAGTCCAGAGTGTTCTGGTCGCCGCCGGTGTCAGGGTCGGTGTCGACCTTCACATCACTGTTTTGCGGCTGCGTCAGCGTCACCCGGACATTGGCGTCATCCAGGGGCTGCAGAGCCAGCTTGACCTTGAAGGTCTGGCTGCCGCCCTCGGCCATCTCCAGAGTGCTCGGCGTCAGCACCAGCCCGTCCGGGTAAAGATCCGTCACGGTCAGCTCGACACTGTCCCTCACCTCCCCGTAGCCCCCGCCCGAGGCGGTCAGCGAGATGGTCACCTTGTTGTCGACCGCATCCGGATCCTTGTAAGTGATGATCGCCACGTTCTGATCCGTGTTCCAGGGATATTCCGCATCATCCGAGGCGCTGAAATCCAGCTCCCGACCCGGACTGATGGCCATGCGCCCGGCATCATCGGGCAGCCTGACCTCAACCCGCACATCGTCCGAGGGCTTGAGCTTCAGCCGAACCTTCAATGTGACCGAGGTGTTCTCGTCTATGGTTTTCTTTTTCCACGACAGTACCAGCTCGGGTTTTTCCCGCACCGTCACCGGCACACTGCCGGTGACGCCGGCGTAGTCGCCCCCCGAGGCTGTCAGGCTGATCACTGCCGTGTCGTCGGTCGTGTCATCGTCCTGGGCTGCATTCACCGTCACCGTCTGGGCGGTGCTCCAGTTCGTCGGCGTGAACCTCAGCGAGGACTTGCTCAGCCTCACATCGGTGTTGACCGCACCGCTCTGGGAGAGGGTTATCGTCACGCTCTCGCTCGGCCGACTGGTCAGCTGCACCGTGAAGTTTTCCGAACCGCCCTCATCCACCGTGAGTTTGGCGGGCGTGATGGTCAACCCCGTCTGGTCATTCTCCGTCACCCGCACCAAGACGCTGCCGGTCGCATCGCCGTAGCCGCCGCCCGAGGCGGTCAGATTGATAGTCGCACCGTCGTCGGTCGTGTCAGCGTCCCGGGCTGCACTCACCGTCACCGTCTGTGCGGTGTCCCAGTTCGAGTTCGTGAAGTCCAGCGTGTTCAGGTTGCCTGTGTTATCAGGGTCGGTGTCGACCGTCACATCGCTGTCCTCCGGCTGTGCCAGCGTCACCGTGACATTCCCACTGGGCCGGGCTGCGAGCCGCACAGTAAAGGTGCTGCTGTCGCCCTCGGCGACCTTGAAGGGATCCGCCGCAGCGATGACCAGTGCCGCCGTGTCGTTGTCCGTCACATTGACCGTCACGGTCTCCGTCTCGTCCGCATAGTCTCCGCCCGATGCGGTCAGCGTCACCCTGGCGCTGTATGCAGTCA
>MEIF01000187.1 GCA_001750645.1 Gammaproteobacteria bacterium AqS3
AACTCGGCCTGGGCCGTCAGCGTGGCGGGCAGCGCCCGCAGCGTCAGCAGCTACACCATTTCGGGCAGCACCGCCACCCTGACCCTGGCCAGCGCCGTCACCACCGGTGAGAGCGTCACCCTTGGCTACACCAAGCCGGGCAGCGGCGACAAACTCCAGGACGCCGCCGGCAACGATCTGGCGAGCCTCAGCGGCCAGGCCGTCACCAACAACACCCCTGACACCACGGCGCCGACCATCACCAGCATCACCCGCCACACGCCGTCGAGCACCCCGACCAACGCCGACAGCCTCACCTGGCGGGTGACCTTCAGCGAGGCGGTCACCGGCGTTGACAGCGGCATCGGCGACTTCCAAATCCTGAACAGATCCCTTCCTCCCCCTAACTTTTCCTACATAGGAGCCGCCTCCCTGAGCGTGGTGAGGGATGGCAGCACCAACAGCTGGGACGACTTGGAGCTCGACGGTGATCAAAACATCACCGACAGCGCCGGCAACGCCCTCTCCAGCACCCTGCCGGATGGCGCACAAACCAGATACACCGTCGACAACACCGCCCCGACTGTCACCGCCGCCGGCGTCGACGGGGTCACGCTGACCGTCACCCTCAGCGAGAACATGGGCAGCGCCAAGGCGGCCAACTCGGCCTGGGCCGTCAGCGTGGCGGGCAGCGCCCGCAGCGTCAGCAGCTACACCCTCTCGGGCAGCACCGCCACCCTGACCCTGGCCAGCGCTGTCACCACCGGTGAGAGTGTCACCCTCGGCTACACCAAGCCGGGCAGCGGCGACAAGCTCCAGGACACCGCCGGCAACGAGCTGGCGAGCCTCAGAGGCCAGACTGTCACCAACAACACCCTTCCCCTGGGCGACATACAGGTCACCCCGGCGGGTGCGCTGACCATCGACGAGGGCGACTCGACGGGAGCCACCCTCTCGGTCAGCCTTTCAGCCGCCCCCAGTGCGAATGTGACGGTCTCCCTGACAAAAACCAACTCGGACATCACCCTCTCCCCGGCCTCGCTGACCTTCACCTCCACCGACTGGGACAACCCCCAGAGCATCACCGTCACGGCGGCTGAAGATGCGGACATCACCGACGACACCGACACCATCACCCTCTCCGCCAGCGGCGGCATCACCGCCTCAAGCGTCACCAAAGCGGTTGCCATCACCGACAACGAAGTCCTGACGCTTTCCGCGGCCAGACTGGAAATCGACGAGGGCGGCAGCGCAACCTTCACGGTCAAGCTGGGCTCGCAGCCCACAGCGAACGTGAAAGTGACGCTCGCCCGGACCGGCGCATCCAGCACCGACGTGATGCTTGATGAAACCTCGCTCACCTTCACGACGACAAACTGGAACGACACCCAGACCGTGACAGTCAGGGCGCGCGAGGACGGCGACATCGACGATGACACCGCGACCATCAGCCTGACGGCCTCGGGCGGCGGCTATGACAGTGTCGAGGGCAGCCTGACGGTCAACGTCGATGACAACGACGAGGTCGAGCTGGTGCTGTCCCTGACCGGCAGCCTGGACATCGACGAGGACGACGAGGCAAGCTTCACAGTCAAGCTGGGTTCGAAGCCAACGGCGAGCGTCACGGTGACGCTGACGCAGACCGGCACGGCCAACGCCGCCGTGAAGTTCGACGCCAACGCCGGCACGGTCGGCGACCAGGACTTCATGACCTTCACGGCCGTCAACTGGCAGACGACGCAGACCGTGGCGGTCAGAGCGGACCACGATGACGACCCCGACGACGACTCGGCGACCATCAGGCTGACGGCCGCGAAGGGCGGCTACGACGACATCACCGCCGACGTGACGGTGGATGTCATCGACGACGACGGGCGGTTTGTGATGCCGGCGGAGCTGACCGTGGCCGAGGGCGGCAGCAAAGACTTCACCGTGGCGCTGGGCGCCCGGCCCACCGGCAACGTCACGGTGATGCTGGCGAAG
>MEIF01000188.1 GCA_001750645.1 Gammaproteobacteria bacterium AqS3
GCTGATCAGCGCCGAGGAACCCACTGAGATCGTCCCCACCGCACCGGTGATGACGCCCGAGGCGCTCACGGTCAGCCCGCCGCTGAGCAGGGCGTCGCCGAGGGTCAGGTCGCCGTCTGCGTCGTGGATGACGGCGTGATCGCCGCGCACCGCAACCGTGTTGATGCGGTTGGCGGCGTGGCTCATCGTCAGGTCGCCGCGGCGGCCTGCCACCGTCAGGGCGGCGCTGACGAGGCCGCCGACCGTCACAGCCCCCGGCATCAGCAGCGAGCCGTCGACCCGCACCGAGAGGTCGCCGGCCACCGAGACCCCCAGCAGCGTCAGGTCGCCCAGCGCCTGTGCCGCCGGGCCGACCCGGTCGATGGTGGCGCCCTCGCCCGAGCGGATGCTCAGCCGCGCAACCCCCAGGCGGCTCAGGTAGATCGAACCTGCCGCCCGCACCGTCCCCAGGCCGTCGGATGCGCTCAGGTTGCTCAGCGACACCGACCCGCCGGCGCTGATGTCGACGCCCCCGCCCACGACCGACACCCCGGCGCCGACCAACTGCAGGATGTCGGCGGCCACCCTCAGCGTCAGAGCGCCCGAGATGCGGATGTCGTGCAGCGTCAGGTCGGCGGCATTGCTCAGCGTGAGCGCCGCCGCCGTGGCCCACAGGTGCGTGATCGTGTTGTCCGAAGACGCCGGACTGAAGGTTCCCGAGACGCTCACCGACAGCGTCCCCAGACTGGCCTCGGCGAGGCTCAGATCCTGGGCGTTGTGCAGCGCGGCGGTCTGCCCCGCCGCCCCCAGGGACACGGTGCCGATGCGGTTGGCCTGGTGGGTCAGCAGCACGGTGCCATTGGCGCCCGACCAGCCGCCGACCCACAGCGTGCTCGCCGTGACCGCCCCCGCGCCCCGGACATAGCCGTTGTCCTCGACCGTCAGCGACACCACCCCGGCGCGGACGTCCTGCAGCACCACCCCGTCGAGGACGTCCCGGATGTTGACGCTGCGGCCGATCAGACTCAGGCTGCCGAAGCGGTTGGCGAGCTCTCCCAGGCTGATGTCGTAGTGGAAGGTCTCGTCGGAGGCTCCGGCATGATCGACGCTATACGCCTCGAAGACCGCCAGGTTGCGCACCGTCAGCGCCCCCACCTGGAGGATCGAGCGCTGCGAGCGCACGCTCAGGTTGGCCACGTTCATCGCACTCAGCGTCACCGCCGCCGAGTTGACGATGCCGATGGTCCCGGCATCGGGGAGGTGGAACACGCCGATGCGGTTGTTCGGGTTGGTCAGGAAGATGTTCCCGGTGTGCGTCACGTACCCGCCGGCTCCGTCGCCGACACTCCACTTCACCAGCCCGGAGAACAGGCTCGCCGTGATCGCCCCCCAGCCGTGGATGTCGCCCCAGGCGCTCACCGTCATCGAGTTGGCCGTCCAGCCCCCCAGCGTCACCGTGTCGCCGCTGCTCAGGTAGACCGTCTCGCCCTTGCCGCCTATCGTCCCCAG
>MEIF01000189.1 GCA_001750645.1 Gammaproteobacteria bacterium AqS3
CCCCTTAGTTGACCTACTCGGTGTTGGCTCTTTGGACGGATTGATGTGTTGCTAAGACGCGAATCAGGTCCAACCTCTACTGTGAGTCGATCTTCAGATTTTTCGGCATAGCCAACCGCTCAGATCATACAGAAGTGGTCCCGTTTTTTCGGACACGATATAGCTGATCTATAAGTGGAGCTCCGGGTTTAAGCTGCCTGCTGTTCGGGCAGCGATTCGTAGTATCGATGATCGGGCGGCACTCTGCCAATGGCACTGTGCGGTCGCCGTCGATTGTAACAATCGATGTACTTCGCAAGCCCGGCCCTGGCCTCTGAGACGCTGCCGTAGGCTCTGAGGTAGACCTCTTCGTACTTGATGGTCTTCCACAGCCGCTCGACGAAGATGTTGTCGGACCAGCAGCCTTTGCCGTCCATCGAGATCTGGATATCGTTGGCTTTCAGCACGGACGTGAACGCCAGGCTGGTGAACTGGCTGCCTTGATCCGTATTGAAGATTTCAGGCTGGCCGTAACAGGCCAGCGCTTCCTCCAGCGCACCCACACAGAAGTCCGCCGTCAGCGTGTTCGAGAGTCGCCAGGCGAGGATCTTGCGCGTCGCCCAGTCGACGATGGCAACCAGGTAGACAAAGCCCTTGGCCATCGGCAGGAATGTAATGTCGCTGGCCCAGACCTGGTTCGGCCTATCGATCACGAGATTCCTCAACAGGTACGGATACACCGGGTGCTGAGGATGCTTGCCGCTGGTGTTCTTCTTCCGGTACAGCGCCTCCAGTCCCATAATTCGCATCAGCCGACGGATGCGGTGTCGGCTTGCCCGGGTGCCTTCCAGTGCCAGAAGATCACGTAGCATCCTGGAACCGGCAAACGGTAACTCGAGATGCAGTTCGTCGATGCGTCGCATCAGTGCCAGGGTATCCGGTCGCACCGGCCGGGGCCGGTAGTAGACTGAGGAACGCGAGATATCGAGTAGCTGAGCCTGGCGCTTGATAGGAAGCTCGTGCTGCCGATCGATCATCGTTTTGCGCTCGGATCGCTGATGCGACCGAGCGCGCCGGATAAAAAATCAATCTCCAGGGCCTGCTGGCCGATCTTGGCGTGCAAGGCCTTGAGCTCTTCCTCTGACAGTTCCTTGCCGCGCTCTGCGGCCGAGGTAAACACATCCTCAGCGCTTTCTAGCAGCTGTTTCTTCCACTGGGTGATCTGGTTCGGATGGACATCGAAGCGCTGTGCCAACTCGGCCAGGGTTTGTTCGCCCTTCAGCGTTTCCAGCGCTACTTTGCTCTTGAACTTCGCAGTGTGATTTCGACGCGGTCGTCGCATGGTTTTCTCCTTCATCTGTGCGGCCATCATGGCCGTTCAATAAAGAGCTTTCCACTTATAGCCGTGTCTTAACTATCGGGACCACTTCTGGCTACCGGTGATCCGGTCCCCGACAACTACAGGCTAGAACAGGCGTTGCTGACCGAGCTCGCATGCCTCCCGAAAC
>MEIF01000019.1 GCA_001750645.1 Gammaproteobacteria bacterium AqS3
GGGCGAGGTCGTCGACGCCGCCGGCTACGAGGTGTTCTTCATCTACTGCGCCCTGCTGGGGCTGCCGGCGATCGCCCTGTCGATCTGGCTGCACCGGCGCCGGCTCAGGCACGGCGACGAGACCCCCGACGCCCTCGAAACCCTCAGCGATCCGGCCAGAAATAGCGCGCCGGACGCACCACCCGGCCGCCCCTGACCTCGACCCCCTCCTGCCCCAGCAGCTCCGCCTGGCGGCGGTGGCCGGCCGAGCCGGGCGGCATGGCAATGCGCCCGTCGGAGCGAACCACGCGCTGCCAGGGCAGCCCGGCCCGACCGCTGATGCGCCCGAGAATGCGGCCGATGAGCCGGGCGCGGCCCGGGGCCTGGGACAGCTCGGCAAGCCCGCCATAGCTGACGATCCGCCCCCTCGGAACCGCCGCCAGGGCGATGCAGACGCGCTCCTCGATGTCCAGAGATTCTCCCTCCACCGACCCCGCCCTGTTTATTTCGACCCGTGCAATGTATATAATCCGCGCCGCCGCAGGGGGTCAGGGCTTGAAAATCAACCCCCCAATCCCCAATGTGGTGTCAACCGGCAAAGCATTGAAGTGTTCCGACACTGCAGTGCGGCGACGGCCAGTAATGATTGATGAACCTTAAAACCGGGAGGTATTGCTGTGAAAATTCGTCCGCTTCATGATCGTGTTGTTGTCCGTCGTGCCGATGAGGAGGAAGTCTCCGCAGGCGGGATCGTCCTGCCAGGTTCGGCAGCCGAAAAACCCTCGCAGGGCGAGGTCATCGCGGTCGGCCCCGGCAAGCTGCTCGACTCCGGCGAGCGCGCCCCGATGGGCGTCAAGGAAGGCGACGTGGTGCTGTTCGGCCAGTACGCCGGCAGCCAGGTCAAAGTAGACGGCGACGAGCTCATGGTCATGAGCGAAAGCGAAATCTTCGGCGTAGTCGAGAAGTAATTCTCAGCCCCGCCATCCCCCCTATCTAATGATTCGCACAACGAGGAGGAGACACCGATATGAGTGCTAAGGACGTTAAATTTGGCAACAGCGCGCGCGAGCAGGTTCTGGCGGGCATCAACACCCTGGCCAACGCAGTGCGCACCACGCTCGGCCCCAAAGGCCGCAACGTGGTCATCGAAAAATCCTTCGGCGCCCCGACCGTCACCAAAGACGGGGTCAGCGTCGCCAAGGAGATCGAGCTGAAGGACAAGCTCGAGAACATGGGCGCACAGATGGTCAAGGAGGCCGCCTCGCAGACCGCCGACAAGGCCGGCGACGGCACCACCACCGCAACCGTGCTGGCCCAGGCCATCGTCGGCGAGGGCCACAAGGCCGTCGCCGCCGGCATGAACCCGATGGATCTCAAGCGCGGCATTGACAAGGCCATCGCCGCCGCCGTCGCCGAGGTCGAAAAGCTGGCCATCGCCTGCGACAGCGACGACGCCATCTCCCAGGTCGCCACCGTCTCCGCCAACGGCGACAAGGCCATCGGCGACATGATCGCCGAGGCCATGCAGAAGGTCGGCCGCGAGGGCGTCATCACCGTTGAGGACGGCTCTGGCATCCAGGACGAACTCACCACCGTCGAGGGCATGCAGTTCGACCGCGGCTATCTCTCCCCCTACTTCGTCAGCAACCAGGAGACCATGCAGGTCGACCTGGAGAACCCCTACATCCTGCTGTTCGACAAGAAGATCAGCAACATCCGCGAGCTGCTGCCGCTGCTCGAGGCCGTCGCCAAGTCCGGTCGTCCGCTGGTCGTCATCGCCGAGGATGTCGAGGGCGAGGCGCTGGCCACGCTGGTGGTCAACAACCTGCGCGGCATCGTCAAGGCCGCCGCCGTCAAAGCCCCCGGCTTTGGTGACCGGCGCAAGGCCATGCTCGAGGACATCGCCATCCTGACCGGCGGGCGCGTCGTCTCCGAGGAAGTCGGCATGTCGCTGGAAACCGCCAGCCTGAACGACCTCGGCGAGGCCAAGCGCATCAAGATGACCAAGGACGACACCACCGTGGTCGACGGCGCCGGCGACAAGGCCGACATCGACGCCCGCGTCGCCCAGATCCGCGTGCAGATCGAGGAGACCACCTCGGACTACGACCGCGAAAAACTCCAGGAGCGCGTCGCCAAGCTGTCCGGCGGGGTCGCCGTCATCAAGGTCGGAGCCGGCTCCGAAGTCGAGATGAAGGAGAAGAAAGCCCGCGTCGACGACGCCCTGCACGCCACCCGTGCCGCCGTTGAGGAGGGCGTGGTCGCCGGCGGCGGGGTCGCCCTGGTGCGCGCCCTGCAGGCCCTGAGCACGCTCAAGGGCGACAACGACGACCAGACCCACGGCATCAACATCGCCTGCCGCGCCATGGAATCCCCGCTGCGCCAGATCGTCGAAAACTCCGGCGCCGAGGCCGCCGTCGTGCTCGACAAGATCAAGGGCGAGAAGGATGCCTACGGCTACAACGCCGCCACCGGCGAATACGGCGACATGCTGCAGATGGGGATTCTCGACCCCGCCAAGGTCACCCGGTGCGCCCTGGAGGCGGCCGGCTCGATCGGCGGCATGATCATCACCACCGAAGTGATGATCGCCGAGACGCCGGAGGACAAACCGGCCATGCCGATGCCTCCGCCCGACATGGGTGGCATGGGCGGCATGATGTAAAGCCGCCGCCCGTGCGGTAGCGTGGCAACTCAACTCCCGGTAGAGGACGCTCTGCCGGGAATTTTTTGTTAGTTATGTAGAGGTCGCGGTGCTGGATGCAAAAGACCTCGCCTCAATAATAAGGAGGGAACCACCATGAACAGACAACACGACTGCGGGGAGTGCCGCAAAATTCTCAGGGGTTTTGGTCCGATGCTGGGGCTGGTGCTGTGCGCCCTGCTGCACTCCGGTCACGTTGCCGCGCAGGTGGATGGGGAGACCGGGGAGAACGGGGACGACATCGAGGAAGTCATCGTCCGCGCCCTGCCCTTCCACGGCTCGGTGCTCGACTCCGCCACGCCGGTCTACGTCATCTCCGATGAGGAGCTGCGCCAGATGCAGAGGCCGTCCGTCGGCGAGACCCTCAAGAACCAGCCCGGCGTCCACTCCAGCTACTTCGGCCCGATCTCCAGCTCGCCCGTCATCAGGGGCATGGACGCCGGGCGCGTGATGATCACCCAGAACAACCTCGACATCGGCGACGTGTCGCGCTCCAGCCCCGACCACCTGGTCGCCAGCGAAGTCGGCGTCGCACAGCAGATTGAGGTCCTGCGCGGGCCGGCCAGCCTGCTGTTCGGCAGCGGCGCCATCGGCGGCGTGGTCAACATCGTCGACAACACCGTCCCGCGCTCGTCCGACCGCGTGCGACGCTGGTACGTCGGCCGCGGCTCGGTCGCCGACGAACACGAGAGCGGCCTCGTCCTGGGCGATGTTGCAGACAGCTTCGCCTGGGGCTTCAACCTGTTCGACCGCCGCACCGGCGACTACAGCATCCCCGGCTATGCCGAGGTCAAGCCCGATGAGGGCGAGCGCAAGGGCACGCTGGAGAACTCCAAGGGGCAGATGCGCACCTGGAACCTCGGCGCCAGCCGGCTGACCGACGCCGACGGGTTTCACGGCGCCTCCTGGGGCGTCATGGAGGGCAGATATGACATCCCGGCACACTCCCACGGCGGGGAGAGCGTCTACTCCGACCTCAGACACGCGCGCCTGCAGCTGCTCGGCGGACAGCCGCTCGACGGCGGCTTTTTTGAGCGCATCGACTACGGGTTCAGCAGCGTCGCCTACGACCACGCCGAAATCGAGGGCGCCGCCGTCGTCAACCGCTTTGAAAACGAATCGCAGCAGCTGCGCCTGCAGGCGCTGCACCGGGAGATCGGCGGCTGGCACGGTGCGCTGATTGTCGACTACATCGACCGCAGCAAAATGCAGTCCGGCGCCGAAGCCCTGACCCCGTCCGCCGACGTGAGCCAGTTTGCCGTCGCCGTGCTCGAGGAAAAACACCTGAACGACGACACCCTGCTGCTGCAGTTGGGCGCGCGGGTTGAGTCCGTCGACATCTCGCTGACCGGGACGTCCATCCTGTGCCAGCCCTTCGCGCACGAGGAGCACGGCGAGGAGGAGGAAGAGGAGGAAGAGCACGAAGAGGAAAACAGCTGCGAAATGCCGACCCGGCTGAGCGCCGTCAAGGATGCCTCGTTTGACCTGTTCAGCGCCTCGGCCGGACTGGTCTGGAATGTGTCCAGCGACCTGCAGCTGAAATTCTCGCTGATCCACGCCGAGCGCGCCCCCACCCCCACCGAACTGTTTGTCTTTGGCCCGCACCTCGCCACCGGCTCTTATGATGTCGGGGCGCTCTACCAGCTGGCCTACGTCGAGCACGAGGAGGAGGAGGAAGAGGAGGAGGAACACGGGGAGGAAGAGCACGAGCTTGAGCCTGAATTCTCCGCCCGCAACCTCGACGACCTGAAAAGCGAAACCTCCAACAGCTTCAACATCAGCCTGCACACGCAGCGCGAAAACCTGAGGCTGGATGTCGACCTGTTCTACAGCCAGATCGGCAACTTCTACTACGCCGGCAACACCGGCGAAATGGCCGAGGCCGGGCACGATGAACACGGCCACGAGGAGGAAGGCGGCGAGCACGGGGACGAGCACGGCGAGGAGGAAACCATGCCGATCCTGCTGTATCGCCAGGCCGACCAAGTGCGCTTCTACGGGCTGGACGCGCGGCTGACCTGGACGCTGGCGCCCAACATCGAGCTGCAGTTCTACGGCGACACCGTCAGCGCCCAGCGCGTTGAGAAGGAGAACGACGCCGAACGCCTCGACCTGCCGCGCATCCCGCCGACCCGAGTTGGCGCCAGGGTCGAGATCGCATGGCTCGACGGCAAACTGCGCACCGGGCTGTCGAACACCATCTACGCCTCCCAGGGACGCATCGGCCCGCTCGAGACCCGCACCGACGGCTACACCCTGACCGACCTCGACCTCAAGTACGAGATGACCAACAGCAACGGGGCGCGGATCAACCTGGGGCTGAGCGTGGACAACCTCGCCGACGCCGAAGCCCGCGTGCATTCGTCCTTCATCAAGGACAAAGCCCCCCTCCCCGGCCGTGGGTTTTCTCTGAGACTTTGGGGGGATATGTAGGGGAGGACAACAGGTTTATCTGATCAATTTCTAACCGGCGTTAATAAGTGAGAAATTGGTCTTGGATGCCCTGCGGTTTGCTCTTGCTTATCAGCTTGATTTTTGCATCGCAACAAAGTACCGCAGCTAAGATTGAAATAGATGGAATTCGCTATGAAACCTGTATTAAAAAGCAGAGAGATTACGCCAAGATGCGCAAGCTAATACCCAAAAGATTTAAGAGTCACGCAAAAACTGGAAAGCGATCACTTAAATATAAGGAGATGCTTTGGCACTATATTGATAAAGACCCGTTTGCTGGACGGGATATCGTTCATTACTCAGTCCCCTGCGATTTCAAATCGGGGTTCGACTCGTTTATGGTTGGTTCAGCATATTCAGGCGATTTGGCAGTGAAGCTGGTTGATGAGAGGATTGCCGGCGAACGCATAGTTAAGGTTATCTATACGTTTGTGGCCGGGGGCTATGATCTTGGGCTATTTGACGGTGCTGCTGTAAGGCTGATAGATGGAACAGAGCTATCCGCAGAACAGCTTGAACCCAACCTTGAAAATATGCAGGGGCAGGCGGCACAAATAGCACCAGACATTGTTCACGGGACGCAATTGACTCGCGGCGGGGTGGCGTTTCGGTTGCCGTTGGACAGACTGAATGAGTTTGCCAAGGCTGGCCTCAGTTTTCGGGTCTATGGGCGAGGTGCAGATGAGCGGCCAATTCATCTGCCACAGGGGCTGATTAAAGCGTTTTTCGATTCAGTAAACGACATGCAGAACAAGTGAATCAGAGGCGGGGTTGCCATGTTTGCAAGTCCTATCGACTCTCTCTGAGACGGGTGGCGACCCTTGATTCCGCCTGCATCAACAAGGAGTGACACAACTCATCGGATGTCGCTCGTATAATGCCCGCCGCTTCGGAGTGTAGCTCAGCCTGGTAGAGCACTGCCTTCGGGAGGCAGGGGCCGGAGGTTCAAATCCTCTCACTCCGACCAGGGTTGCTGAGGGCGGGGCGGAGCCCTCATAGAAACTAATCGCATGGTTGATTTTTCAAAAATTAATTCGTTTGATGCTAGCGGGCCGCGCGGGTCATTTGAAGAACTCATCTGCATTCTGGCCAAGAGGGAAAAGCCGGAAAATGCGGCCGATTTCTGGCCCGTTGAAGGTAGTGGTGGAGATGGGGGTGTTGATGCTGTCTGGCTATTAAACAACGGCGGAAAAGTCGGATATCAGGCCAAGTATTTCCTTTCATTAAACAGCTCCAGATGGAGACAAATTGATCAATCAGTCAAAAAAGCTCTGAGCGAATATCCTGAGCTTAAAGAATATATTGTTGCGATGCCTTGCAATCTCACCAGAGCAAATAAACAAAAATGGGGCGAGAGCTTAGAGAAATGGAAAACCTGGGCTGAAGAAAAAGATTTAGAAATCGAATTCAAGCTTTGGGATGAATTAACCCTAAAAAATCTATTATTAACCGAAAAGAATTCCTCATTAAGAGAATATTATTGGAATGAAGAAGCCTTAAGTGACGATTGGTTCCAAAAGCGGGCGGATTCGGTGACATCTGCTTTACGAAACAGATATAACCCTCTCGATCATGTTCGAGTGTCCATTGAATCAGTATTCGACACTATGGTTCGAGGGGAAAATATCAACAGGCGAATAACAAATTATGCTTCTCAAATGAGAAATACTGAAATTCCAGATGTTAACTTGAAAGCATCTGAGCATATATCTGAGTCAGATATTCTGCAGATAAGTCAAGCAACAGATAACACAAGAGACGCAAAGAACAAACTTGTTCTGCAATTAACATCACTCAAACAAGATTTTTCACAACCTTGGGATATTAATTCTGTCAAGGCATCAATAGACGAACTCGGAAGTTCTGCCAACAGCCTTTCAAATGAACATTCAAGAGTTAATTATCAAAGCAAAACATCGAATAGTTTAGCCCTACATACCTTAGATCAACTTTTATCCTTTTGCCATGATTTGTATGATCTATTTCAAGAGAAGTTTTTTCTAGCTGAAGCTGCCAAATGTGCCGTCATATATGGTCCAGCCGGCTCGGGAAAATCCCATATATTCGGTCACATTGTCGAAGAGAGATTAAAAAATAAGCTGCCTACTGTGCTGTTGCTGGGACAGTCTTTTTCAAATGGCGGTTTGTGGGAACAAATCGGGGCGCTCTTAACATTAGAAAAACGAACCCCCGAAGCAATACTAGGAATGCTTAATGTAGCCGGTGAGCGCAAAAACACTCGTACTCTTATTCTTATCGATGCGATTAATGAAGGGGTGGGTTCTAGGTATTGGAGAGATAAAATCCCCGAGCTATTGGAAGAGCTGAAAAAATACCCAAATTTGGGGGTGGCATTCTCATGTCGAGAAGAATATCTTCCCTATGCCATGCCGCAAATGCCTGATGACCATGCGCCGCAATTTATGATTCGCGGCTTTTCAACACTAGAAGAGATGAGACTAGCAGCCGAGCAATACCTGGATAAAAAAGGAATAGCCAGCCCCAACATACTTTGGCACTCGCCCGAATTTGTTAACCCTCTTTTTCTAAAGAGTGTTAGTGAATTCATGAAGGCCAAAGGTGAGACTGAACTTCCACTCGGCATACATGGTTTAACACAATTAATGGCTGTATACATTGACGCCTTATGCTATCAATCACTCACACCAGACTCCGATCCCAATCAGATAAAAAGGGCGATTAAAAAGCTTGTTAAAAAAGTTTCAATAAAAATGGCTGAAGTGCGCCATGATTTCATTACTTTAGATAATGCAAATGAAATTGCAAACGACTGTTTCAAGGGAATACAACCATTCCCGGGCAAATCTTGGCTGCAAACCTTAATAGATTTAAGCCTTTTCCGAACTGATCCTCCTCCATTATCCGAAGATAGTGATCCATTAGATCCGCCCACTGATTTAATCCGATTTGGATTTCAAAGATTCCAAGATTATCTAATGGCACAGTCATTGGCATCAAATATAGATCGAGACAAATTAGATCTGGCTTTTAAAGAGAATGGCATTCTTAACTTTATCTTTCGAGATGGCAAGTTAAAGAATAGCATTGATCATAGATATGCCGGGCTGGTTGGTGCCTTATCCATTATCTACCCCGAAGAATTCAAAACAGAGTTTGTAACCACCATTCCCAACTGGAAGAAAATCTGGGATACCAAATTTATCCTACAGAATGCTTTCTCAGAAAGTTGCAAATGGCGTTGTAAAAAAGCATTTTCTGATGAGACATCCAAAGTTTTCAATCAGCTGAATGAGAGATGGATAAACCGAATACACATTCTTCTGCAGATTTCCATGATGACCGATCATCCATGGAATGCGTTATTTTTGCATTCCAAACTGGAGAGGCTAAATTTACCGGATCGAGATAGCTATTGGACGAATAACATTAATTTATCTCTTCGAAACGAAGGCAGTAATGTAGAACGCATAATCTCATGGGCATCTTCCAGCTTGATTAAAAAAGCCGATATCGAACATCTTCGACTGGCCTCGCTTGTTTTAACTTGGCTTCTATCTTCATCACACAGAACCTTAAGAGACAGGGCGACCAAAGCACTAACCTATATTTTTTTAGAAAACTCTGAAATTTTAATTTTTCTATCAGAAAAAATTGCTGATTGCGATGACCCCTACGTTATTGAAAGGTTTTATGCTGCCGCCTATGGTGCTTGCTGCAATGATCCTGAACCTGAACGCTTGGCATCGTATTCCGCCAAAGTCTATGAGACAGTATTTGCTGAAGAAAACCCTCCAGTTGCACTCTTAACTCGAGACTATGCACTAGGAATCATTGAGCTGGCCAAGACACATAAAGTTTTAAATAGCAACATAAACATTAAGCTCTGTTATCCGCCATACAATTCATTGAAGCCAAATTTTCATCTTATTGAAGATGAAGTGAAGAAATTAGCTGAGGAGCGAGGTGGCAAAGCTATTTTTAACTCCGCATCCAGTGATAGTGGTGACTTTGGAAAATACACTATCCCAATGCATGTAGAGGAATTCTCAAGGGAACAATTAAAAGACCTCAAACCTAAATCAGAAGATGCAAATATTAATCAAAAACTAGACTATTTGAAGCAATGTCGCTTATGGGTTACAAAACGCGCCTATGAATTAGGGTGGAATGTTGATCTCTTTCCCAACGATGGGGCTGATATTGATTATTCTGAGCCATATCATAATCTGGAACGAATAGGAAAGAAATATCAGCATATAGCACTGGATGAATTACAAGCAAGACTGGCGGATAATTTTTGGGTGACCGATTTTTCAAATGAATATATTCGCTACCAGCATGCTCATCTTCTATATTCAAGGAATATAGAACCAAGTATTCTGCCTGAACTTGATCGTTTCAAATTAGAGGACAAAGATCAAGATGCTGAACATTGGATTATTCAGCCAGCTATTAAATTGCCTGATATTACCGAAGAAGGACTCAAAGAATGGCCGTTTGAACAAAATCCTGGAGAGGACATGGGGAGCAAGCTGGTCAGAACAGATAACAATGGAAAAAGATGGCTGGTTCTCTATGAACATAATTCTGACCGACAAAGCTATGAAGAAAAAGTGCCTCGATATAAAAGCTTAGGATTTAGATGCATGGCATTTCGGTTTTTCTATTGTATTTTTATAGACAAAAGCATAACTAAACAGTTTCTGGAATCTATTCAGAACGAAAGAAGGATTGATGGGTTCCTATTTGGGCCTCAAGAACCTTTTGGCAAACCATATTTACTGGAGACATTTTGGCGAGGAACTTGGAGCGAAAAGAAAACTCTCGAACACCTTGATGGGATGTCCGATGAAGAAGGATTTTTGATCCCGACTATCAGCTATTTCTGGGAAAAACATTTAGACCGAACACTCCCCGATGGATTTGGGCTTTATATGCCGCAAAAGTGGTTCGCCAAAGAACTTGGATTGAATATTTCATTGGAGAATCTTTATGCTTGGAAGGATAAGGACGGTAACGACATTATTCAAACTCACCCCCCGACAATGAACCGTACTGTAGTGGTTATTGATGAAACACGGTTAAAAGAATATGCAAACAAGTTTAATATTGAGCCGATTTGGGTAATGCTTGCCGAACGAAATACTTATCCAGGAGGCTTAAATAGCGGGATATCTTCTACGCGAAGGATTGAAGGCATTGTTTCATTGGGAAGAAACTCTTGGAAGGAGACCATAATCCGTAAAGATGATGACAAGAGAGATCCTCATGTCCAATTAAAAGATTTTTAAAAAATGATGCCCATTCAAACAGTTCAAAGATTAATTACTTCCACAGTAACTCATAGCTCACACACTCCCCCTCATAACGACTATCGCTGAATATGCCTCGTCAAGAAGAATCGGAACTCAAGAATCTACCTTTATGGCCTGATTCCTTGATGCAGGAGCAGTGTATTGATCATGGTCTCCCATCATACTCCGTTCATGATTGGAAAGATTTCATGATGAAATGTATAAAGCTATATCCTAAGCATCAAGGAATGATCTATCGTGGGCAGACTAGATATGACTGGAAGCTGTCTTCAACTCTTTCGCGTATATATTCAGATGAGTGCATTCCAGACGATGAAAGGCAAGTACTCTTAAAAGAATATAGACTGAAGGAAGTTCCCTCTGGCCCAGAATTTCAACATGCAGGTGATAATGAGGTCTGGGCATATTGTCAGCATCGAGGAAAGCCTACCCCTTTATTAGACTGGACAACATCCCCCTTCATAGCTCTTTATTTCGCTTTTTTAGAACAGGATGATGACAATAAAAAAACCAATCCTGGCCGAGCTATATTTTGCCTTAATAAATTTCTCTTAGAAAAAGAAGAAAAATTAAAGAATATTTTTTATGAGCCGGACAAACCTAAAGATGATCGTCGAACTAATCAGGCTGGATTATTTACCATACTACCCGACTCACAAAACGATCTTGTATCTTATATCTTTCAAGAACTTATAAACGACAATAATCATGACTCTGAGGAGATAGAAAAGAATATGTCAAAATATTTCTACAAAATTCATATACCGAATATAGGTCATGAAGAGTGTTTGAAACTTCTACGTCAAATGAATATATATCCTCAAATTTTGCTTCCTGATGCAGATAACAATGCTGATCAAAAAAATGATTGGTTAAGCCGTCGAAATTCTTAGGTATTCCTGAATACGACAAGGACAAATCAAACTGGCCAAACTCTTTGAGCAGTTCTTACTAACTTACAAATAATCTTTCTCAGACTTTTCATTTCAGTGTTTAGTAACCTCTAACTTGATGAATAAGGAAAAGTCGGGCATCATACGCAGCTTCGAAAGTGGTGCGGGGTTCTAGATTGACCGTCACCCATACATATACAAGCTATATCACTGTCGCTGCCATCTGCTTTAAGACGATTGAAAAGTTTGCTCGTCTCTCTGCATCTGTCGAATATCAAGATGCCTGAGTCAACAGAAAGAGCACCGTTTCTTAGCGATTCAGAGCATACCCGGCGCGTGCTTAATTTGAGCGTTCCTGGGTTGACTGCGGAGGGTTTGTTTTTGGGCCAAGGCAATCCAAAATTGGAGGTCGCAGTGCTATCTGCCCTGACCCCCCCCTACAAAATATTCTACTAAAAGCATATAAAGACCGGCGAGGAAGCCGTGCCGCCCCCGTTCTTATTGTTGTCACTCATCCCGATGGAGTCTCGCTCTGCGGGGTTAGTGGGGATAATCCTCGAACCTACGATCTGAAGGATGCAAATCAGGTCGAGCGCTTATGCGAAAAAGCTCTTGGTCTTCCGAATCGCAATGTTGCGATTCAGTTTCTGGCGGAGGCGCTGCCGTCGCTGGAAACCCAGCTGCCCGGCATCACCAATGAAGGGCTTCTATCCCTTCATGAACTCATACATGGGACACGTGAGCACGATAGTTGGCATACTGCCTCTGCCAAAGCCGAGGCGGCTCTCGGCAAATCCAATAAAGATCTTATTTCAGCATTGGGATTTACCAGCCAGCGATTAGACAACCTAACTCAGCTGCTCTTGCATAAGCAGGAGCGAACGGCTCTCGCTGTTCTTCTAAATGAAAGCGAAATCCCAGAGGTGGGCAGCGGTCGGTTTAACAACCTGTCGCCAGTTTCCTATGCCCTCACCAAGGCAGACAAAGAGCGTCTGCCTTGGGTGCTGGTGATACAGGGTGATCGCATTCGCCTGTACAACACCAAGAACGTTGGTGTGGGCAGGCGTGGCCGCACCGAGACATACGTCGGATGCCAGCCCAGTCTGATCTCTTGCCAAGATTTGGGTCTGATATGGCTTCTGTTTTCTTCAGAAGCACTGAAAGCAGGAGGCACCATTGAAAGCGTTCTGGAGGAATCAAAACGCTTTGCCGCAAATATTGCCAACCGTCTGCGAGATCGCATCTATGAAACCGTAGTGCCAAAACTGGCCATGGGCATTGCCCAGGCACGCAATCTAAAAAATCCATCCAGGGAAGATTTGGACTTAACTTATGAAATGGCGCTGACCGTCTTATTTCGGTTGCTGTTTATTGCCTATGCTGAAGATCGTGATCTGCTTCCCTACAAGGGAAATGAGGCATATCGAAAACGCTCTCTAAAACAAAAAGCGATAGAGCTGGAGAAGGCTATATCAGATGGCACGCCAATCAGCGAAGGTGACCATCATTGGAGCGAGATTTCCCAACTCTGGAAGGCGGTGTCTCGTGGCAATAAGGGATGGGGTGTCCCCGCATACAACGGGGCGATGTTTTCAAGTGATGCTGAAATATCAAAGGCAGGCGCTGAACTCGCCTCAATCACTTTGCCAAATGAGTTTTTTGAGGAGGCATTGCGGGGACTGTTGCTGACCGAATCCTCTGAATCGGAATATGCCCCGGTAGATTTTCGAGCGTTGAGCGTACGCGAATTCGGCACAATTTATGAGGGCTTGCTTGAGTCTGAATTATCAGTAGCGGAGCAAAATCTAACTACCAATAAAAAAGGTACTTACCTGCCATCTAAGAAATCTGAGAATGTGAAAGTCAGAATGGGCGCCATTTACCTTCACGACCGTTCTGGCGCTCGCAAGTCATCGGGCAGCTATTACACCCCCGATTTCGCAGTGGAGCATTTACTCGATGGAGCTCTTGAACCAGCATTGGATGAGCATTTGCAGCGAATGACTCAACTTGCCGATGCAGATCGTGCCGAACAGTTCTTTGACTTTCGAGTTGCCGATATCGCGATGGGCTCGGGTCATTTTCTGGTTGCTGCGGTTGACAGAATTGAGCGCCGCTTTGCGCTATGGCTGGAAGAGAACCCCACACCAGCAATAAAACGAGAATTACAAAAACTTAGAGAGGCAGCAAAGAAAGAACTGGGCGATCTGGCCGATGGCGTAGTAATCGAAGATGGCCAACTGCTGCGACGAATGATCGCCAAGCGCTGCATTTATGGCGTGGATTTGAATCCTGTCACAGTTCAGCTTGCGAGGCTTTCCATCTGGATACACACTTTTGTTCCCGGGCTGCCACTCTCACTGCTTGATCACAACTTGGTTGCAGGCAATTCGTTGATAGGTGTTGGCTCACTTAACGAAATTCGCAAAAAGTTTAACCAGGCAGCAGATGAAATGAGTCTCGTCAAGGTTGATGCAGAAAGCTTGCTAGGGCAGGCAGAAGAACCTTTAAGAAAGCTGGCAAAACTTTCCGATTCGTCTATGGAAGATATCAAAGAAGGTCGTGCCTTGATAGAAGAGGCGAAGCAGAAAACCGTGCAAACAGAAGCACTATGCGACTTAATAACAGCACAACCGGCAGCCGAACGCTCAGAACTAAAGGGCTATGCTTTTGAAAAATGGGAGCAATTAAAGCATGAAGTATTTGACTCAACAGAATTAAAAGAAGCTCGCGAAATTCTTGCACCGCTGACACCGCTGCATTTTCCGACTGCTTTTCCAGAGGTTTTTCTAGGCAGATATCAAGGGTTCAACGTGATTTTGGGCAACCCGCCATGGGAAGAAATTAAAGCAGAAGAGCGCGACTTCTGGACAAGGCAATTTCCAGGCCTTAGAGCACTTACTCAAAGAGAGCAGATGCGAAAATGGCGGGAATTAGCAGAGAGCAGGCCTGATTTGCAAGAAGAGTGGAAAGCTGTTGAACTTTCAACCAGCAATCTTGCGAGAATTTTGAAGACAGGAAATTTCCCCGGAATAGGGGCTGGCGATCTTGATTTATACAAAGCATTCTGTTGGAGATTTTGGCATGTTATTTCAGATCATATCGGAAGAGTTGGAGCGGTGTTCCCTCGTTCCGCAATTACAGCAAGAGGATTAACTCTATTCAGAAAAGAGTTATTTGAGAAAAAACACTCCTTAAACGTTGCTGTTCTACAAAATACAAGACAATGGATTTTTAAAATTCATCCTCAATCCACAATATTACTTGTTAGCATATCCAAGAATAGTGAAGAGGCTCAATACGTCACTATGAAAGGTGTTTTTAGTTCAATAGAAGAGTATTGGCTTGGCATGAATGAAAAATCTCTAAAATTCTCACCAGAGGAAGTATTGAGCTGGAATGACGATGCAGCATTGCCGCTACTGCCATCCAACTATTCCGCTGGAATATTCAAGCAATTAAGAAAAGCACCGCGTCTTGATCTCATAGAGAATAAAAGCTGGCGTGCTAGACCTGATACGCAACTTCATGCCACAGCACAAAAGCCCCTGATGGACTTGGATAGTAAAGAATGTCCTAAAGGTTTCTGGCCTGTCTACAAGGGAAAAAGTTATACCCTATGGCAACCGGATAGGCAAAGATATTACGCATGGGCAGACCCAAATATCGTGCTGCCTTGGCTTTACCAAAAGCGACTGCGTGCTAGTAAAAGTTCCAGAGATAGTGTGCATAAAGAGTTTTCGCCTGAATATGTTGACAAGCAATCAACATTGGCTCCGTTAAGCCCGAAAATCTCATTTCGACTGATTACAAATAGAACTAATAGAAGAACTATGGTGTGCGCATTAACCCCTCCCAATGTCTTTCATTCTAATTCGTCTCAACTAGTAATGTTTCCACAAGGAGACCAAAAAGATGAGGCTTTTCTTCTCGGTGTTCTTTCCTCAATTCCACTTGACTGGTATGCACGACGTTTTGTTGAATTGAATTTTAATTTCGTTTTCTTTAACCCCCTTCCAATCCCCCGCCCTGACCGCGACAACCCCTTATGGCGGCGAGTGGTCGAACTCTCCGGTCGTCTGGCCTGCTCCGACGAACGCTTTTCCGAATGGGCTGCCGAGGTGGGCGTTGAATTTGGCGGGCTTGATCCGGATGACAAGAACGACAAGATTTATGAACTGGATGCTGTCGTGGCTCATCTCTATGGTCTCTCAAAAAAGCAGCTGACCCACATCTTTAAAACCTTTCATGAAGGCTGGGATTACAAATCTCGCCTCAAGGAAGTACTGGCTCATTACCAAGCCTGGTCTGGAAGGACATAACCCGTGCCCAACAAACCCAACCTTGTCGATAACCTGGACGGCAACACGATGGCCACAGCTCTGCGCGAGCTGCTGCAAACTCACGATGAAGACATCACCATGGTGGCCGAGCCTAGAGCCCAGGTTGACGAGGCTCGAATCGCAACGGCCTATTTCAGTCCCGAAGGGTTTTCGCGCATTGCTCAGGCAATCAAAAATATCCCCTCCATCAGGCTGCTGCTGGGTTCTGATCCCATTGCAGATAAGGAACGCTGGAAGCGCCGGCTGGATGAGAATGAGCAACGCTTCATCGCCCGCAAGCTGCGGGAAAATCTCAGGCAGCAGGAAGAGTCACTCCGCGCCGAGCGCGATCACATTCGCTTTTCCAAGAAAGACAGCCAGGCGGTAAGGCAGTTGGTGAACTCTCTCCGCAGCGGCAATATGCAGGTGCGCCGCTATGAAGAGAATTTCCTGCACGCCAAGGCTTACATATTCACCTCATCCGACGAGGACGATGTCGGCAAGCCGGAGGGCGTGCTCGCAGGTTCGTCCAATCTCACGGCTGCCGGGCTCTCGTCCAACCTGGAGCTGAATCTTGGACGCTACGACCATCCCACCGTCCAAAAGGCGAAGTGCTGGTTTGACCGGCTGTGGGATGACGCAGTGCCCTTCGACTTGGCAAAATTCTTTGAAGAAATTTTCGAACCCAAAACGCCCTTTGAGATTTTTCTCCGAGTGCTGTGGGAGCTTTACGGCGATGAAGTCGATCAAGATTTGCAGCAAGACCAAGGGCTTCCCTTGACCAGCTTTCAAAAACACGGCGTGGTTCGCGCCCTGCGACTTATTCAGGAAACCGGTGGTGTCATCGTCGCCGACGAGGTCGGCCTAGGCAAAACTTTCATCGCCGGCGAAATTCTCGCCCATTACAGGGCGCACCGGCAGCGGGCTTTGCTGATCTGCCCGGCTTCGCTTCGTGACACCTCGTGGAGCAGCTTCCAAAGTGAATTTGAACTTTACCTGGAAACTCTTTCCTTTGAGCAACTGTCCCAAGATAGACAGCTATGGGATGAAAAGCGCCGTCCACATGCGGCCGGTCATCATCTCAAACGGGATATAGAGGAGTATCAATTAATCATCATCGACGAGGCCCACAACTACCGAAACCCCGACTCACCCACACGCGCCGATGCCCTGCGCGCCCTGCTCTATGGCAAGCGCAAAGACCTGCTGATGCTGACGGCAACGCCGGTCAACAATTCACTTTGGGATCTCTACCACCTGACCCGCTTCTTTATCAAGCAGGATTCATTCCTGGCCGGCAAGGGCATCCTCTCCATAAAGCAGCGCTTTGATGATGCGATGAAGACCAACCCGAACAGCCTGTCGCCGGATGTTCTCTACCCCATAGTTGATGCCACCACCGTCAAGCGGACGCGCCAGTTCATCAAAAAGCACTACCCCAATGACCAGGTCAAAATAAATAATGAGATGCAGACGATTGTCTTTCCTGAACCGGTTGCGATTTCGGTGCGCTATAACCTGGAAGACCTTATGCCCGGCCTGTTCGATTTGATTGAAACTTATTTCGACCCGGAAAATGATGACTGCATTTTCTTTGCCCGCTACAAGACCAAAACCTATCTGAAAGTCCCCGACGAAGAAGGAGAACGCATGGCCAATGCCGTGACGGGCTTGCTTCTGAGCGGGCTGCTCAAACGGTTTGAGTCGTCTACGGGTGCATTCCGCATTTCCATTGATCGGCTTATCAGACAGCACAAACATTTTCTGCGGGCGCTGGATGATGGACATGTCGTTTCAACAGAATTCCTAAATGAATCAACCAGCCTGGATAATGATGAGGATTTTAATAAACTGCTTGAATCAAGCGATGAGAAAGTTGATGCCAAACTTTATGATCGTGACCGCCTAAGAAAAGATGTGGAGCAGGATCTCGGCAAGCTGGAAGAGATCTTTGCTCGGCTTGAAAACATTGAACCCGCCCAAGACCCAAAGCTTTTAGAACTCTCGAAACAGTTGGAATTCATTGCGGAAGAAGCTGCGAACCAGGCCTCTTCCCGCAAGGACGAAATGAACAAACGCAAGGTTCTGATTTTCTCCTTTTTTGCCGATACCGTCCGGTGGGTCAATAAATACCTCGCCGATGAAATTGCCAGCAACCCCAAACTTTCTGCCTATAAGGGACGGTTTGAAATTGTTGTGGGCAGCGGCGATGGAGAGGAGAAAAACAGGGCTGCTGCGGCACGGCGCTTCGCTCCAGACACCGCCGGAAAATCCGGCGACCCAAATGAAACCGACATCCTGATCACCACGGACGTTCTGGCCGAAGGGGTCAACCTGCAGCAGGCGCGGCACATCATCAATTACGACATGCCCTGGAACCCGATGCGCCTCGTCCAGCGCCACGGGCGGATTGATCGCATTGGCAGCCAGCACAGCCGCGTATACATGCGCAGCATATTTCCGGTTGAGCAGCTCGATGCGCTATTGAGACTTGAAGAGCGCATTTCGCGGAAGATTGCCATGGCCGCCGCTTCAGTCGGCGTCGTCTCCCCGATTGCCGATGTCTCCGGCTCCAACAGGGACTTCACCGAGACCAAAGAGGAAATCCAAAAACTGCTTGAGGAAGACCCGTCGCTTTATGAACGAGGCGGAACCGACGCCAGCACACAAAGCGGGGAGGAGTATCGGCAGACCCTTCGAAAGGCGTTGGAATCACGACGGGAACAGATCATTCAAATGCCGTGGAAGGCCGGCTCCGGCATTCGCAAAGGCAGCGAACAGGGGATTTTCTTTTGTGCAAAGGTTGGCGAGAGGACTTACCTAAGATTTGTTCATGCCAACGAAGATTGGTCGGTCAAATATTTGGAGCGCGCAGAAGACGGCAAGGGATTGGTGAGCGCGCCCCTTGTGGATGATGAACTCGGCAGATGTTTGCGGCTGATTGAATGCTCCGAAAATGATGAGTGCGTGATGGATGACACGATTCAAGATGCGGCCTACGATTTATGGCTAATCGCGCGCAAGAACATCCACCAACGCTGGGACTATGAGACCGACCCGGCCAACCTGCAGCCCAGCGTCAGACTCCTCAACAGAAAAGTCGCCGACTTCATACGAGGCAACACCCCGAGCGACATCGAACAAAAACAAATCGACAAAGTTCTCGACATCGTTGAAGCGCCCTGGCCCATGCGCGACGAACGCAGGCTGAGGGAATGGTTTCAGTCCGATGAACGCCAGAACAAAAATGACAAGCAGAGAGCGAAGCATCTGATCGAGAAGGTTCTGGCCTCCGGCCTGGAGCCCTTCATCGCCCCGGAACCCCTCCCGCCCATCAAGGAAGAAGACATCGAACTGCTGGTCTGGATGGGAGTGTCCCCCGCCCACACAACAGCGTAAATATGGCCAAACCCCGAGTTCGTATAATCCCCGCCGCTTGAAACTCTGGTTCAGCCTGACGGGGCGCTGCCCTGGGGTGGCGGGATGGGGCTCTTATGACAATGATCGAGGATCTTGATTTTTCAAAAATTAATGCGTTTGAAGGAACACAGCACGATTCCTTTGAAGAATTGATCTGTGTCCTGGCCAAAAGAGAACAACCAGAAAACGCCAAGGAATTCCGACGCATGGGAAGAGGACCGGATGGAGGTGTTGAAGCGATTTGGTATCTAAATGATGGTCGAAAAATCGCATATCAAGCGAAGTTTCTTCTTTCACTGAGATCAAACTGGAATCAAATTACCGAATCCGTAAAACGGGCTCTGGAAGTTCACCCAGAACTCAAGGAATACATTGTGGCTTTACCCATCGCTCCAACTGGGTCAACAACAAAAGATAAGAATAAAAAGTCCGGTTGGGATATATGGGATGAAAAAATCGAAGAATGGAACAATCTAGCTGCCGAAAAAGGAATGGCAGTCGAGTTTAAGCTTTGGACTAAAACTGACTTGATCGACAAATTATCAACCGATGAAAACGCCTCATTGCTACAACTCTGGTTTGGTGAAACAGTCCTAAACGACAGCTGGTTTCAAGAGCAAGTCAAAATAGCAACGAAAGTTTTAGATAACAGGTTTAATCCGGTTGATCATGTCCCTATAGAAATCGAATCAGTATTTGACTTCCTCGTGCGCGGGCCTGACATAACCCAGCAAATAAAGAATGTGTTCTCTCAAATCAAAAGTGCGGAAGTACCACACATTAACTTTTCAGATGACAAATTCAAACCCGAAGGAAATCATCTTGAAATAGCCAAAAAAGCACGAGAAGAAATTATTACCTTAGAAGCTAACTTTTCAAATAATCTCTCCAAGCTGTGGGATTTAACTCCCGTCAAAGACGTAAAATCGGAGCTTTTGGATGCCGTTGCCAATCTCGAATACCAATATAGAACTCTTTATAAAGAACATGGCTCCATAAAATTCAGCAATATCTTAGATGCTCTCCGAGAGATCTCTTTCTTCTGCTACGACTTAGGCGGCCTCCTTGATAATTATTGTTTTGAGGCCGAGGCATCTCAATGTGCCCTCATATACGGCCCCGCCGGTGCGGGAAAATCACACTTATTTGGACATATAGCTCAACAGCGGACAGAAGGTGGCCTGCCGACTATTTTGTTGCTAGGGCAAGATTTCACAAGCGCCAATCTATGGGATCAAATTGCAAGCCAATTAAAATTAGAGAAACGCAGCGCAGAAACAGTTTTAGGAATACTGAATGCCGCCGGAGAACGAATGAATAAGCGGATTCTCTTATTGATTGATGCCATTAATGAAGGGGTGGGCCCTAATTACTGGAAAGGTAAAATTCCAAGACTGCTTCAACATCTTAAAAAATATCCAAATTTAGCAATAGCACTCTCATGCCGAGAGGAATATCTTCCTTATGCACTCCCAAACAATTTGAATACTTTCTTGCCCGAGTTCAAACTTAGTGGATTTTCAACCTTAGAAGAAAGAGAGGCGGCAGTTAAGAAATATCTAGATGAAAAGGGAATAGTCAGCCCCAACACACTATGGCACTCTCCTGAATTTTTTAATCCGCTTTTCCTAAAGAGCGTTAGCGAAGCTATGGAAGCCAAAGGTGAAACCGAGCTTCCCCTCGGAATACATGGCATAACAGAATTAATGGGGGTGTATCTTGAAGCTCTATGTTGCATACCACTTGTAGAGAACTCCGATCCCAAGCTAATAGAAATGGCTATCAAAAAACTTGTACAAAAATTAGCTGAGAGAATGGCAAAAAATAGGTGCGATTATGTGACCTTTGATGATGCACATAAGATTACTCGAAAATGTTTTAAAGGTATACAACTCCCTTCCGGACGATCTTGGTTACAGATCGTGCTTGAAACAAGTTTGCTTCGACTTGATCCAGAACCATTTTCTGAAAATAGAGATCCACTGGGTCCGCCTCCTGAACTGGTTCGTTTTACCTTTCAGAGATTCCAGGATTATCTGATAGCTCGTTCACTAATCTCCTCTATTAACTTAGATCAAATACATTCAGCTTTTGAAAAAGATGGGCCTCTTAGTTTTGTCTTTTATGATGATGAGTTAGAAACTGGCATTGATTATCAGTTTGCCGGCCTAATCAGTGCGCTTTCAACTATCTATCCTGAGAAATGTAAAATCGAGTTCGTAACCACTATCCCCAATTGGGAGGAAATCTGGGAGGGAGAGCCTGTCTTGCAAAGTGCATTTTCAGAAAGCTGTAAATGGCGTCAGAAGAATGCTTTTTCAGATAAAACATTGGAGATTTTTAATCAACTAGATGACGACAAGGTTGATCATCTGGAACTTCTCTTCAACGTGTCCATGATGATTGATCATCCATGGAATGCCCTCTTGTTGAATGATTTCTTAAAAGAACAATCTTTACCGGAAAGGGATAGTTATTGGACACAGTACATCAATTTAGCTCTGCGCAATCCAAACAGCAGTGTTGATCGCGTAGTTTCTTGGGCTTCATCTGACTTGATCAAAAAAGCAGATGTCGAACATCTTCGACTGGCATCGCTTGTTTTAGCTTGGCTTCTATCTTCGTCACATAGAACCTTAAGAGACAGAGCAACCAAGGCACTAACAACTATATTTTTAGAGCGTTACGACATCTTCATTTTTCTATCAGATAAGATTACCGGTTGTGATGATCCCTACATCATTGAAAGATTCTACGCTGCCGCATACGGTGCTTGTTGCAATGATCCCACCCCTAAACGCTTGGCATCGTATTCCGCCAAAGTATATGAAGCAGTATTCGCAGAGAAGAATCCTCCAGTCGCACTCTTAACTCGAGACTATGCACTGGGCATCATGGAGCTTGCTGAACATCATCAAGTACTGGATGATGACATAGATATGGATCTTTGCCGTCCACCATACAATTCAGAAGAACCTGACTTAGACCTCAGCAAAGATGAAGTCAAACAATTGGCTGATGAACGGGGTGATGATCAGATTTTTGTCTCTGCATCTAGATGGAATGGCGATTTTGGTATATACACAATACCAGCAAGAGTACGTTATTTTTCCACCGCCAAAATATCTTCGAAACAACCCAATTCCAATACTCAGGAAGACATCAATATAGAAAAGTGCTGTCTATGGATTATCAAGCGCGCTTATGAGCTGGGCTGGGATTCTGAACTTTTTCCAAAAGATGGGTATGGGCTAGGTAATTCTCGCTACCACAATGATCAGGAGCGCGTGGGAAAGAAATACCAACACATAGCTCTGGATGAATTGCTAGCAAGGCTAACAGATAATTTTTGGATGAAAGATTGGAATGATGAACTATATAAGTATCAATACAGCAGTCATGATCTTTATAGAAGATTCGAACCTACTATTCTTCCGGAACAGTCTCGTTTCAAGCTTCAAGTTAGCGAAATGGATGATTGGGTCATCCAACCTAATATCGAATTGCCAAAGGTTATTGAAAAAGATCTTAAAAAATGGCCGTTTAGAGAAGAACCAGCAAAGACAATAGAAAATAAACTGGTCAGGATTGACAAAAATAAAAAACGATGGCTGGTCCTATATGAATATAACTCTCGACGACAGAACCATAAGGATCCAGTGCCTGAATATAAGGATCTCGGCCTCCGATTTGAAGAATTTAGATTCTTGTTTTGCGTCTTTCTAAAGCGCGGATCAACCAACAAGTTTTTACGATTTATAGAAAAAAGTCAAAATTTAGACGGAATGAAATTAAGCCCTATAGATTTCATTGATAGGCCATATTTGCTAGAAGCTTTTTGGCGCGATACATGGAATAGCGGAAAATTCTGCCATTACCTTAATGGCACTCCCAATACATGTCGATTTGCGATACCTCTTGTTAGGTATTACTGGGAAAATCAGCTGGATTTGAGTTTGTCAGATAGCTTTGGAATTTATATGCCACAAAAATGGTTTTTTGAGGAGCTTGGTTTAACCATTCCTTCTAAGAGTTTTCAATCTTGGGAAGATAAATCTGGGGACTGTATTATCCAAATAAAAGAAACAGCCGGAGAACAAGTGGCGGTGGTTATTGATGAGAACAAGTTAAACGATTACTCAGATAAGTTTGATGTTATGCCAATCTGGTTAATGATTGCTGAACGCAATGCTTACCCTAGAAGAAAAAAGATGGACAGTTCCGAATATTACTTACGAAGAAGCGAAGGCGTTGCCTGGTTCGAAAATAGTAAATGGAACTCCGAGAATTGGAGACGAGATGAGCGAAGCTAACAATCAAAAAATTATAAGGCGAAATTGTAGAGATTCTGTAGGACATCCAGTCAAGACACACCGCTTTGCTCGTTTTAGATATCGGCTTGAATGCCAGGCAAAAATCAGGCACCATACGCAACTTCAAAAGCAGCGGGAGGGGTGCTAGGTTGACTGAGACCAAGAAAAACACGGGTGACTTGGAGTTTGCCGCTGAACTGTTCAAAGCTGCGGACAAGCTTCGAAGCCATCTTGAACCATCCGAGTACAAGCACGTTGTGCTCGGCTTGATATTCCTCAAATACATTTCAGATGCTTTTGAAGCACGGCGGGCCGAGCTTGAGGAAGAGGATCCTGAGCTGGTCGAAGAGCCGGATGAATACCTCGCTGAGAACATCTTTTGGGTTCCAGAGGAGGCTCGCTGGTCTTACTTGCGGGACAACGCCAAACTCACAGAAATCAAACTCTCCAATGGCAGGAAGGGCGACATCGGCCAGCTGATTGATCAAGCTATGGAGGCTATTGAGAGATTTCCCAGCAATGAGAATCTCAAAGGCGCTCTTTCAAAGAATTACGGGCGCCTGACGATTGACAAGCGTATATTGGGGGAACTGATCGACCTCTTTTCCAATATCCCCATGTATGACGGCCAAGCAAAAGATTTGCTGGGTCGTGTTTACGAATATTTTCTGGCCAGCTTCGCCTCCTCTGAAGGCAAACGCGGCGGTGAGTTCTTTACCCCCCGCTCAGTTGTTCGCACATTGGTTGAGATGCTAGAGCCGTCTGAAGGTCGCGTCTACGACCCATGCTGCGGATCCGGCGGCATGTTCGTGCAATCCGATAAGTTCATTAGCGATCACGGCGGGCGCCGCAATGCCATTTCGGTCTATGGACAAGAAATCAATCACACAGTATTGCGACTGGCCAAGATGAACCTCGCCATTCAAGGAATTGATGCGCAACTCCGCTTTAACAACAGTTTCCTAAAAGATGAACTGCCCGACCTGCGCGCAGACTTCATTCTTGCCAATCCACCTTTCAACACATCCGATTGGGGCGGCGATCAACTGCAAGATGATGTTCGCTGGAGCTTCGGTTCGCCTCCGACCGGCAACGCCAACTTCGCCTGGCTGCAGCATATCTATTACCACCTCGCAGAACGAGGGACAGCAGGCGTGGTGCTGGCCAATGGATCGATGTCATCACAACAATCAGGAGAAGGCGCAATCCGCACAGCAATGATCGAGAAAGATGCCGTTGATGCCATGGTCGCCCTGCCCGGGCAACTGTTTTACTCGACTCAAATTCCCGCCTGTCTGTGGATTCTGGCAAAGGACAAAACCGCCAATGGACATCGAGACAGGCGCGGTGAAATCCTATTCATTGATGCTCGCGATCTGGGTTATATGGCCGATCGCGTCCGTCGCGAGTTCAGCGACAAAGACATTGCAAAAATCGCCGACACCTACCATCACTGGCGCAATAAAGACACCAGCGAGGCATATCAAGACATTCCCGGGTTCTGCAAATCAACCAGCCTGGACGAGATAAAAGAAAACGATTTTGTCCTGACCCCTGGACGGTATGTAGGCATGCCAGAAGTGGAAGATGATGGCATCCCCTTCTCAGAAAAGTTCGCCAGCCTTAGAGGGCAACTTGAAGAACAGATGACTGAATCAGCCAAACTGGACAACCAAATCAAAGAGAGCTTCGGGCTCATTCAGGAGCGTTGAGATGGGTATGCTGTTTGCAGATGGGAGCAGCCAGCCGTCTTTACTGACAGACCTCACTATAAAAAAGGAGACGCCGAGTTGGGCAAAAGCCCAAACCTGCAAAACGACGCAGTCTCGGCGCGGGTCAATTATATGCAGCATAACAAGAACGTCAATCAGTCGCATCAGGCAGGGAAAACCGCCTCTGATGCAGCCGAATCAAGGCGGAGGCGCGACCTATGGATGAATGGCGCGAGGTCAGGCTGGGTGACATTGCCTCAATAGTTGGGGGTGGAACCCCATCAACCAAGAACCCAGAGAACTACAACGGTCATATAACCCAAGAGGAACTGGATTCTAGTTCCGCTGGTTTAATGTCATCACAGCAATCGAATGAAGGGAAAATCCGCAGGACAATGATCGAGCGGGATGCCGTCGACGCCATGGTCGCCCTGCCCGGACAATTGTTTTACTCGACTCAAATTCCCGCCTGTCTGTGGATTCTGGCAAAGGACAAAACCGCCAATGGACATCGAGACAGGCGCGGCGAAATTCTATTCATTGATGCTCGCGATCTGGGATATATGGCTGATCGTGTTCGCCGCGAGTTCAGTGATGAGGACATCGCAAAAATCGCCGACACCTACCATCACTGGCGCAACAAAGACTCCAGTGAGGCATATCAAGACATTCCCGGGTTCTGCAAATCAACCAGTTTGGACGAGATAAAAGAAAACAATTTTGTCCTGACTCCTGGATGGTATGTGAGGAACAGATGGCGGAATCAAACAAACTGGACAACCAAATCAAAGAGAGCTTCGGGCTCATTCAGGAGCGTTGAGATGGGTATGCTGTTTGCAGATGGGAGCAGCGAGCCGTCTTTACTGACAGGCCTAACTATAAAAAAGGAGACGCCGAGTCGGGCAAATGCCCGAACCTGCGATACGACGCAGTCTCGGCGTGGGGCGATTATACACATTGAAACAAGAGAATCACAGCGCAGGATTCAGTTGTCATACCCGACAAGCTGGACCAAGGCATACTCAATTGATCTTATAAAGATTGAGGCTAAGGAAGAATTTAGAAAATGACTGTCTGGCCTCAGAAGAAAGTTGAAGAAATTGCAGAAAAAGTAGGGATGGGGCCTTTTGGTTCATCTATCAAAGTCTCAACATTTGTCAACGAAGGCGTGCCCATAATCAGTAGCCAACATCTATCAGGTGTTTCAGTGGATGTGTTTAAAAGTTTCAATTTCATATCTGAACAACATGCAGAAAAGCTTCGAAATTCTTTGGTGTTCAAAGGTGATGTAATATTTACTCATGCGGGCAATATAGGCCAGGCTGCATACATCAAAAATGATTGTCCTTTTGAAAGATTAATAGTTTCCCAAAGGCAGTTTTATCTTCGACCGGACCAATCAAAGATACTACCTGCATTTTTAGCTTATTTTTTCAAAACACGACTAGGCCAGCATTTGCTACTGGCCAATGCATCACAAGTCGGAGTTCCCGCTATCGCGAGACCGGTGTCATACCTTAAAACTATTAAAATTCCTGTGCCTAGTTTGGATGAGCAGAGGGCCATTGTTCATCAACTTGAACTAATCGACCAGAAAATCGAATTAAATCACCAAATGAATGAAACATTAGAAGAAATAGCGCAGACAATTTTCAAAGACTGGTTCGTTGATTTCGGACCTACCCGACGCAAAATGGAGGGTGCTACAGACCCTGCTATTATCCTAGGTGGCCTGTCCCCCCCCCTTCCCAGATAACCCAGTCTCTCGCCAATTTATTTCCTGACAAATTACAAGATAGCGAACTACCTGAAGGTTGGAAGAAGTCCAAACTCGGAGACTTAGTCACACCAAAAAAAGGAAAGAGCATAACAAAAAAAGAAGCAAAAGAAGGGAAAATACCAGTTGTGGCCGGCGGTCGAAAACCTGCTTACTATCATAATTCTTTCAACGCAACTGGCCCAGTAATTACTATAAGTTCTTCCGGAGCAAATGCAGGGTTTGTTAGGCTCTATTACCAAGATATCTGGGCATCAGACTGCTCTTTCATAAATTATCAACAAACAGATTACCTCTATTCGATATTTGTATATCTTAAACTTCAACAGGATGAGATCTACAGAAATCAACAGGGTGCTGTACAACCACATATATATCCCAGTGATCTAATGAAGTTGAAAATACCAAGCATTCCTTTTGACATTATGAGAGAGTACGAAAGCTTAGTTAGCCCCTTATTCGAACACATAGCAGCCAATAAAGAACACTCCCAAACTCTCGCAAATATGCGCGATTTACTTTTGCCGAAATTAATGACAGGCAAAATTAGAATTCATGATATGGAGGTAATTAATAATGTCTAAGAAAGAAATGAAGTATTACGAGCGATTGCCCTCTTGGCCTGATTTCGCTTTTCCGAATAACAAGATTGATGGTCTACTACCGTCGTGTCGAGTGGATGACTGGGAACATTTCATGGAGTGTATGAGAAACCCTCGTCATCATGGAATAAAGCAAGAAATGATCTATCGTGGACAGCGCAGATATGACTGGGGACTATCCTCAACTCTTGCACGCGCATATAAAGAGGGCAGAGTCAAGGATGATGATAGGGAAGAACTGCTCGAAAAATTCAAATTGGCAATGCGCGGCCGTGGTCCCGAACTCAAATCCTTAGAAGAAAATGAAGTCTGGGCGTATGGTCAGCATAACGGACTTCACACTCCTCTTTTGGACTGGTCAAGGTCTCCTTTCGTTGCCCTTTATTTTGCCTTTGTAGAATCAGACGATGACCGAGAAGAAGAAAATTCCAGCCGAGCTATTTTCTGTCTTGATATGTCACGTCTTATAGAAGTAATCCCCAACCTTTTTTATGAGCCTGTAACAAACGAAAATGCCCGCCTCGTAAGTCAAGCAGGTTTGTTCACTATCACGCCTTCTGGACAGGACAACTTCGCCTCACACGTTATTGGGAAACTTCGTGAAAATAATGCTATCGACTTCGATGGGTTTGAAGACAAGCCAACAAATAAAGATGAAACAAATTTCCCTGAAGATGAGATGGCTGTACACATGTCTCAATATCTATGCAAGATTCATATCCCAAACACGCCAGAAATACAAGAAAAATGTCTAGTTATGTTGAGACAAATGAATATTCATCATGGAAGCCTATTTCCAGATCCGCTTGGAGCCGCCACATACGCCAAAGATTGGCTGCATCGAAAGATAATCCAAGATCATGCTAAAGAGGAGGAAAAAAGAAAACTAGTAGAAACAAGAGCCTCAACAACGTCTATTAAATTCTCTCAATCAGATAACGGAACCGATGTCATTGACTTAGTGAAAAACACTGTTCAATCAGTAATCAATGAAGATATTGCCTCCGATGAAACTGTACTGGGATGGGCTCCAAAAATTGCCAAGCGCTACAACGAGCTTGAGACCATAGACTGGCCGCTCAGATCAACAGCTCAGGCAAATATACGCACTAATATTTTCAAACTACTTGTATTGCTGGGGGCAGGTTCATCTAGCCAAATTTTAACAGAAGAATTAGTCGAAGTTTTTGAGGCCGATTACCGATCAAAACACAACCTCAACTTTGGTGGCCAAGGAAATCAAACTTGACCCTCAACGAATCCACCGTCGAACAAGCAGCCCTGGCGACGCTCGCCAGCATCGGCTACACGCCCCTGTCATCCGAGGAAGCCTCGCCCGACTCCGAAAGCCCGCAACGCGCCACATATCAAGAAGCAATCCTGCAAAAGCGGCTGCGGGCGGCGGTCGAGCGTCTCAACCCGACCATCCCGGAGGACGCCATTGACGAAGCCCTCCGCAGTCTGCAGCGTCAGGACACCCCCAGCCTGGAGGAGGAAAACCGCCGGTTCCACCATGTTCTGGTCAATGGAATCGATGTCGAGTATCCGGCCGAGGACGGCACCATCAAGGGCGACAAGGTCTGGCTGGTGGATTTCGCCAAGCCCGAAAACAACGACTGGACGGTCACCAATCAATTCACCGTTGTCGAGGGCAAAAAGAAACACCGACCGGATGTCGTCGCTTTTTTGAACGGCCTGCCGGTCGCCGTTTTTGAACTGAAAAGTCCCGTCAAAAAAAGCGCCACTTCTGAAACGGCGTTTAACCAGCTGGAAACCTATAAAAAGCATGTCCCCTCGCTGTTCCGCACCAACTGCCTGCTGGTCACGTCCGACGGCCTGAGCGCTCGTGCCGGATCGCTGACGGCCGATCAGGAACGCTTCATGCCGTGGCGCTCAAAAACCGGCAAGCTCGATGATTTCACGCGCCGCGGGGAGGCCGAGCTGGACACTCTGCTGCGCGGCGTTTTTGAGAAATCGCATCTGCTCTCGCTGATCCGCGATTTCACGGTTTTTGCCGACCGGGGCCGGGGCGACGGGCTCTCCAAAATCGTCGCCGGCTATCACCAGTTTTTCGGCGCCCGCAAGGCGCTCAAAAAAGCGGTCAAAGCCTCGTCCCCCGAAGGCAACCGGCGCATCGGGGTGATCTGGCACACGCAGGGTTCGGGCAAGAGTCTGCTGATGGCGTTTCTCGGCGGTCTGCTGGTGCGCTCCAGGGAACTCAAAAATCCGACGCTGGTGGTTCTGACCGACCGCAACGATCTCGACAACCAGCTCTTCAGCACATTCAATTCGTGCAAGGATTTGATCCGCCAGACGCCCCAGCAGGCCAGCAGCCGCGAAGACCTGCGCAACCTGCTGAGGCGCAACAGCGGCGGGGTCGTCTTCACGACCATCCAAAAATTCACGCCCGAGCGGGGCGAAACTCAATTCCCCATTCTGACCGAGCGCGAAAACGTCATCGTGATCGCCGATGAAGCCCACCGCAGCCAGTACGGTTTCGGCGCCACGCTCGACCAGGACAGCGGCGAGCGCGGCTACGGCTATGCGCACCACGTCCGCGAGGGGCTGCCGAATGCCTCCTTCATCGGCTTCACCGCCACGCCGATCGAAAACGCCGACACCAGCACCGGCGCGGTCTTCGGTGATGAAATCGATGTCTACGACATCAACCGAGCGGTCGAGGACGAGGTGACAGTCCCGATCCACTACCAAAGCCGGCTGGCGCGCATTCAGCTGGACGACGACGAAAAGCCCCGCATCGATGCCGAAATCGAGGCCATCCTCGAGGACGAAACCCTACCCCAGCAGGAAAAAACCAAAGCGAAATGGGCCAGCGTGGAGGCGCTGGTCGGGTCGGAAAAACGGCTGGGACAGGTTGCGGCCGACCTGGTGGAGCACCTTGATGAACGCCTGAGCGCCCTGAGCGGCAAGGCGATGGCGGTCTGCATGAGCCGGAAGATCTGCGTCGGCCTGTACGAGCAGATCAAAAAACTCCGGCCCGCGTGGTGCTCGGATGACGACGATGAGGGCGCGCTGAAAATCGTGATGACCGGCTCGGCGTCGGACCCCGCAGATTGGCAGACGCACATCCGCAGCAAATCCGGCCGCGAGCACATCGCCAAGCGCGCCCGCGACCCCGACGACCCGCTCAAGCTGGTCATCGTCTGCGACATGTGGCTGACCGGCTTCGACGCCCCCTGCCTGCACACCATGTATGTCGACAAACCCATGCGCGGCCACAACCTGATGCAGGCCATCGCCCGCGTCAATCGGGTGTTCAAGGACAAGCCCGGCGGCCTGATCGTCGACTACATCGGCATCCTGCAGAACCTCAAAAAAGCCCTGGCGGAATATTCGGACGCCGACCGCGAACGCATCGGCGTTGAGGAGGAGGACGCCGTCGCCGTCCTGAGGGAAAAACTCGACATCGTGCGCGCGATGTTTCACGGGCACGATTATTCGCCCGGCATTTCCGGCGAACCGGGCGAGCGGCTTGAAGCGCTCGGCGGGGCGATGAACTGGATCCTCAAAAAGCAGGAGCAGGCCGCAGCGCAGAGGGAAACCAAGAAGGAAAAAGAAATAGAACTCCGGCGTTTTCAGTCGGCGACCGCCGAGCTGGTCAAGGCCTTCACGCTGGCGGCGGCCAGCGACTGCGCCCGCCAGGTCAAGGACGAGGTCGGGTTCTTCCAGGCGGTGCGCGCTGCGATGATGAAAACCTCCCCCGAGGAGGAGGCCACGTCAAAGGCCAGGCTGTTTGCCATCAAGCAGCTGATTGATCAGGCCATCGCCAGCACGGAAATCGTCGACATTCTCAAGGCGGCGGGGCTGAAGTCGCCGGACATTTCGATTCTGTCCGAGGAATTTCTGCTGGAAATGAAGAACATGGAGCAGAAAAATCTCGCCCTTGAGGCTTTGAAAAAACTGCTGAACGACGAGATTGCCCGCCTGGGCAAAAAGAATGTCGTGCGCAGCAGGGCGTTTTCAGAGCGGCTGCAGGATGCGGTGAACCGGTATCACGCGAATGCGATTTCAACCGTCGAGATGATCCAGGAATTGATCGACCTGGCCAAGGATGTCAAATCGTCCATCGCCCGGGGCGAGGAGGAGGGAATTTCCGAGGAGGAGATTGCGTTTTATGACGCGCTCGCCGAGAACGACAGCGCCGTCGAGGTGATGGGCAACGAGCACCTGCGCATCATCGCCACCGAACTGCTGCAGAAAATAAAATCGAATGTGACGGTGGACTGGCGCAGGAAGGAAAGCGTTCGGGCCAAGATGCGCAACATCGTCCGGCGGACTTTGAAAGATCATGGCTACCCGCCCGACCTTGCCACGGAAGCTGTCCAGGCTGTCATCGCCCAGGCGGAGGCGATATTGGCCGAGATATCGCCGGATGGGGAGTGAGGGTGGCCGAACTGTCAGCACATATAATGCTGACCGCTCAGGGGTTTTGATACTCCTGACAAAAAAGTGCGCTTAGATAATAAGTGGGAAAGTCGGACCCTCTCTCCGACCGGTGCTGCTGGAGACTAACACCGGGGAGGAAACGCAATGTCACGTACCGCAACCAATGCACCGGGAGCCAGTTTGGGTGCTGCAAGACTTTTCAGGGAAATAAAAAGTCTTGAGGCTCACAGTGGCGTTTCACGATCAGAATACAAGCTTGCCGTGCTGGATCTGGTCTTTTTGAAATATCTCTCGGGGGATGACTGGCCGAGATTATGGGAAAACATCAGCCTATTCGACGGCAAAAAAGAAATCGATTTGGAGCAGTTGATCGGCCGAGCATTTGACATTGTTCAAGACCTGCACGACCACCCAAACCTCAGCGACTTCAGGCCCCGGCGAGACAGCCATTCGGGAGCCATCAATAAGATCGTGCTTCACAAGCTGCTCGATCTCTTGTCAGACGGCAGTTTCCACAGACTGTTCGGTGACATCGATTATGAATACTTTCTGTCGTGCTTTGCTGCATCCGAAAATATTCGGGGCGGTGAGGTTTTTACGCCCCGCACGGTTGTGAATGCCCTGGTTGAAATGATAAGACCCCGCAACGGTACCGTGTATGACCCCTGCTGCGGTTCGGGCGGTATGTTTATAGAAGCGCGGAATTTTATTGAGAAGCATGGCACGCAGCCCGACAAACTCAAATTGATTGGCTGGGAAAGGGACTACACGACCTGGCGGCTGGCCAAAATAAATCTCGCCATTCAGGGAATTGACGCTGAACTTGCTCTGGGGGACAGTTTTATTGAGGACGATCTATCCCCAAAACAAGCGGATTACATTCTAGCCAGCCCGCCCTTCAATATGCCCGACTGGGGTGCTGATCAGCTTCAGGAAGATCCCCGCTGGAAATTATTTGGAGCACCGCCGGCTGACAACGCCAATTACGCATGGCTGCAGCATATTTATCATCACTCCCGGCCTCCGCCTGTATGTGGATTCTGGCGAAAGATAGAGATAACCAAACCGGTAAACAGCGCAGAAGAGACGGAGAGGTTCTATTTATCGATGCGCGACCTTTTGGTTACATGATCAATGGCGCCCACCGAGAGTTTAGGGTTACGGACATCAAAATCATCACCAGCATCTACCATCAGTGGTGCAGCAAAAGTTTTGACAGGGAATCTGACGGCTTTTCGAATTACCACAGGTCTGTTGAGATCGATGAGATTATTGAAAAAGAATGTGTTCTATCGCCTGAGATATACATATCCAAGACCGAAACCTCTGAAAGCAGAGAAGAGCAATTATCTAAATTTCTAATACTTAATTCTTCTGGCATGCTTTTCGAATCTATCGATGGAAAAGAATGGTTTCCAGAAAAAGATTTTATCGAGGAAGTAATCAAATTATTTGAGCTTGAAAAAGAATCTGATTCGCAAAATCAAGCGCAGCCAGAAAATCAGATCAATGCTTCTTCTTCATCAAGAACAAGTAAAGGCAATATTTCATTTAAATAAATTTTCTAGAAGTTTAGATTCTGTCACCTGATATGTCCGAGCAAGAACTGTTATCTTCCGAAGAATCACCATCTCGGCTTGAATTTGCCTTTGTAGACATTGGCGTTGACATCCAGATTCCATCATGTCGCGTGACGAACTGGAAGGTTTTTATGGAATATATGGAGACCCCTAGCCACCGTGTAATCCAGCGAGGTATGATCTATCGTGGTCAACGCCGGCATGACTGGAAATTGGCTTCAAGCCTCTCTCGCCTACCCCGATATGAAAATGGCTATGTTCCTCTATCCGAGCGGGAAAAACTGCTTAAACAATTCAAGCTGGCTTTGCGTGGTCGCGGTCCTGATTTTTCATCTATAAACAATGAAAACGAAATCTGGGCTTATGGGCAGCATTACAGTTTAGACACCCCTCTTTTGGACTGGTCGCAATCTCCTTTCGTGGCCCTTTACTTTGCATTTTGTGAACCGGATGATGATGATGAAGGTAATCCTGACCGAGCAATTTTCTGTCTTAACAAGTCCAAGCTAGACGAAATCATGCCGGAGATATTTTATGAGCCGGAAAGCAATGAGCACACTCGCCTCGTAAATCAAAGTGGCTTATTCACCATAACCCCCGATAATGAAGAGGGTGAAAGTTTTGTATCGTATGTTGTCAATAGACTTAGAGAAAAAAGAATGATCAAAGACAATGATGCAGCATCAATAGCTCCATACTTCCAAAAAATTCATATCCCTAACATTAATCGAACGGAGTGCCTAGACATGCTGCGACAAATGAACATTCATCATGGCAGCCTATTCCCTGATCCATTTGGGGCCGCAACCTATACCAATGAATGGATACGACGAGAACACCTGAGAATTATTATTCTTGACTTTTTCGAATTTGCTAAGAATGTGATTGGTACTTTAAAAGAAGAATCAGCACCCATAGTTGAAGATTTGCATGAGAATGGAGCAAACCGTAGAAGAATATTAGAATCATTGATTGATTTTCTTTCACAGAAAGAGGAATATCCATTCAATCTAGAACAAGAAGAAGTCATTCAAATTGTGATTAAACAGACAGATGCTTTGCTGATGGAATTCCTGACAAAAAATACTTAAGCTATTTATCGCCCCATTTTTTTCGCCATGCGCGCCAAGGTCGCGGTAACCATGACCGAAACACCCGCAGCATCTCGCTATTCCTCATCCGACAAGGACAGAAATGGTTCAGGCATGAGCCGCCGCCCGGGTGATTTTTTCAGCCAGCCAGGTCGGGAGCTGATGCGCCACTGTCGCCATGATCTCAAACGCTTCTGTGGAGATTTTTCACTTTAGTGTCTTCGCGTCTATGAATGCGCAGGTCTCAGGGGTCTCCATGCCCGTGCTGTTGAACACCGCCCGCCAGATGCACATCGTCATCCAGCAGCAGCCGAGGCATCGCCACCGACGACCGCCCGCCGCTGAATGCGGCGTATGATTTGGCGCCCTCACCATGCCCCCCAATACTTCCGAAGCCGCTGGTGCGGCATCGCACCGGCGAGATTCCACCAGCTCGTTGTATGTTCCCTCAGTCCAACGCTGCCCACCCAGCTGCGAAGTGACGCCGAAATAGCATGTGCCGTCAGGAAACTCATACTAATACAGGATTGTCCGGCGGCTTCGGTCTATCCCGACCTGCGAAGGCATCGGTGTCGTCCTGTTCGGATCGATGAAGCCCAACGCTCCCAGCAGTCTGATGGCAAGCCACATAAGCAGCCCCCAGACGCCGACGCATTCCCATACCGCTGCCACGCCAAAAAATATTTCCATATCAGTCTCCCGTCAATCCTCTAAGCGGCCAACATACCCTGCGCACTCTGCTGACCGACCGAGATCGCATCTTTGACTTTATCGGGTCCGAGCCAAGCCAGGGCGCGAATCGCCTTTCCCGCCGAACGGTTGCCGAATATCAGCTGCCAAGACGATGCCTGGAATAGTTCGACCTTTTGTTTGCCGAAAGTGAGTGTGTTATTTCTGGAAGTTTCGGGGCATGTGGCGATATCTGTTTAATTGGCTGTTTCATAGGGCGCCCGTTCACGTCGCCACGACAGGTATTTATTTATTTTCCTAACATCTGTAATTGAGGCGGCCGGATGTATTCCTTGCGCAAGATAGCATTCAGACAGCTTGGCGCTCTTTCCAATCATTAAAAAATTTGCGGAGAGTTTCTGGAATAGTCCAAATGTTAAGAACGCCCCTAACATAGTTATTCCTTCCAATTTGCACCCCTGTTGTCAAACTCTGATCATCAATCTTTGTTGGATATCCGCAAATCTTATTGAGCCTTCGGAAAAATTCACAGAAAAATTGAACTACAAGTTTTCCTCTTATGTAAAGACGGTCATCGCAATCGCGAAGCTCTCTGCTGCATTGATCAAGTTCTTCTTTGGCGGGGCAATTCTTAATTCCTGCTTTAATCAATAAGTCCTCTAATGAAATTCCGGTATGCTCCAATGATTCCCCATGAAAACGACAAATGTCAGATAACATTATTTGTTTGAGATCTAGATTTTCCCCATTTCTTCGGGCCACTACTACAGCCTGCATAACTGGTCTGGAATGATCAAGCCAGGAGGTCATGAGTTCACAGAATTTTCTACGCACCACGCCCCAGATTGGATCTGAAAGATTTAAAGCATAGTGATCCTCAATAAGCTTGAACAGTACATTCTTTGTACAAATATCCCACTCAATGGAGTAGTGGTCTGTCACATAGGTCCTTTCGTCTTTATTCTCCAGACCGAGTAAATCATCATGATCTTTGTCAATGAAAAATATGGCCTTTGTATCATTTGGAAAATTGTCCGCAGAAAAGTCCCTCAGCCCCAAAACGCCTCCTTTTCCATTACAAATAATAACTCTAACTGAAGAATCAGATACCACTTTATGGAAAGCATAGGCATACAGATTACTGTCTTCTTCACCTTCGACCACAAGAATCGCAGGGATTTTTTTATCCGACGTAAAAAGCCTAAGTTTATGCTCGACCGCATTATCAGTTTTACGTTTTTTCCGAAGCTTATTAAGATTTGTCATAAAATATTCACCGGCCAATACAGGAGAACATATCCACCGCATATCCATCGAGTTTATTTGCAAACACAAACGGGGAATGAGTCACTGCACCGATAAATGCACAGGAATCCAAGTCCGAAATATCATCGAGAAGCTTTTCTTGCCAATCTACTGAAAGCGAAAGCTCTGGCTCATCGATTAGCACATATTTATTGGGACTGTCATCCAGAGTCATGTGAGCGAATAGACTTACAATCTGCTTCTCTCCCGAAGACAAGTTTTCCAATTCAACCTTTCCCGGATCTTTGTCATCGTACTCAATTTGCAAAGAATAGTTAAGATTATTAAACTTAATTTTCTTTTCGAATAAATATGATCCACAAATACGGACAAATTCTTGGACTGGTTTTTCTCTATCAGCAATCTTGTCGCTAATATCAATGAGAGAGGAAATGTAATAAGCCACATATCGTTCGTTTCCTTTGATATCTTTCTCGATATTTTCGCTGTCCTTAACCTTTTTAAACACCTCATAAATCTTTATCCGGTCTTGCCGGTCAAGCACAGACTCATCAACATTAGCAAAAATTCTCTCCAAGTCACTCTCATTAATAACCCGAATACGGTCGAGATCTGATGTGTTCACATCGTCACGAATAACATCTCTAAAGTATCTTGTACTTAACTCCCTGATTTCATTCAATGGAAGATATCGAAGCGATTCCATTTTTGCATCGATCATTCTATAAATGTCGTTCATTCCAAAATTTACTAATTCAATGTATAGATCACGCTGCCTTCTAAGACCTCGAGCTCTACGCGACCTACTAATTGTTCGTTGAACTTCCTCCTCCATCCATGGAAAAATGGATTCAATATTCTTCTCAATACGGCGATACGTTGGCAGATAAAGTATTTGACCTTCTAAATTTTCTTCAAAGAAATCTCGAATATTCCTGACCTCAGAAGGCAGATGCTCCCTAAAACGAGATCTATCTCGACTCAATATTGAACTCAATTCTTCTATCAAGGATACTGGCACCCCTTCCCTTTCTGCGATGAACCGCATCATTGACAATGGCACCCTTGCTTCGGATAGAGCTCTCGACTCTTGCTTAGTCAGATTGGAAGCAACTCTGGAAATTTCTCTGCTAAATTCCCGGCGAGTGCGCGGTTCAAAAAGCGATTGTTGAGCATGAGAATCTATCTCAAGCAGCTGTTCTTGTTTCACAGTGAAAGTTTGATTATTAGCCCGTACTTCTAATGAATCAAAATCTATCTCTCCAAGTTTCTCCCACTGAGCACTAATGAGGTAATAGAACGCATTAAGTATCGTGCTCTTCCCGATCCCGTTATGCCCGATGATGATCACTCGGTTATCTCTGATCGGCAGCGTCACATCGATCCTGCCAAATAACCCGGTAATCTTAATTTCTTGGAAATTTATCATTTGATCTTTGGCACATCTGGCCAGTTTGGGTGGCAATGATACTCATATAAATCAACAGTAGTGCGCACGGCAACAAAGTGAATGCTTGCATCGCAGCGTCAAAGCAATGCACAAACCACTTTAAGCGTTCCTAGCAGCACGGGTGATGAGCTGCGCCAGCCAGGTTGGGAGCTGAGGTGCCACTGTCGCCATGACCTCAAACGCTTCTGAGGGGATTCTTCGCTTTAATGTCTTGATCGCATCTTCGGCTTCATCGGGCCCGAGCCAAGCCAGAGCGCGGACAACCTGACCTGCCGGATGGTTGGCCAAAACCAACTGCCAAGACG
>MEIF01000190.1 GCA_001750645.1 Gammaproteobacteria bacterium AqS3
AGCTGAGCTTCACGGCGGCCAACTGGGAAGACCCCCAGACCGTGACGGTCAGCGCTGCCGATGACGACGATGCCGCAGACGACACGGCGACCATCAACCTGACGGCGGCCGGCGGCGACTACGGCAGCGTCGAGGGCAGCCTGACGGTCGACGTCGATGACAACGACGAGATCAAGCTGGTTCTGTCTGCGACGACGCTGGACGTGACCGAGGGCCGCGATGCCACCTTCACGGTTGCGCTGGACTCGGTTCCGAGCGCCAGCGTCACGGTGACGCTGACCCAGCCGAGCAACAACGACGTGACGGTCGACGACACCTCGCTGATCTTCACAACCGAAAACTGGAGCATAGCCCGGGCCATCACGGTCTTCGCAGCCGACGACACCGACGTCGATGAGGACTCCGCGACCATCGGCCTGAAGGCCGCAGGCGGCGGCTACGACAGCGCCGCCGGCACCGTGACGGTCACCGTCGCCGACGACGACATCCCGCAGCTGATCCTCACTCCGGCGTCGCTGACCGTGGCCGAGGGCGCCTCGAAGACCTTCACGGTGCGGCTCAACACCCGTCCGCTCAGCGCTGCGAGCATCGACCTGGCGTCGGACAACGAGGACGTCACGCTCAGCCCGACATCGCTGGACTTCACGACAACCAACTGGGGCGACGAGCAGACCGTGACGGTGCAGGCGGTGCAGGATCCCGACGCGAGCAATGACACCGCCGCCGTCAGCCTCACCGACGCCGACGACGGCATCGGGGCCGGCTCGCTGACGGTGACGGTCACCGACGACGGCGACATCGGCCTGATGCTGTCGGCGAATGCGCTGGCGGTTGACGAGAACGGCGAGACATCCCTCACCGTCAGGCTCCACGCCGCACCGGCCGCCGACATAACCGTCGCGCTGGAATCGGACAGCGACGAGGTCACCCTCGGTGCGGCGTCGCTGACCTTCAGCGGCGGTGACGACGGCAACTGGAACACCCCCCAGAGAGTCACGGTGCGCGCGGCCGATGACGATGACAACGCGGACGACACCGCGATGATCAGCCTCAGAGGTTCGGGCATCACGAACACCTCGGTGACGGTGACGGTGACCGACGACGACAAGGGCGCCACGCTTGAGCAGGAGGAGGAGGCCGCCGCAGTGATCCTGGCCGAGGTTGCCGGGGCGCTGCTGCCGGCGGCCAGCAGCACCATCGGCGTGCGCTTTGACGCCGGGCGCGGGGTGCGCACCGCCACGGTTGCGGGTCAGCAGCTGACCCTGGATCGCTCGCTGGCCGGCGACCTGGCCGCCAGCTTCGCCGCCCGCGCCGGGGTTCAGGACGCCTCGCAGGGACGCTTCGCCGAGGATAGGTTCGGCGCCGAGCGCCACAGCGGCGAGTGGCTCGGCGGCATCCCGCTCGACGCCATCGGCGACTGCTACGTCGAAGGCAAGCTGCTGATCGCTTCCTACCAGGCCTCGATGCCCGGCCACAACCTCAACC
>MEIF01000191.1 GCA_001750645.1 Gammaproteobacteria bacterium AqS3
GCGGCAGACCGTTCACGAACACCACGACGTCAGGGCGACGATTACGCTGACCCTCAGACGCTCTCATGTTTGTCAAGTAGCGGTTATAGCGTGATAGACCTCTCGGGCAATATAGCGTTTCAGACAGCGCATGATCTCGCGCTTTGATTTTCCCTCAGCCTGTCGACGTTCCACGTATTTCTTGGTCCGTGGGTCCATGCGCATGCGGCTGAGCACGACGATATGCAGTGCGCTGTTGGCCTGTCGATTGCCACCGCGATTCAACCGGTGTCGTTGCGTCTTGCCGCTCGATGCGGGTATTGGACATGCGCCGCAGAGCATTGCGAAGCCTGCCTCACTACGAAGTCTGTCGGGGTTCTCTCCGGCGACCACGATAAACTCGCCGGCCGATTCGGTCCCCACGCCCTCTAGCTGGATCAGATTGCCGCCGAGCTCTTCGACCAGCGGTTCGATCAGGCGATCCAGGTCAGCAACCTCGTCGTTGATGTCCAGTATCCGACGGGCGAGCGATTTGATGGCGATTTTGGTGGCGATCACCGGATCCCGATACCCCAGCATATCGGGGCGCCAGCTTGCGCAAAGTCGGAGGCGGCGCATTCGGGTCAGATTGCGCAGCTGATCACGCACCTCGTCCGGTGCCGCAACGATCGTGTTGTGCAGCTGCTGCAGCGCAGCACGTCGACACTTGATTGCAGTCTTGCGCGTCGTGCGCAGCACGCGGAGCGCTTCTACGGCACCAGTACGGTCCTTGGCTACCTGTACCCGCTGTCCGGTCAACGCAGCTCGAGCAGCCGCTACAGCATCTAGGGCGTCATCCTTGCCTTTGGCGCGGCGGAACGATTTATCCGGCCCAGTGACTTCCAGAACCGGTATTTCCGCCAGTGCCAAGTGACGCGTAATACCGGCACCGTATGTCCCAGTTGCCTCAACGCCGACACGAAGAACTTCACCGTGCGAGCGGAACCAACGCAGCATGGCACGATAGCCGGCGCGCGTCGTCGAGAATGGTTCGCTGCCCAAAACGGAGCCGTCAGTGTCGATAACGGCCGCTGTGTGGAGGTCTTGATGAGTATCGATTCCGCCGATGACGCTCGGCGCTTCGGTTGTTACAGTTGGCATGTCGTCTCCTCGTGATCGGTAGATGCGCAGGGGCGGCACCGATCTCGTCCGATTCGGACACGGCAGTGAAGGGGCGCCTTTGGCCAGGCTCTCATTAGGTCACGATGTCGGTTGAGGTCGGAACCTCGACCGGCGCCCTCGAGTGGTCGACATGTCCGGGGAATGACACCTCGGTCGATCGGAGTGTGGGTCAGGCCACACGGGGGCGGCCGGTACCTCCAGACTAGACCAGGTCGATCGCTGTGGGGGTCAGATCACCCGAAGGAACCGGCCCGCATATACTCACTATCTCTGTGGTAATCGTACGCAGCACGGCGCCGACATAGCCCTGCTGGATAAACGCACTGACGCGGAAACGAC
>MEIF01000192.1 GCA_001750645.1 Gammaproteobacteria bacterium AqS3
TGGCTCGTGCTCGGGATATCCGGCAGCATCCCGCTCGACGGCGGCCGCCCGCTGCGCTCGGTCGATGCGCGCAGCTCGGGAATGTCCGACCGCACGGCCCTGCTGAGCGACTTCAGCTACGCCCTGGGTGCGGGTGACGCCGGCGGCGCCGGCTGGTCGGTCTGGGGCCGCATCGACACCGGCGAGTTCTCCGGAACCAGCGACGACATCGAGTTCGACGGCTCGCAGAGCAGCACCTGGCTCGGCTTCGACCGGCGCAGCGAGGGCGGGATTCTGTCCGGCGTGGCGTATTCGTCGAGCAGCAACGACTCCGACTACACGCTGGGCCGGTATGGCGCCAGCATCGAGACCGACATGTCGATCGTCATGCCCTACATGGAAATCCAGGGCAGCAACGGCGGCGGCGGCCACGTCATGCTGGGGGTGGTCGAGGGCGACGCCACCCTGAACCAGACCGACAAGCAGCAGGGCACAGCCGGCCTGTCGATGTATCTGCTGTCCGCCGGCGGCAGCTGGCCGGCGGCCGAGCTGGGCAACAGCACGCTGTCGTGGTCGGGCGACCTCGACTTCAGCACACTGCAGACCTCGGATTCGACCCTGACCGCTCTGGAGGCGAGCGTCAGCAGCATGCAGTTCCGGGGCGGCATGGAGCTGGCGCACAGCGGCTTGGGGAGCGTCTGGAAGGTGATGCCGCGCGTCGGCCTGCTGCTGCGCCACGACGCCGGCGACGGGGTCACCGGCACCGGCATCGAGTTCACCGCCGGCATGCAGATGCGCTCCGGCTCGGAGCGCTTCAGCATCGACCTGAACCTGCGCACGCTGACGATGCACAGCGCCGAGGACCTGAGCGACTGGGGCGCCGGCATCCAGATGCGGCTGAGCTCGGGCAGCGGCGGCGAGGGCTTTGCCTTTGCGGTCGGGCCGACCTGGGGCGCCACCGAAGACGACCTGCTGGATCGGAGGGATGCCTTCCGGCTGAACGAGGCCGACCGGCAGCGCCGCCGCACGCAGCGGTTGGATCGGGGGCTGGCCGGCAACATCGGCTACGGGCTGTTCGCCTTTGGCGGGCTGCTGACGCCCTACTCCGAGTACCGCTTCACCAGCGGGTCGAATGGCGGGGCCCGCCAGGTCGCCGGGGTGCGGTTCTCAGACGACAACACCCTCGAGCTGCGGCTGTTCAGCGAGCGCCACATCACCCATCGGGGCGAGGCCCGCTCCAAGCTGGCCGTCGAGCTCCAGAAGCGCTACTGAACGTTCGGGCTGCGGGCAGGGCTTATGCGTGTATATATATAATCCGTCCGGCTCGTTCGGGGCCGACTGTTAAAGACAGGGAGGGTGCCGGGATGAAAAGAGAAATCAAAAGAGAACTTGAATACTCATCCATAGACGCAGACGCCAATCGGCAGACCCTGCTGAGAGAAAATCCCCGGCAAACCCCGCCCATAACGAGCTCCAGACCAAACACG
>MEIF01000193.1 GCA_001750645.1 Gammaproteobacteria bacterium AqS3
AGACTGGCAGCGGGACTCCGGCTACGCAGCCTGCCCCGACAACTCGGTCGAGGCCAACTATCCGCTTGACCAAAATAATGCTGCGGTGACGCTGGGTTTCGCAGACAAGCTCGCCCCCGGCCTGAGGAGTCTGCCCGCAAGGCTCAGTCTGGATGAGGGCACCTCCGGTGAGTTCACCGTCAGGCTGACCACCTCGCCCGAGGAAAACAGCGGCGATGACGACGTGACGGTGACCATTGCCCAGCCGGCGACGTCCACCGGGGTGAGGATCGACACCGACAACAACACAAACGGCAACCAGAACACCCTGACCTTCACCGGCGCCAACTGGGGCACAGCACAGACGGTATACGTCAGCACGACAAAGGATAGCGAACATACTGCCAACACCCACCTGACCCTCAGACTGTCGGCCTCGGGCGGCGGCTCGCGCCGCGGCTCGCGCGACTACCGCTATGCCGGCGTCACCGGCAGCATCCCGCTCACCGTGCGGGACCCTTATGAGGGCGCCCGCCGCCCTTATGTCAACTACAGCAGGCAGGCGCTGCGCGAGGGCACCAGCGACGAGCTGGAAGTGCACGTCTACCCCCATTGGGCCGACTTTTCCAGCGCCCCGACCGCTCTGTCAATCACCGATGTCAAGGGCAGCGTGCGCTGGGAAGTCTCGAACCCCGGCAATACCAGCGCCGACAGCCAGAGCGGCACCGCCGCCAACACCGGCCTGCCGACCCTCATCGGCGCCGGCGGCACCCCTCCCGATCACTACCTGATCAAGTTCACCGCCCAGAGCGACTCCGACAGCAATGACAGCGACGATGCCGGGGCCAAGTTCACCATTGTTTCGGGGACGGGCGGATCGGCAGTCAGGCAGGAATTCGACCTGAGATTCAAGGTTGTGGACGACGATGACAGCTTGGGAGAGCTGCTCGTGTCCTCTGATCGAATTGAGGTTGCCGAGGGATCGACAGCAACGCTGGACATGACTATTGGATCGTCGCCGACTTACCCCACAGTCGGCGTTAATGCAACACTGTCTTCCGACGATGACGACTTGGTCACCGCTGTTTGGACCAAAAATAGCAGGGCAACACTCTCAATTACCGGCAGTGCAGGTACCAACTCTTGGGTCTCCTCGCATGGCATCAGGCTGACTGCGGCAGCTAATGCCATCACCGTCCCGGGGCAAAATCGGGAGGCTGAAATCACGATATCAGTTGCCGGTGATGACGGAGGAAAATACGGCAGCGTCAGCAAAACATTCACCGTCATCGTCACCGACAATACCGCCAACTTCACCTTCACCCCCAGCACATTGACCCGCGTCTCGGGCGCCGAGGGCGCTGTGGTGGCGCGCAGCATTGCCCTGTCCCGGCAGCCCAGCGCCAACGTCACGGTGGCGCTGGCATCGGACAACTCCGACGTGACCTTTGCCTCGGA
>MEIF01000194.1 GCA_001750645.1 Gammaproteobacteria bacterium AqS3
GGTCGTGGCCGGCGTCGCATGCGTGACGCGGGTCGTGGTGACGAAGCCGGTACTCTTGCCGCGCGCATTCGCGAGGCGGGGCAGTGGCGTCAGCGGCCATGCTGTGCTTAGCGGCACATAACTTACAGATTATTCTGATCACATGGTTTACACATTTAGGTATTTGGGGAGAGCCCAGATGCCCTGGAAAGAGTGTAAACCGATGGATGAACGCATTAAGTTTGTTGGCCGACTGCTTCAAGGCGAGAAGATGGCGCCCCTGTGCCGGGAGTTCGGTATCTCCCGAGTCACCGGCTACAAGATATTTAACCGCTACAAAGACTGCGGGCTCGATGGCCTCTACGACCAGAGCCGAGCACCCTATCGACAAGCTAACCGTCTGCCCTACCAGGTCGAACGCACGATCCTGGGAATAAAGAAGGAGCATCCCAGCTGGGGCGCGCCAAAGATCCGCGACAAGTTGATCCGCCAGTACCCGATGATCAAGGCTCCGGCTGTTAGTACGATCCACTGCGTGCTGGATCGGCACGGCCTCGTAAAGCGCCGCAAACGCCGCCGCCACAAGGCCCAGGGAACGCCGTTGATCGGCGCCGACCGCCCCAACGGCCTCTGGTGTGCCGACTACAAGGGGGAGTTCATGCTCGGCAACCGGCAGTACTGCTATCCCCTCACCATCAGTGACTACAAGTCACGCTACCTGCTCTCCTGCGAAGGCCTTGAGTCCACCAAGTCCGACTTCGCCTTCTCCGTATTCGAGCGCACCTTCAAGGAGTTCGGACTACCGACCGCCGTACGAACCGACAACGGGCCACCGTTCGCCGCGCCTTGTGCGCTGTTCGGCCTGTCCCGCCTCGCGGTCTGGTGGCTGCGCTTGGGGATACAGGTGCAGCGCATCAAGCCCGGTCATCCCGAGCAGAACGGACGACATGAGCGCATGCATCTCACCCTTAAAAAGGAAGCCACCAAGCCGCCTGAGTTCAACTTCCTGCAGCAGCAGGAGCGCTTTGATGACTTCGTGGATGTTTACAACAATGAACGTCCGCACCAGGCGCTGGGTGGCGCCTACCCCGGTGATCTGTATACACCTTCAGCGCGATGCTATGAGACGCCTGACGAGCCCGATTACCCCTATCACGACAAGGTCAAGCGTGTGACCCGCTGCGGCCGAATATGCCTTGGACAGCGCAAGATCAGCCTCAGTGTCGTGTTCGCCGGCCAGCTCGTAGGCATACGAGAGGTCGCCGACCAGGTCTGGCAGGTCAGCTTCATGGAGTATGATCTGGGGTTCTTTGACGAAGAAAGGGACCGGGTAGAACCCGGTCCCTCACCGTTCGATCCGGACAAAGTGTTAACCATGTGCCCAGAATAAGATGTAAACCATGTGACCGGAATACACCTGACTTTAGTGGCGCGCCCGGAAGGATTCGAACCTCCGA
>MEIF01000195.1 GCA_001750645.1 Gammaproteobacteria bacterium AqS3
GTGCTGCGGTGACGCTGGGTTTTGCAGACAAGCTCGACGCCGGCCTAAGGAGTCTGCCCGCAAGGCTCAGTCTGGATGAGGGCTCCTCCGGCCTGTTCACCGTCAGGCTGACCACCTCGCCCACGCCCAAGGACAGCGCCGGCAATACCGACGTGACGGTGACCATTGCCCAGCCGGCGGCGTCCACCGGGGTGACGATCGACACCGACACCGACACCTCAAACAGCAACCAGAACACCCTGACCTTCACCGGCGCCAACTGGCACACAGCACAGACGGTATACGTCAGAACGACAGATGACAGCGATTATGCCCACGCCCGCCTGACCCTCAGCCTGTCGGCCTCGGGCGGGGGCTCGGGCGACTACGACTACGCCAGCGTCACCGGCAGCGTCGAGCTCAGCGTGCGGGACACCGACGACGGGACGGCGAGTTTCAATCCCACGACTCTGGCCAACGTCATAGATGCAGAGGGCAGCGCAGTCGCCCGCAGCATTGCCCTGTCCCAGCAGCCCTCCGCCGCCGTGACCGTCTCCCTCAGCTCGACCAACTCCGATGTCACCTTCAGCTCGGACTCCGCCGGCAACACCGCCATCACCGAGCTGGACTTCACGACCTCGGACTGGAACACAGCCCAGACCTTCTACACCGTCCTCGGCAGCGACTCAGACAAGATCAACGACAGCGCCGAGGTCACGCTGAGCGCCTCGGGCGGAGGCTTGTCCGGAGAAGCAATCCACTACGGCGTCACCGTCATCGACACCGGCAGACCGGACATCATCCCGTCCATCTCGCCCGTGGTGGTCAACGAGGACGGCGGGACGGTGACCGTAGGGGTGAGGCTGACGCAGAAGACGTTATTTAATGGAAGTCCTATTCGTCTTACAAACCCTTTGCTTAATGTCACTTCGTCCGACACCAGCGTGTTCACGGTCAGCCCTCGCAGTCTTGAGTTTCAAAATCACAATAACAACAACAAAGGGTGGGATCATTACCAGACCCTGACCCTCACGCCGGTCAATGACAGCACATTCACCAGCGCCATCAAAAATGTCACGATCAACTTCAGCTCCGCACAGTCAAATTTCGCCAACTTAAACTACAACTCAACCAACTTCCCCGGCGCCTCCATCCCCGTCCAGGTCATTGACGACGATCCTGACCTGATCCTGTCCGAGGCATCGCTGACCGTGACCGAGGGCGGCACCGGCACATTCACTGTGAAGCTGGCGAACCCGCCGAGTGCGCAAGTCATGGTGGCACTGGAACGCACCGCCGCATCCAGCACCGACGTGACCGTCACCCCGTCGCTGACCTTCACCACCGACAACTGGAACATGGCGCAGACCGTGACGGTCAGCGCCGCCGATGACGACGATGCCTTCGCTGACACCGCGATGATCGACCTGACCGCCTCGGGCGGCGGCTACGCC
>MEIF01000196.1 GCA_001750645.1 Gammaproteobacteria bacterium AqS3
CTGCGGGTGTTTGCTAACATCATTTCACACACCGCGCGCTCGAAAATCGGCGTTTTTTACGTTCAAAAACAGACGCTTGGGAGAATCCGCTTCACCTAAAACACTAACTAGCAGCCTGTTGAAAAAGTCGTGATCGAGCGATAATAGCGTATCGAAGTGATACGGATGGTCGGTATGCGCGGCGAAGAGAACCCTCAGCCTCAGATGTTCAGCTGCGTGGATCTGGAGTCTCGGGTGCCGAAGCATCATCCGATTCGCAAGGTTCGGCGGATTGTGGATACGGCGTTGTCCGAGCTGGCGCCGGTGTTTGACGAGATGTACGCAGACAAAGGCCGGCGTTCGATCCCGCCAGAGCAGTTGCTGCGCGCATTGCTGTTGCAGATTTTCTTCTCGATTCGTTCAGAGCGTTTGCTGGTCGAGCGGATCGACTATGACCTGCTGTTTCGCTGGTTTGTGGGTCTTGGGATGGACGATCCGGTTTGGAACCACTCGACGTTTTCCAAGGACCGTGACCGGCTGATGTCGAGCGATGTCGATGAGCTGTTGTTTGAGGCGATCAAGAAGCAGGCCTACGCCAGGCAGCTGATGTCGCGTGATCACTTCAGTGTCGACGGGACGCTGATCGAGGCTTGTGCGTCGCTGAAGTCGTTTCGGCCCAAGGACGACTCGGGCGACGACGATGGCGAGAACTTCCACGGCCAGAAGCGCAAGAACGAGACGCACCAGTCAAGCACTGATCCGGACGCGAAGCTGTATCGAAAGAGCCTTGGGAAAGAAGCAAAGCTGTGCTTCATGGGTCATGTTTTGACCGAGAACCGCAATGGATTGATCGTTGCGGCATCGGTAACCGAAGCGGGCACGAAGCAGGAGTGGCTGGCTGGTAGCGACATGCTTTCAACCCAGCCGATCCGGCCGGGCCAGACTGTCGGTGCGGACAAAGGCTGCGATGTCGGCGCGTTTGTCACCTCATGCCGCGAGCTTGGCTTCACGCCACATGTGGCATCGAAGGCCAGATACAGTCGGCTGGATGGCCGAACAACACGCCACGAGGGCTATAAGATCAGCCAGAAGAAGCGAAAGCGGGTGGAAGAACCTTTTGGCTGGATGAAGACCTACGGACTTCTGGCCAAGCTGCGTCATCGGGGCAAAGAGAATGTTGACTGGTTGTTCCGACTGACGGCGACGGCCTACAACATCACTCGGATGAAAGGGCTAATGGCATGATCCGGGTAAAATCGCAAAGGGATGCCACTCCCGTAGCCGAGCAGAGGCCGAGAATGGGATGAATCGCAAAATGGATAGGCAGAATGCCCGAGCCGAGATCGCAACATCAAATCAAGTCAATGTCGCCGATCACTTTCAAACATCAACATTGATGAACAAAATAGATCTGTTGAACCGATTTTCAACAGGCTGCTAGTT
>MEIF01000197.1 GCA_001750645.1 Gammaproteobacteria bacterium AqS3
GATGTGAATGAAGACAGCGATTTCACCGATGAAGAGGCGACCCTTACATTCTCAATAACAGGAGCCGGTTACAGCAACAGCCCGACGGCCACGTTTACCGTCAATATCAAAGACAACGACACCCCGCCGACCGGGACTATGACGGCATCTACAGCTGCAATTGATGTGTCGGAAGGTCGCTCTTTCTCTGACGGTTTGGTCCGTGGTCCCTCACTCTCTTTTTCTCCGACGCCTCAGGCAGGTGCCGTCCTCAAGGTATCAAGCAATAACCCGGACTTGCAGGCGTGCTTGTCTTTTCTGATTGCAAACTGTCCAGAAACTACACTCACCTTGGATGGCTCAACGATACGCCTTACTAATTTATTCTATCTAGATGTGAATGAAGACAGCGATTTCACCGATGAAGAGGCGACCCTTACATTCTCAATAACAGGAGCCGGTTACAGCAACAGCCCGACGGCCACGTTCAAGTCACCCCGGCGGGGACGCTGACGATAGCCGAGGGCGATTCGACGGGGGACACATTCTCGGTCAGCCTCAGCGCCAAACCCAGTGCCAGCGTCACCGTCTCGCTGGCAAAGACCAATTCAGATGTGACCCTCTCCCCGGCCTCGCTGACCTTCAGCACCACCGACTGGAGCACCACCCAGAGCGTCACCGTCACGGCGGCTGAGGACGCCGATGCCGCCGACGACACCGACACCATCACCCTCTCCGCCAGCGGCGGCATCACCGCCTCAAACGTCACCAAGGCGGTTTCCATCACCGATGATGAAACGGAGGGGCTGGTGCTTTCCACTGCCAGCCTGGGCGTGGATGAGGAAGGCGATGAGGACTTCACGGTCAAGCTGAAGAACATGCCCTCGGCGAATGTGACGGTGGCGCTGATGCAGCCGAGCAACAGCACCAACAACGACGTGAGCTTCACCCCGACCTCGCTGGACTTCACGACCACCGACTGGAACACGGCGCAGACCGTCAGGGTCAGCGCGGTCGATGACGACGACGGCGCCGACGACACCGCGACCATTGAGCTGACGGCCTCGGGCGGCAACTACGCCAGCGTCACCGGCAGGGTGTCGGTGAGGGTGACCGACGACGACGGCTTTGAGCTCTCCGTCAGCAGCCTGGAGGTCAACGAGAACAACAACGCAACCTTCACCGTCAAGCTGACCAGCGAGCCCTCGGACGATGTCACGGTGACGCTGACACGGACCGCCGCATCCAGCACCGACGTAACGCTCGATGAAACCTCGCTGACCTTCACCACCGGCAACTGGAACAGGATCCAGACTGTCACGGTCAGCGCGGCGGATGACGCCGACGCCGAGGTCGACACGGCGACGATCAAGCTAACTGCGGCGGGCGGCGGCTATGACAACGTCGAGAGCAGAGTGTCGGTGACTGTGAGGGAAAACGACAGCGCCGGCCTGGAGATCTCCGAGAGCAGTCTGAACATCAACGAGGACGACACTGCCACATTTACTGTCAAGCTGACCAGCGAGCCTACGGCAACCGTCAAGGTGACGCTGGCTCAGCCGAGCGCCACCGCCAACGACGACGTGACGCTCGACAAAACCTCGCTGACCTTCACCACCGGCAACTGGAACACGGCACAGACCGTCACGGTCAGCGCCGACGACGACGCCGACGACGGCACGGCCACCATCAACCTGACAGCTGCGGGCGGCGGCTACGACAGCGCCACCGGCAGGGTCGCGATCAGCGTGCG
>MEIF01000198.1 GCA_001750645.1 Gammaproteobacteria bacterium AqS3
CTCGCCGGCATTGCAAATCAACCCCGCGCCATCTGTCGCGCAACGCGTCAATGCCGTCAATATCACAATGGCGCAATCTTCATGGCACGATTATCTAAAACATTCTCTCGTTGAAATTCAAGACCCCGACAAAATCGAACAAGTCGATCAAAATTTCCTGTATCCGAAAAACTTGGGTACATGGAGATGGGTCATCAATCCGGTCGCCGCAAATCTGTTGGCAACGATCGAACTCCGCCGCGCCCGCCACAGCAAGACGCTTTCCATTACATTGCCGCCCGGCGATTTCCCCGGCACCGAAGATACCGATCCCGTCAAATTTCTGGCAATGAGTGTCGGTCGAATCTACACGATCGATATGCCTAAAGACGGGTTCAAGCGAGCAAGGATGATGTTGCTGCAAAAAACCATCAACCAAGATATGACGGTCAATGCAGTGTTTATCGAGTCGCCGGATTATCTTTACAATAACGATCTGAATATGCCGGAGTTGGAAGCCCCGCCGCCTTATGTTCCGTCCAGTCAAGGCGCTCTTCCGCCGAAGCCGAAAAACTTGCAAGTGTTTCCTTATACGCGGACATTGAATAGTTTTTTCATCAAAGCGACCATCACACCGAACAATTTCAGGAAGTTATTTCGTCTGACCATCGGCGAGGAGCACTTCGAACGAGAAATCCCGCACGATAGCCATGAAGTCTATTTCGAAGTGTCCGTGCCGCATCAATCGATGACAATGACGGTGTGGAATGTTCAAGGCATCGGCGGCAAAAGAAAGAGCATTCCTCTAACAACAAGTTTCACGCCCGACTTTTCCGGCGGTCTTCTTCCCGCACCTGTTTGGCAATCGCTCGTGCAACAACGATCGACTCTGATCGCGACTTTCAAACCGGAAGATTACAGCAGCCCGATCACCGGCATGGAAATCCGGTATGTTCCATCCGGCTCCACCCTAAAATCTTCCAACTGGCTTACAGGAACATCGCTTACATCTTCGACTGCGCCGATCGTTTCGAATCGTCCGATCGTTGCAACCATCCAAAAAGATAAATTCACGCAAAGCGGGCAATATACGCTTTATGCCAGATTCACCACCACCATATCTGCGGTCAACGGGATTCTCAGCGAAATAAGCCAGGGCCGCACGATCACCATCAACACGGATTCGGATAATAGCGGCACTCAAACACAGGACGAAGCGGATTCGTATTTCCCCGGCGCAAGCGCGAATCTTTATCAACTAACCGAACAAGACCGGCTGATGATGCTGCCCGATCGTCCGTCGATGAGCGGGATGTCGGCAACCGGCACGGCGATTTTGATGAACGGGTACACATCCGCAACCGGCGTTAGCCCAGCCCCCGCGTGGCCGTTCGGCGCGTGCGAGGGGT
>MEIF01000199.1 GCA_001750645.1 Gammaproteobacteria bacterium AqS3
GACGCGATTGAGCAACACCTGTTCTGTAATTTCGGTCATCCCTTGCAAGCGGGTTAGTCAGTGAAGGTGATGTAGCGCTTGTCAGCGCTCTGCCAGTCTTCAGCGATCTCCATCACAATGGCCGTTACCAGGCGAAGGCACGAGGCCTCGTTGGGGAACAGCCGGGCCACCTTTGTTCGCCGCCGTATTTCTTCATTGAGTCGTTCAAGCAAATTGGTTGTGCGCAGTCGTCTTCGGTGTGTGGCAGGCAACGAGAATACGGTGAAGCCTTGCGGTAGAGCCGTCTCTGCCCATTCGACCAGCCGTGGCGCTTTCTTCCGATACCGATCCAGGAACTTCTCTAGCAGGTGGTTGGCTTGTTCCATATCCGGCGCGTTAAAGATGGCTCGGATATCTGAAGCCACTGTTTCTCTCAGAGCCGCCGCCGGCACGTACTGCCCCGCGTTTTGCTGCAGATGGAACTGGCCGCGTTGCCAGGGCACGCTTGGATACACCGCCTTGCGGGCAGCAGCCAGCCCTTCGTGGGCGTCGCTAACCACGAACTCAACGCCGCTCAGGCCGCGATCTTTCAAGCCGCTGAGGAACTGGCGCCAGTGCACTTCCGCCTCGGAGAGAGATACGGAGCAGCCCAGCACATCGCGCCGTCCTTCTGGGTCGATCCCACAGGCAATAAGTACCGCCACATCAATGACTTGCCCGCCGTGACGGACCTTCTCGTAGCGGGCGCCCAGAAGAACGTAGCGGTACCGATTCAGCGAACGCGAGCGCCACGCCTCGAGCAGTTCATCCAGCTGAGCGGCGGCTCGTGAGACCTGAGTCGAGCTCAGGTCCATGCCGCAGAGCTCTTCAACGACGCGTTTTACGCGACGAGTCGAGACCCCTTGTACATACATTTCCGCAACCGCCATCAACAGCGCGCGTTCAGAGCGCAACCCACGCTCAAGGCTCTGAGGATAGAACCCGCTGTCGCGGGTCTGTGGCACCTTCAGCGCCAGTTCGCCCAATCGAGTTTTGACCGTTTTGTTTTTGAACCCGTTGGCGTGACCCTCCCTGGTTGCGCTGCGCTCATAGGGCGCTGCGCCCAGGTACTGGTTGCGTTCCAACAGCATCGCCTGATTCATCAAGACCTTGACGGCCTCGCAGAGGCCGTCAAAACCGTTTTCCTGAAGCAGTTCCAACGCGTCATCAATCGTCTTATTCTGTGCTCGCTGAGCCATTCCTGTTTCCTCTTGATTGCAACTTCCCATCGCTTTCAAAAGGATAACCGGGTGGCTCAGCACTTTTCAGCTCAGCCAAATTACAGAAGACACGTTACACCACCCGAAACGGAGCGCTTTTACGACTACTTCGACCAGGAGTTGTATTCGAAGTACGGGCTCGATCATTCG